>CP006977.1:687306-1030960 GCA_000508305.1 Sulfolobus acidocaldarius SUSAZ
AGATCCCAATACTACTGTACCTACTCCAGATACGTTATATATTTCATCTATATATACAAGTGGCTCTTCATTTTCATCCCTCTTATCGATCTTTTTGGGTGGCAACATGTTTAAGAACTTCATAAGTAGGTCAAGTCCTTCTCCTGTTACGTTAGAAACTTTAAATATAGGTACTACTCTTTTAGTTTTCATTGCTAGTATAGAATTTAATAAGTCCTCTTCATTCTCTACCTCTATTACTAATCTGTTTATTCCAGGTATCTTTAGGATACTTTTGATATCATTTACTATTCCATTAGTCTTCTCTTTGCTATATTTATCAACCTTCGTGACTACTATAAATATTGGAAATTTTAAAATCGAAGCTACTGCCAGATGTTCTTTTCCCATTGCAGATAGTCCGTCATCAGCACCTACAACGAGCATAACATAATCAACCTCATATCCTAAAAGTCCTTTTAATGTAGTTCTCAAATATCTTTCGTGCCCCCCTAGATCTATAAGCCTTATTATTTTGGAACTTTTGAGAGTTATCTCAGCCTCATCTAAAGGATCCCTCAAGGTCCAATTTATTATATTACCATTACTATCGAGACCTAACAATCTTAGTGTTACTGAAGAGGTTCGCCCAGAGAGAATTTCATGCATATGACGTGCTATTAAAGCTCTTAGGGTACCATTTCCGTCATCCAGTTTTCCTAGGATTAATGCACCTGTGAGTGTGCTCTTACCTGCATTTACATGTCCCATTACAGCTATGTTAACTTGAACTGGCATTCTTTCTTTAAATATCCTTATTAATAGTTCCGCAATGAATTTCCTGCTTTTTACTTCAACTATCCTCTTATGAACAATCTTAGCGTTTATTGTAGATGCTATTTTCTCTATTGTGACTATACTTTTGTCTAACTGATCCTTTTCGATACCTATAATCTCTCCATTATCTCCTACACCTATTATGTAGAATGCCTCTCCCCCACCTTCCTCTAATCTATATTTCATTTGAGTTGCTAGACTCTGTAGTCTTGTTTCATCATCATTTATTATCAACAGTTTGTATTCTATCTTTCCAGTTTCACTCTCCTTAGGATATTTCATTTCACCACTATTTCCAAATAATTATTTTTTCTTGACCGTTATATTTTTACATGTGACTTCAGATCTTAAACTATTATACGAAGGCAAGCACATATGCCCTGTATGTTCCAATAACTCAATGTGGATAAGACAATACTCATATGAAGCTCCAAGGGCTGGAGTATTATTGCTCATGATCTTTGAGTGCGAGAGTTGTGGATATAGAATTAGAGATGTGAAACCATTTGAGGACGGTAAGCCTATTAAGATTATATTAAAGGTAGAAACTGAAGAAGATTTAAGGTCTATTCTATACCGTTCACCTTATGCAAATGTAATAATTCCTGAACTGGGAGTAGAGGCTCTTTCTAAAGAAGCATATCAAGGTGTAATAACTACAGTGGAAGGATTACTTGAAATATTACTTGACAATATGGGGGAATTATGTGAAAATAATGGTTGTCAGGATATTGAAAAGGCTAAAAAAGGTGAGCTTCCTTTCACTTTAATCATAGAAGATCAGAGCGGACTAAGTTATGTGGAATCTAAAAAAGCTAATGTCATTCAACTTTAATTTCTGTACCCTTCTCCTCTTTACCTTTAAGTTTCTTGAGTACTACTTGAAGTACCCCATTATTGTACGAGGCTTTTGCACTTTTATCATCCACTTCGGTAGGTAAATCTATCTCTTTGTAGTATTTTCTATCTTCCCCACTGGCTTGTATGATCAGTTTCTTTCCTCCTTCTATTATTTTTATCTTTATATTGTTCTTATCAACTCCTGGTAGCTCGGCTATAACTCTAACTTCCTCGCCTCTCTCTATAACGTCAATTAACGGTTCCCTTTCCTCGCTTATAAGTGGTTTTCCCTTATAGGACTTCACATTTCCGAATTGCTCTATTATTGGTTTTCCATCAGGACCTACAGTTACTCTAAATCCGTAAATATAAGGTCCAAATCTCTTTCCTCCTTCTTCAGTTCCATACCTTTCAAATTCTCTTTCAAATCTCTCGAATTCTTCCTCGATTTCTTTTATTAGTTCATCAAAAAGGTCAAATGGATCTCTATATCTTCTTGACATTAGTTGGTCACCGGTAAGATTTTTGCATTCAAAAATAAAAAATCAACTATCTTTAACTTGAACTAATTCTATTAAAACCCCAATTGTACTTTTAGGATGAACAAAGGCAACCAAATGTCCTCTAGCACCTATTCTTGGTGTCTTATCCACTAACTGAATACCAAGGATATTTAATTCGCTTAGAGACTGCCTTATGTCGCTTACTTTTATGGCTAAATGATGAAGTCCAGGACCTCTGTTTTTTAAAAACTTAACAACTGTATTAGTCTCGTCATCATGATTTATTGGTTCAATTAACTCTACAGTCGTCTCTCCACTACTTCCAGCTAGAAAGACTACTTTTATACCCCTGTCTGGTAGTGTTTCTCTGTGAACAACTCTAAATCCCAGTTTATTTGTATAGAGATCTACTGCATTATCTAAATTTTCCACTGCTATACCGATATGGTCTATTGTATCTGTTATCATTAAGTATATTTTTTCCATTTAGTTTATAAGTTTGATTAAAAAGAAAGGATTTTAAACTGTTTAAGCAAATATATATCAGATGACAATGGACACTGATGATAAGATTTTGGAGAAATCAAGGGAATGGGAAGAGAAGATCCTTAAGCCATGGATTAGTAAAAGGCCAGAAAGGAAGAGCAATTTTCTCACACCATCTGGTATATTAGTTAAAAGACTTTACACCCCTTTAGATCAAAAGGGAGACTATTTAAGTAAATTAGGCTTTCCAGGAGAGTATCCATATACTCGCGGTATATATCCTAACATGTATAGGGGAAGACTGTGGACTATACGGCAATATGCCGGATACGGTTCTGCTGAAGATACTAATTATAGGTTCAGAAAACTTCTAGAAGCTGGTCAAACAGGATTAAGCATGGCATTTGACTTGCCAACTCAATTAGGTCTTGACCCTGATCACAAGTTAGCTTTTACCGAAGTGGGAGTTGTTGGTGTATCTCTTTTTCATTGGAAGGAAATGGATTTGGTAATGTCAGATATACCAATTCAGAAAGTGACCACATCGATGACTATAAACGCTACAGCCATTGAATTACTTTCCATGTACATCGCCACTGCTGAGTCACGTGGTATATCTACCTCAGAGTTAGATGGTACTGTGCAAAATGATATATTAAAAGAGTATATAGCTAGAAAAAATTACATTTATCCACCAGAATTTGGAATAAAATATGCAGTTGATCTAATTGAATATTCGTCTAAAAACATTCCAAATTGGCATCCAATTAGCATTAGTGGTTATCACATACGAGAGGCTGGAGCTGATGCAATCTTAGAGGTGGCTTTTACCCTAGCTGACGGCATCGAGTATGTTAGGAAAACTATTGAGAGAGGTATATCAGTTGACGATTTTGCACCCAAATTATCCTTCTTCTTCGCAGCTTACACCAACATATTCGAGGAAATAGCAAAATTTAGAGCGGCGAGAAGAATGTGGGCAAAGATTATGAAAGAAATGTTCAATGCTAAAAAGCCTGAGTCGATGATGCTTAGGTTTCATACCCAAACTGGTGGGGCTGAACTTACTGCCCAACAACCTGAAATAAATATCATAAGAACTACGTTACAAGCTTTAGCTGCAATATTAGGCGGTACTCAAAGTCTTCATGTAAATTCTTATGATGAAGCATTAGGTTTACCTACTGAGAAAGCAGCTAAAATAGCCATCAGGGTTCAACAGGTTATTGCCCATGAAAGTGGAGCTACTGATACAATAGACCCAATTGCAGGTTCATATTATGTTGAGTGGTTGACTGACGAGATTGAGGAACATGCTTGGAAAATTCTTTATGACGTTGAAAGAATGGGCGGAATGATGAAAGCAATAGAGGTAGGATATCCACAGGCACAGATTGCAGAGAGTTCGTATAGAATTCAAAAGAGATTAGAACAAAATGATTTAGTGAGAGTGGGCGTAAACATGTATTATGAGCCTGACTGGATAGGCACAACAGAGGTTTTTAAGGTTAATCCGCTGGTTAGGGATAGGATATTGCAAAGGCTTGCAAAATACAAAAAGGAGAGAGATAACTCTAAGGTTGAGGGTTCCCTTTCAAGATTAAGAAATGCTGCAGATAAGGAGAAAGTAAATATATTTCCTTATATTCTCGATGCAATAAAGTCAGGAGCTACTGTAGGAGAAGTGAGCTCAGTTTTGAGAGAATTATGGGGAGAATATAAAGAACCTTCCTTATTTTAATCTTGTTTTTGCACCTTTAATTTCTTCAATATTTCCAAAAATCTCTCTTTTTTCTCAACTTCAACTTCATTATTTTCTCTAACTATCTCCCACTTATCCCATGGGAATATAATCCATTTATCAATTATCTTGTAGTAATAATCTGGATATTTTCTGGACCAAGGTTTAACAAACAATGTGGCAGTTCTTACAACTGATGGATTAAACATTGCAATAATATTACCTGCAAAATCTAATGTTTCTCCAGTGTCTGATACGTCGTCTATTACCAACACCTTCTTAGCCTCTACGTCGTTCACATAAATAGCTCTTACTATAGGT
Organism: Sulfolobus acidocaldarius SUSAZ; assembly: GCA_000508305.1. Taxonomy (NCBI): domain Archaea; kingdom Thermoproteati; phylum Thermoproteota; class Thermoprotei; order Sulfolobales; family Sulfolobaceae; genus Sulfolobus; species Sulfolobus acidocaldarius. The sequence goes on from CP006977.1 coordinate 692,014, forward strand.
TTGTTCTCCCTATCCTTTACTCCCTTATAAAACCTAATATCTACGTACTTCAGATTCTTTATCCCCAAAGCATCTGATATGAGTTTTGCTGGTATCACGCCTCCAGTTAAAATACTCACTATCATATCAGGAACAAAATTATCGTCTAACATTTTTTCTGCTATCGTTAGTACGCCTTCTTCTATCTCATTCCAACTCGGCACATAGTATTCAACCATTCCAGATCACCAAAGGTACTTTCATCTCATTAACTGATAAGCCTCCGTGATGACCTTTAAGTTTATTGTATTCGTTTCCCTCTTCCTTAAATAAATATACATACGCATTGGAGTCTGTAGGAACGGCTATATAGTCTGCATAAGAGGTATTACCACCTATTAATTTTTCAAACTCATTTCTACCAAACACTTCGAGGTTGGGATATTTTGTTTTTATATATGTCTTTACGTCATATCTACTGTGTAAGAATACAGCCCTAGAGTCTCCATAAGGAACAACATCTAGAAGTTTTAATAAGTCTGAATCATGGTTGAGGGCAATATGTTCATTAACCTCAACATGTCCGTGATCTGCTGTAACCACAAAAGTGTAATCCTTGAATCTCTCAGCCAGTTTCATTAGACTGTTGTAAAGATCTCGTATACATTCTTTTACAACTGGGTGATTTGGACCATGTTTGTGTGCCAAACTATCGACATCAGGAATGTAGACATATACGAAATCATACTCTTTCATCTGAAGGACATTTGAAGCTTCTGTGAAAGCATCCCAATAATTTATATAAGTCTTTGTGATGTTTGTCCTACCGTGTGTTAACTTAGTAAACTGTGTATTTTCTAATCCCTTGGGAGTCACTTCTGCTGTCTTTTTGTCCTTAACTTCTTTTAGATAATTTCTTACATTTGGAAACGCATTCTCATATTGAATACCTTCCTCTGAAATAATGTCTCTAGTGTCCACTAAAGGGTAAGTGTACTTGAGAGTGTTGATTATTCCTCCAAGTCTTTTCGAATAAGTAGTATAACCTAATATACCATGTTCAGCTGGTAATTGAGCAGTAAATAAGGTGGTTAAAGTAGTAGCTGTAGTAGAAGGAAAAACTGTTGTTATAGTTCTATCTACAGTGAAGCCTGCATTACTTAGCATTGTGTAGCCAAGACCATCCAGGAGTGTTAAAGCAATCCTCCTACCACTTATCTCTAGTTTCTTGCCTTTGCATTCCCTATTTACTCCTAAAAAATCAGCAATCGCACAGGCTAAATTATAAACACTATTTGAGTAGTAATCGGGATATACAAATTCCATACCAATAAAGTTTTATTTAAGTTAATAAGAAGAGATGGTATGATTTTAGATCTAATTGTATATGCAGCAACGGCTGGAGCTTTCGGAAATCCGGAATCTTATAGTAGTTTAGTTTCAATGCTAGTTTATGTCGGTATCGGTCTGTCTGCACTAGGAGCTGTCTTAGCTTTAATATTTAGGTTAAGAAAAACTTAGTAATGTATGACGTTGTAATCATAGGCGGAGGACATAATGGCTTAGTTACCGCCTCCTATTTGGCTAAATATGGTCTTAAAGTAGCAGTACTTGAGAGAAGGAGTATTATAGGTGGTGCTGCAGCTACCGAAGAACTATGGCCAGGTATAAGGGTCTCGACTGGTTCTTACGTTTTGAGTTTATTAAGGAAGAAAATCATTAAAGATCTAGAGTTAGAACGATATGGACTGAAAGTCTATCTGAAAGATCCTGGTTTATTTGTACCATTTGAAAACGGAAAGAGTATAACAATATGGCTAAGCTTAAAGAGAACAATGAAAGAAATAGAAAAATTTTCTAAGAAAGATTCTATAAATTATGAGAAGTTCGTTAAACTCCTAGACAATATGAGTGAAATTATAGATCTTGTAATGCTCAGTCCACCTCCTGAAATGACAGAAATAGAAGATCTGTTCAAACTTGTGAAGTCATTTAACATCAACGAAAATGATGCCTTAACAATAGCCAGGATGTTTTTCCAAGACGGAAAGTCTTTCTTGGATGAGTTTTTCGAAAGTGAGGAGTTGAAAGCTGCTCTTATCGAAGATGCTGTTGTAGGTACTTTTGCATCTCCTTCAACCCCAGGAACAGCATATGTCCTTCTGCATCATAATATAGGGGAAGTTAATGGTGTAAAGGGGGCATGGGGATATGTTGAAGGAGGAATGGGAGCTATAAGTACAGCCATAGCAAAATACGCAATAGATCATGGAGTCGAAATTTACATGAACTCTCAGGTCGATAAAATACTTGTTAAGGATGGTGTTGCAGCTGGCATTGAGCTGAAAGATGGTAAAATTATTAATTCTAAGATTGTAGTCTCTAATGCAGATCCTAAAACTACTTTTCTTAAACTACTAAGGGATGCTGAATTGGACGAAAATTTTCTGCGTAAGATAAAGGCGCTAAAATCAACGGGGGTCTCGTTCAAGATAAACGGGTACACAGAAGAGCTTCCAGATTACGGATCTGGAAAGGATTTTAAACCTATACATGTCGCGTCTCAATTGATTATGCCGTCCATTGACTATATCGAAAAAGCATATACTGATGCAAGATCTATGGGCTATTCCAAAAGACCATGGCTATCCCTTAACATTCCTTCAACCTTAGACCCAACATTAGCTCCTTCTGGAAAATATGTCTTTAACATATTTGGGCAATACATTGTTTATGGCTATGACGATGAAGGTAAAAAACAGGAACTATTGCAGAATGTCTTAGATACTCTAAAAGAATTTGCACCTAACTTTAAGCCTATAGAACTAGAGTTTTTAACACCTAAGGACATAGAAGCCAGATTTGGGATGATGGGTGGCAATATATTTCATATAGATATGACACCTGATCAATTATACGTTTTTAGACCTGCTATAGGTTACTCCAGGTATAAGACGCCAATAAAGAACCTATACCTTTGTGGCTCTGGTACTCATCCAGGTGGTGGCGTAACCGGAGCTCCTGGATATAATTCTGCGGTTCAGATTCTCAAGGACATTGGTGTATTACAATGACTTAAATATCGGGAAATAGATATTCAGATTAGTTATGACCATTGATGAAGTACCGATAATCATATCACTCTTGGGGGTAATCATATTTATAGTAGTGATCTTATCCCTATTGTTTAAAAAACAGACACAAAAATTCATTGTCTCAGATAAAGCGACACAAATTCAACAAAAAAATCAACGTAAAAATGACATCCTTGATAGGATTAATTGGGAAATGATAGGTGGATATGAGGATGTTAAGAAGGAAATTAAGGAGTACATAGAATTCCCGCTAAAGTATAAAGAGTTATCAAGGAAATATGGTATTAAACCTCCAAAAGGTATTCTATTATTTGGACCACCGGGATGTGGAAAAACACTAATGATGAGAGCATTAGCAAATGAAGCTAAAATTAACTTCATTTATGTGAACGTAAGCGATATTATGAGTAAATGGTACGGTGAAAGCGAGGCTAGACTTAGAGAACTTTTCGCAAATGCAAGGAAGAATTCCCCATGTATACTTTTCTTTGATGAAATTGATACAATAGGGGTTAGAAGGGAAAGTCATACGGGAGATTCTGTTACTCCTAGACTACTATCCCTCATGTTATCTGAAATAGATGGCTTGCAAGGAAATGATGGTATAATTTTAGTAGGTTCCACAAACGTACCCCATTTATTAGATAAAGCTTTATTAAGAGCAGGAAGATTCGATAAATTGATTTACATAGGGTTACCTGACAAGAGATCAAGAAGAGAAATACTGGAAATACATTGTAAAGCTAAACCATTAGAGAGTGATGTAGATTTTGATAAACTTGCCGAAATGACTGAAAGGTTTACCGGTGCAGATTTGGCTAACTTGTGTCAGGAAGTAGCAAGAAGGGCAGCAATAGAAGCTTTAGAAAGAAATGTAGAGAGAAAAATAGGTATGCAAGATTTTAACGATGTTATAAAGAGATATAAGCCGAGCGTAACACTTCAAATGTTGGAAGAATATGAAAAGTTTAGGTTAGATTATGAGAGGAAGTTCAGGGGTCCAGAAATTACAAGTTCTGATAATGAAAAAATAACCTTAGATGACATAGGTGGGTATAATTCAATAAAGAAGGAGTTATATGAGCTATTAGAAATACAACTTCGATATTCCAAGCTGATGGAGCAGATGAGGATACCCCCAATAAGGGGAATTCTATTACATGGTCCACCAGGTGTAGGGAAGACTATGATGGCAAAAGCATTGTCTAAGACACTAGGTGTTAAGTTTATAATGATTAGTGGGGCAGAGATCCTATACAAGGGATATGAAGGTGCAGTTAGCACAATCAAAGAAGTCTTTAACAGGGCAAGGGAGAATAAGCCTGCTATCGTTTTACTGGATGAGATAGATGCAATAGCACCTAGAAGAGAAAATCAAAAAACCGACTCCTCTAAGGTGGTAAATCAGTTGTTAACAGAAATGGATGGTATAAGGAGCTTAAAGGAGGTAGTAGTTATTGCAACGACAAACAGAATGGAGGATGTAGATCCTGCACTAAAAAGACCTGGTAGATTTGATAGAATAGTGTACATGCCCCTACCTAATTCTGAGGAGAGGGAAGATATTCTTCAAAAGTATATTGGACTTGAGGAGTGTAAAATGGTTAAATGTGATCAGATTGCGAAAGTCACTGAAGGTTATAGCGGCGCTGATCTTGCAGCTATAGCTAGAGAGGCTAAGTTAAAGGTTCTAAGGGAGATAATAAGAGGGAATGTGGATAGAAAGTTGAGCTATGAGGATTTAATTGAGGCAGCTAGTAAGATTAAGCCGTCTGTAAAGCAAGAGAGAAAGATCTTAGAAGACTTTCGTCAAGACTTATAACTAAATCTTTTACAACACTCACTTCTGTCAAACTACTTTTTATTTTTCTTAAACCTACGTCATATGGGATTACCCCTAATCTGGAACAGAAGTTAGATGAGGCTGCAATATCTACATTTCTCAGTTTTCCCCTTATATCAAAAAACATTGTTGCCCTGCCTGTACATACTAATATCATATCTAGGGATGCACTTCCTAAACTTCTTATTTTATAACCTTGACCAATTTTCTCAAAAAATGATTTCAGATTAGGTAGTTTTGACCTGGAGAAATAGGCTAATAATAGTATTTTTTCAGGCTTTTTTATCTGTGCTGTCTTTACGCCATTTATGTAAGCACTTTCTTCATCGTAAGAAAATGTGTAAGGAGTGAAAATACTGCTTACAGCACCTACATTTGAACTGAGTATATCTTCTTCCTCCCTATTGTATATAGCAATAGATACTGAAGACCATGGTATTCCTGATACAAAATTAGTACTTCCATCTAGAGGATCTACAATTGCAATGTAATCGTAATTTTTCCCATAAATGTCAATTACACCTGATTCTTCTGTAACTATGAGCATATTATATCCTAGACTTTTTAACCTGTCCACAATAAAGTCTTCAGATTTCTTATCTATAATTCTGGTTACGTCATTACCATGTACATTAATTACTCTGTCGACATCCTTGTTTTCTCTTTCTTCATAAATGTATTTAGAAGCCTCACTAGCTACCTTCTCTACGTCTTCTTTTTTCATTTTTTCTTCTTCCTCTGGTTTAAATAATTAAATGCTGCATGAGCAGCAACTGCACCCTGAGCTGTCGCGGTAATAATTTGTCTAAAGCCAAGCCACATTCCTGTACAATCTCCTGCTGCAAATACTCCTTCTACGTTAGTTCTCATCCACTCGTCGACTTTAATATATCCGTTGTTATCTACTTCTATTCCATGTGCTCTGGCGAACTCGGTAGGCGGTTCAAAGCCTATTTCCACGAAAACACCATTAGTTTGTATCTCTCTAGTCTCTCCAGTGTTTATATTCTGTATTATAACCGATTTTACTAATTTCTCTCCCTTGATTTCCTTTACTACGGAGTTTAGAATTATTTCAACGTTCGGTTTTTTCTTAACCAATTCAACATAAATAGGTTGTGCTTTAAATTGATCTCTCCTATGGACTAGATAAACCTTATTGGAGTATCTTGAAAGTATTTCAGCGCCCTCAAGCGCAGAATCTCCTCCACCCACAATTACAGTAGTCCTATTTTTAAACAACGGTGCGTCACATATTGAGCAATAAGACACTCCTCTGCCTGCAAATTCATTTTCTCCAGGCACATTTAATTTTCTTCTCTTGACTCCTATTGCTAAAATTAAAGTATCTGCTTTATATTCTCCTTTTCTCTTTGTCTTAACCACAAATTCGTCTCCTTCTCTCTTAAAACCTTCCACAATATCTAAAAGTACTGGTACCTCGTATTTCTCAATATGCTTGTTGAATACTTTTATCATATCTTGTGCGTTTATTCCTATCAAGCCTAGATAATCGTCTACCTCACCAGCTTCTGTTAATTGTCCACCTGGAGTTTCTCCTATAACAAGTGTTTTTAACATAAATCTAGCAGCATATAATGCAGCACTATAAGCAGCAGGTCCTAGACCAATAATTATAGTATCGTACTTTTCGCCTTCTTTAACGTTAAATACCTTTGGTAATAGACTCATATGTATAATCTACTTCTAATGAATTTTAAGTTTTCCTAGATTTGATTTTTATTCTACCTGCAAGATTAAGAATCAATGCGAGTATTATTGATAACCGCTAAATTAGCCTATAACAATGTAAAAAAAGTATCCTCCTCATTAGGAGTAGACACGGATATACTAATGCTCAATTATCCAATAGCTTCATTAATGACAGTTGATTATATTGTAGAAAATTTAAAGGGTCTCAAGCTAGACAAATATGATTGTATAATTATTCCCGGACTTGTAAACGGAGACGCTAAAAAAATAGAGGAAGTTACGGGCATAAAGACCTATAAGGGTACTGAAGACATTAACGATTTACCTCTTATGATTAAAGCCCTAAAAAATGGTCTTAGTTTTTCTACAACTATTCCAGCAGACAAACTAATCAGTATAGAAAGAGAGAAAGAGGTCTCTTTGGAATTAAAAAGACTAGAGGAGAATGGTGATTACGCATTTGAGGTAAATGGATTGAAGATTCCCAGGAGACCACCACCATTTAGGATATTTCTCGAGGTGGATGGGACGAAACCCCTAGAATTATTAGAAAATGAGATAGAGAGGGTGGATAAACTAGTGGATGTCATAGTCATCGGGTTCCCATCTGGTCATGAGGATATAAGTGAAGTAAAAAATAAGGTAAGTAAGCTTTCATCTATGAAGCTTACTGGAATTGATTCTGGCTCCCCTAAAGAGTTAATAGAGGGAGTAAAGGCTGGAGCAAGTTTTGTATTCAATCTAAATGAGGAAAATATATCTGATCTTTCTGACATCAAGAGGGATGCAGTATTTATCGTAGCTCCTTTTAGCGTGGAAAATAAAGCTACTACAACATTGAAAATTAGAGATAAGGCAAAGCAACTAGGATTTGATAAGTTAATCCTTGATCCTATCCTCTCTCCTCCCATAACTGGATTAGTGGAAAGTCTATGCGAATATAAAACGGTAAGAGAAAACTCCAATGAGCCTATGCTTATGGGGTTACTTAATGTTACAGAACTTATAGATGTTGATAGTGTTGGAATAAATGGGATTTTAACATCGATTGCAGGAGAATTAGGTGTCGCTAATCTTCTAACGATGGAGAGAGGAAAAACTAGAGGGTCTTCGTATGAAATTAACACTGCTACCAAAATGATATCTATAGCACTTAATAAACGTAAAAATCCTAAAGACTTGGGGTTAGATTTACTAATTTTAAAGGACAAGAAAAAAATATCTACAAGTTTGAATGAGAATTCTGTGGAAATCATTAGAGTTTATGAATATTTAGAACCAAAGAATATGGATAAAGGATATGTAAAGATAGATAAGAATGATGAAGAGATAGTACTAACCTATTATGGCAAAGAAAAATTCAGCGTAGTGGGAACTAGTGGCTTAAGTATAGGAAGAAAATTTATTGAAAAAGCTAATGTCAACACTGAGCACGCCCTATATATAGGCTATGAGCTAGCTAAAGCGGAGATAGCCTTGAACCTAGGTAAAAATTATATTCAGGATAAACCCTTATTTAAACATGCTTATATCAATGCCTACAGTAATAAAAAGAAACACTGACAATTATGTTGTGTATATTGCGGTCATTCCCCCTTTAATCACTCATGGGGAGATTATTCAAAAACTAAGTAGTTCAATGGATATTCAAGATGCATGTAAGGGCTATTCTAAAGCAATGTGTTATTGTATGCTATATGGTGGTATTGTTGTTGAGTTTAAGAACGGAGAATTTACTCACATCACAGTTGAGGGTTTTGTTAGCAATGGTAGTAATGGGGATGTCTTTACTTTGAATAAGTTTTTGGAGAATCCATACTCATGCTACGCCTTTAACGAGGATGTGTTGTGTTTCTCCTCATCTAAGCCATTTGGTTCCTCTAAGTTTATAGATAATATTGGTTTAAGATATATTATTGATTAGGGGTATTCTATTAGTGCATAGCTATTTTCTCCCTCGTAAATCTTTACTCTTACTTTGAATTTTCTCTCTAATTTCTCATAAATATCTTTAGCGATTTCTGAGCCAATATATTCCACTGTGGGGAAATCCTCTTCTATGATCTTGTATTCCACTTTAAAGGGTCCCTTTAACTCTATCTTCTTAGCATCTCTAGAAGGGATAATGAGTTTATGATCCCATTCCTTAATTACTTCATGAATTAGGTTACTTAGAATCATAAAATCAATAACGAATCCTGAACTTTTATCTACGTCCTGTCCTTCAATCTCCACTGACAATTTATATGTATGCCCGTGAATTTGATCATTACCTTTGGATGAAAGTGTATAATGTGCCGAGTCAAATGAAAAGCCTTCAACTCCTATTATTACTTTCATTTAAAACCCTCCTGATGTTTTTATTAAAATGTTCCCATAAAGACTCACTTAAATATCTGATCTCGTCGCATAAAGATATTATGTTCCTATCTTTCTTTATACTATCTATAACCTGAGAAAGTGAAATAATTTCTTGAAACTTTCCTCTTGCTAAAACTTTATCTTCAAATTTTAATGAATCTTGACCAATAATATAATCTTTACCATTTTGCATAGATTCATATATTGAATAAGTTAATTCTTCTATGTTAACATTAAAGCCATTTACCTTATCATGTATCTCCCTTTCTAATGTATCGATTTTCTCTTCAATTAGGGACTTAAGCGAATCAAGTATTTCTATCTGTTCTTTGAAAGATTCTATGTTCAGAAGATTACTGTATTTGGAGTTTTTAAGGCACTCAGTTCCACAAGGTATATCTATTTCTACTATTTTTAACTTCTCTTTTGGTTGAGCATTAAGATAGTCGCTAATTATATTATTCATATGTAATAATAATTCATGCAAGTAATAAGTATGAATTCACTCTTAAGTCTGGTTAGAGATCTTTGTTCAAGTATAATTGACCATTATGGAAAGGATGTCAAGGGCATACTTATCGCAGGAGACGCATTAGAAAAGATGGATGAGGATTTGGAGATTTACATTATAGCGGTGATAAGTAAATTGAGAAGAGTATCGTTTTTGGCTAGGCAAGAGATAATAGAGTATTTTATAAACAAGTTGAAAAATAATCCGCTATATAAAGAGTATATACTATCTTATGGTCATAGACCATTGATCTACTCAATACTTATTGATCCTGATGAGCTAGACTATAATATGTCTATAGTATTGTATGCTATAACAAGAGGTAAGATATTATTAGATACAGATAATAAGATAAAGAATTTACTTCCTGAAAAAATTAGTATAATTGGAAAGAGTGTAATGAAAGTTGAAGACATAGATAAGGGTAAGGTGGTTGATCTATGAACAACAGTTCGTTAGCATCGGAATTTCTTACCAGGTCATTTAGGGATCTATCAGATTGTAAGAAGGCTTTTGAAGAAGGAGATCTATTAGGTTCTTTAAGACGGATGTATGAATTAATAGAAAATATTAGCTTCAGCATGTTAGTATTATATGGCTTTTATTACAGAGGACCACATAAGGCTCAATTTCTTGAGCTTTTAAGGAGTAAAGCAAGTGAAAAGGAGAATAAACTAATTGATGAGTTAGAATTATTGGAGCAAAGACTTTATGCCCTTCTCTTGGTAGAAGAGTCCTCACTGAAAATGTACTCTATATTAGCAAGAAACATAGATGTAAAAGCACTCATTAAAAAAGTTGAAGATTTATTTGAGCTGGCTAATACAGTTTTTGATGAGTTCCATAGTTGATCTTGACAATGCAACATGTAGTAGTGATATAATAGAGGCACTAGGATATTACTCATTGGATATAATCTATAGAATAAGTAGAAAAAACCCGTATTTCAAGTCGGTTATGGAAAAGTATAAGATCGAGATAATAAGAGAAGAGGGGAATAAAATATACTTCAGAATACGTTCTACTGGTTAAACTTTTACTCGGTATTGAGAAGGATCTTCGGTTTTAGTGAGAGAGACGATTATGTTTCTGCAAGTATATTAAATATCATGATTAACAGTGATGACTATATCGAGGAACTAAATAGTTTAATAAGAGGTAAAAAAGTTGCTGTTGTCGGAGCAGGACCAAACTTAGAAGAAGTCACAGAGATCGAGGAAGATGTCATTATTAGTGCTGATGGTGCCACAAACTATCTAGTGAGTAAAGGCATAACCCCTGATATAGTAGTAACAGACTTAGATGGCATTACAGTGTTCCCTGATTCTCTATATGTGGTTTTGGCTCATGGTGACAACTTAAAACTATTAGATAAAGCCAAAAGGATGAAAAGACTAATTGGCACCTGTCAAGTTATGCCTTTTGGAAGACTAAGATTATTCGGCGGATTTACTGATGGTGATAGAGCAGTAGTCCTAGCTAGGCTTTTCAATGCAAAATCTGTTACTCTATACGGTATGGACTTCGATTCAGGTATTGTAGGAAAGTATTCTAAGCCCTATTATAAAAACAATATATATTCTAGTTGGGTTAAACAAAAAAAATTAAAAATAGCTAAGTGGATAATCGAAAAATTTTTAAGTAAAGATTTTTAAGTTCTCAGTTAACTTTATTGTGGGATGTCTATTCTCGGTTAATTCGAAAAAAGTCAGGATATTTGATACAACTCTAAGAGATGGAGAGCAGGCTCCAGGAATAGACCTGACAGTTGATCAAAAAATAAGGGTGGCAAAGAGATTAGCTGAGCTAGGAGTTGATGTCATAGAGGCTGGTTTTCCAGCATCTTCTGACGGAGAATTCGAAGCAACTAAAAAAATCTTGTCTGAGGTAGGAGATCAAGTAGAAGTAACTGGGTTATCAAGGTCTGTAAAACAGGATATAGATAGAACAATTGATACAGGATTATCAAGTATTCATATCTTCATAGCTACATCAGATATCCATCTGAAATATAAATTAAAAATGACAAGAGAAGAGGTCTTAAATAGAATTTATGAGTCAGTAAGGTACGCTAAGGATCACGGATTAATAGTTGAATATTCACCTGAAGATGCAACTAGAAGTGATGAAGAGTTCTTATTGAAGGCAGTTAAAACGGCAATAGAGGCAGGAGCAGATAGGATTAACATTCCCGATACAGTAGGTGTAATGCACCCCTTCAAGTTTTATGATCTGATAAGTAAGATAGTTAAGGTAACTGGAGATAAGATAGTCAGTGTTCATTGTCATAACGATTTCGGTTTGGCTACTGCGAATTCTATAGCAGGTGTTATGGCTGGAGCTCGGCAAGTCCATGTTACAGTAAACGGAATTGGTGAAAGAGCAGGAAATGCCTCGTTGGAAGAAGTCGTAATGTCACTAAAGAAACTATTAGGTTATGATGTGGGCGTAAGAACTTACTTACTATACGAAGTGAGCAGATATGTTGCAGAGCTTACCGGTGTTCCAGTGCCTTACTTTAAGGCTATAGTAGGCGAGAATGCATTTGGACATGAGGCAGGAATACATGTTCATGGAGTTATTGAAAATCCTATGACATATGAGCCAATCTCCCCAGAAGAGGTAGGAAACTTTAGAAGGATCGCTTTAGGAAAGCATAGTGGAATACATGGATTAAAGAGATTACTGGAGGAACAAGGGATATTTCTAGATGATACTCAATTGAGAGAGGTTCTAAAAGAGATAAAAAGTTTAGCAGAAGCTGGTAACAAAGTAACATCAGCTGATGCCAAAGCGATAGCTATTAAAGTAATTAATAAAAAGATAACCGCATGATTAGATTTTTCTTACATTCGTGTTTTCTTATAGATAGGTTAATTCTAATAGATCCACATGATGGTGCAAGTATTGGTCTACCTAAACCTGAGACCAAAGCCCCTTTAGTACTTGTCACTCATGATCATTATGATCACAATGCATATGAGATAATACCCCATGACACAGTTAAGCTAAAGGAATATGGAGAATTTACCTTCAGAAACTATACTATAAAGGGCTTTAAAGTTTATCACGATAAAGAAAAAGGCAGGAGAAGAGGAGAAACTGCGATATATAAAATTGTAACTCCAAATGGCTGCTCCATAGTTCATTTGGGAGATATTGGTCATATACCAGAGAATATTGAGGAAATAGAGAATTCAGATGTTTTATTATTACCAGTAGGAGGCGTCATAACTGTAAATGCTAAAGAGGCTAACGATATAGTAAACATTTTACGTCCTAGAATTGTTATCCCTATGCATTATTGGATTAAGGGTCATTACATGCCTCTTAATCCGCTAGAGGAATTTCTTGGGATCATAAAAGATAACAGAAAAATAGTGGAATTAGATGAAAAAGAATTTGACGAAAATACATTACAAGAAAACACTGTAATTATCTTTAAAGTTTAACTTTTTCTACCCTTGCAACCGGTACTGTCTCCTTGCTTATCTCATCCCTCACTAATTTCTCAATTGCTTTCCTTATTGCTTCTGATCTGTTTAAACCTGTTTTTATTGCATATCTATCTAACAATTCCAACAAATCTTCTTCCACCTTAAATGTAACTACTCTCATCTTTGTTATCCCGATATTATACTTCTCATTTGTATGGTTTAAGTATTTTCTGGAGTGGTATTTCAGTCTCTTATTTTAAAGAGGAATCCATTATGATAAAGATTAATATATTCCCGTTCATATATTTTTATCATGAGGAGAATACATATTGCCCACTATACACTTATCACTACCGGAGTGGATATATGAGGAGCTTAAGAGGAAAGCTGATGATATGGGTGTCCAGATTACTGACCTTGTAAAATTCTTTATAAAGATGGGTATAGAGGGATCTTTTGAGAGTAAACAGGGTGAAGAAGAGAAGAAAGATGATAAGTATGCTAAACTGGAGGAAAATATTATTTATTTGGAAGCGAGAATGGCACAGCTGGAAACTTTAGTGGGCGAGCTGATCAAAAAATTTGAAGAAGAGGACGAAGAAGAGGAAGTGGAAATTATAAATAGGGACATTAAGAAATAATTATATTGGGCCTGCGTGAAATGTCCTCGTGTTCCGAGGGCTTATGAGCGCAGGAGGGTCCTAATTTTAGGAAAAATTGATTATTATAATGATGTTACAGGGACGAACTGAAAAACTATATTATGATGACTTGATTCCTCGTACTGAATTACATAACAATTAAAGTTACAGTTCTCAAAATAGAGGTATTCCTTCTTACCTGAAATATTACTTTATTTAATTCATCTAGATTATCTGCTACAATTTCAGCAACTACATCATACTCTCCGTATACCGGGTTTGCTTCTTTTACTCCGTTTATTTTTCTTAGTTCATTAGAGACATCCACTTCTTTTCCTACAGCGGTTACGAGAAGAACATACGCCTTTACTGGCATAGTATAATTTTATATCATAAGAATATAAAATCTTTTTTATTTCAAGAGAAGTCTCTCTGAATCGAAAGATCTAATAACAAGTATTATTAGAACTACAGATATAATTGTTGTTACTAATAAAGAGAATATGGATTCTTGTATTGATCCGAATACATATGAGAGAAACCCAAGACTCAATTGAACATAAGGTATGATATATATTAGAGATAGAGGAAAGGACAGTTGTGCAGTGTTTATAAATAATGATATGAAGGAGGAAGCCATTCCAAAAGACAATATTAAGAAGTTAATTATTTGAATATTTCGTATAGATCCACCGAATATATAAAGAAGAGCTAAACTTAATGATCCAGTTAAAAGTATAGAAATTAAATAGGTTATGACTATAAGGGATAATAGTTGGATCATCTCTGTAAGATTTATAGCCAAACCAATACCGCTTACAGAAACAAAGATAATAGTTCCTAAAACATCACCAATGGAAGACAAAAAGCCCAGTAACGAGGCAGTCAGAAGTTTAGATATTATGAAAGAACGTACAGTTAGAGGTGTGGATAGTAAAGCCTCTAAGGTTCTTCTCTCTCTTTCTCCTGTTATTCCCTCTAGCAAGTAGAAGACTACTGGTGTCACGCTGGGAAACAATATCAAAGCTACTAGTCTACTTAATTGGGCTAATTGATTTGCTGATGATGTTGTAGTTGAACCAGATGACGTCTTATAACCTAATACTAAGTATATTGGATTCCTTATATCGTCTACTGAAACCGATGTGTTGGCAAGTTTCTCAAGTTGAGCTATCCTTTGACTTGAAATATTGACTAGAAGATTATATAGAGCATTATTCACAATATTAATTGCCTGTTGGTTTGAGGATATTATAACGTACAGTACTACATATGCTTGCCTACTTATGTTGGTCACATTATCGTAGAAGTCCTTAGGGAAAACTATTATTGCATTAGGAGTAGTCCCAGGACTCGAATTCATTATAACAATTGCACCACTAGATTCAATATTCTTCTGCACGAAATTTACGTAAGGAATATTTTTCGGATTTTGATTTATTATTTCGATAACAGGTTGTTGAGCATTCAATGTGGCAAATAAAATCAAACCAATTATTGGCAAGAGGATAAATGGTAATATTATGATCGAAACCAGTAACCTCTTGTCCCTTCTGATTTCCATTAATTCCTTTCTAAGAAACACTCTTATCATTCCCAATCGCCTTCAGAAAAGCCTCCTCTAAGTTTTTTGAGTTATACTTCTCTGTTATTTGCTTAGGCATTCCAATCTCCACAATCTTTCCTTTGTTTATTAAGGCTATTCTATCACACATAAAATCTACCTCCAACATATTATGTGAGGAAAAGAGTATTGTGGTGTTGATTGAGCGGGGAAGTTCTCTTATAATTCTCCTTATTCTAACTGTGGACTCGACATCAAGCCCAGTTGTTGGCTCATCGAGAATAGCTAATTTTGGTTTCACCATAAGAGCTCTTGCTATCATGAGCCTCCTTTTCATTCCTCTACTGTAAATTGAGGTCTGTTCATATATCTTATTTCCTAGATCAGCTATTTTCGCTCCTAACTCTAAGAATTCTTTCTCCAGTTCCTTATCTCCTTTTGCATATATCTGTGCAAATACCTCTAAATTTTCTATTCCTGATAACTTCTCATATGGAAATGCATCCTCGGGCATATAAGAAATATATCCTAGTTTTTTAGCTTCCTCGGGAGTGTATCCGAATATAGTTATGTCACCTTCGTATTTTTTCAGAATTCCTGAAATAGCTCTTAAGGTAGTTGTCTTTCCTGCCCCGTTGGGTCCAATTAACCCAAACACTTCTCCTTTGTACACCTGCAGAGAGATCCCATTTAGAACTTCTACGTTTTTATACTTCTTAACAAGGTTAGTAACACTGACAGCTATTTCGTCAGTCATTATACCATGATTCTTTTTGGGATGTTATATTAAATAGTTTTCAGATATACAGTTGTGGTAACAGGGAGTGTTAGAGATAGAACTATCGAGTTCCTACTGAAGTTTGCTGACAAGGGCAGATTAGTAATCTCAAATGCGATAGAGATAACGGAAGAGAACGAGAATTTAGAGCTTGGTGATTTCAGCTATAAAGCTCTAGTGGAGAGGCTACAATCTAAGGGGTTTTACTTTGATCCAAAGATGATTCTAAGAAGCTTAGAAAAGGAGTACGGTATTATTGAAACTAGTTACAAAAGTACCAATCAACATTGGTGGAGATTTATTGATAAAGATCAGGTTTTAGAAGTAGTGAAGGATCAAGAGGAGGTAGAGGATCCAAAAATTAGACTTATATTTCTTAAATTTTATTCCTTGGATCCTAAAGAAATAGAAAAGAAACTAGAGTTCATTAATCGGAAAGTTAAGCTCAGTGATATAGATAAGAAAATGTTCAGGACATTGATATTTGACCAAATTTCACAACTAACCGAGTTATATGAGGACGCTCTACAGTATGAAGAGACTCAAGAGGTTGCTAAACGTATTCAAAAAATATTAACTTTGGCATATACTATCGGTAGAAAAATATATGTCAGCAGGGAAAATATCAATAAGGGACTTTCTGAAAAAGAAGGGGAAAGAGAAAATAACTATGCTTACAGCCTACGATTACCCAACGGCAAAAATAATGTCGACGACGAATCTTGATGGAATCCTGGTTGGCGATTCCTTATCGATGGTCGTTTTAGGATATGAAAATACTCTAAAAGTTTCTATGAAAGAAATGCTAGTTCACTTAGATTCTGTGGTTAGGGCGAAACCTAGACAGTTAGTAGTCGCTGATATGCCATTTCTGTCTTATGAGGTTTCGGTCAATAGAGCAGTTAAGAATGCGGGATTATTTGTAAGACATGGGGCGGATTCTGTAAAACTTGAGGGAGGCGAAGAGATGGCAGATGTAGTGAGAAAGATTGTGAGGGCGGGGATCCCAGTCATGGGGCATATAGGGCTTACTCCTCAAAGGTTTTTGAGGATCGGGGGATTTAGGGTTTTAGGAAAAAGTAAACATGAGGAAGAGCAACTCTTGAGGGATGCTGAGGTACTGGAGGAGGCAGGTATCTTTTCTTTAGTCATAGAGAACACTTACGCAGATGTAGCAAAGAAGATTACTGAAAAGCTTAAAGTACCAACTATTTGCATTGGAGCAGGTTCCTATTGTGATGGTCAGATATTAGTTATTCATGACGTTCTGGGACTGAGCGAGTTTACCCCATATTTTGCTAAAGCATATACTAATTTGAAAGAGGAAATTCAAAAGGCTGTTAATAAATATGTTGAAGAAGTAAGGGAGAGTAAGTTCCCTCTGAAAGAAAATTATAAGGAGAGGGAAAGTTGATTCATTCTATCCGATATGAATCTTAAGGATTCTTTTAAAATTTCCTTGTTATTGTACTGGTTTACTATCTTTTGCAGTTCATCTCTATCGCTCTTTTTCATCTCTTTAGCTAAACTAATCATTTTAGGAAAGACTCTGATTATATTGTCTACTATTGTCAATGACGCCATTTGTGAGGTTCTTGAGAGCGGATTAATATCTATAGCTATAACTTTCTTTCCCATCTTAACTAACGCTTCAGTTCTATCCCCATCCTCTAGCCCAACTAAAACAACGTCTGCTATATAAATTCCCTTTTTGCTCACCCTTCTCCTTTCACTGAATAGTTCAGGAATAACTGCAGAAGCGTCATCTCCTACTCCCAATACTTCCTTAGCCCCTGCTCTCTTTAAAACTTCCTCGATTTTCTTCTCCCTATCTAATGTTCTATAGAATAGATTTACCTCGATTTTGGCGTTTATCTCTTCTGCTAATCTCACTATATCATCTGGTACCAATGCTGCCATATTTCCGTTCACGGATATAACTGGATTCTTAGCAAGTAAGAGCATGGCGACTGCTGCTTTCATAGCCTTTAAAGCAAATTCTTGGGTTCTCTCTCCAATTAAGTAGTCAAAACACTCTCCTCGTCCGTGTGCTATTAGACCCTGCGGTGCTAGGTAACCGTCTTCTAATGCTTTTACAACTTTCTCTCTGATAATAAGTGACTCTCTTCTGGGATGATTCTCTGGTATCAATGAATTAACACTCCATTTGTCGCTGGAGTGTGTTGTATCCATTCCTTGTTACAATCACCATGCTTGATTATTAAGCCTTTCTTCTTAAATGAGTTCGGTATGTTTGAAATGAAACCTAATTCTTCTGTAAACTTCCTAGAGACTTCGAAAAACTTAGCTAGATCAGGATTCTTAAGAAATTCCTGAATGTATGTTAATGCGTTCTCATTTTTCCTCAACAAAACTGTAGTAGGTAATGCCATCTCTGGTTTACTACACACTTGTTCACTCCACGATACGTTGATTTTTTCTGCTTTACCTATCCCTGGTGCTCCTGGAACTTTCCTATACACTATCCCTCCTCCAATGTATTCGGCAATTACATCTCCTAGACCATTCTTGTTGATAACCTCACTTTCATGGGCGGTGTAAAGTGCTTCTTTCAAACTTGTTAGTCCTAGTTCATATGCCAGGTAAGAATAGCCTAAACTGATCGAACCACTTAGACCATATCCGAAGCCCAATGGAACTTGACTCTGAACTGAAATTTTTAGTTCACCAAGTCTCTTGAGAATTGCTAGATTTGGGAATTCAATTATTTTTCCGTTAAATTCCACCTCAGGTTTGTTTGATCTCTTTCCTCTAACAACTATCCTAGGTTCAACTACTAATCCTATACCTATAGAACCTGTAGTTAAAGGATTATTAGTGTACACTGGATACCAGACACCAGAGATGTTTAGCGGGACCAATACCTCTACATCCACGCTATAAAAAGGATTTGGTATATTATATTAATTTATACATCATGTCCTCATGATCGAGGTATATTAGACCATTTTTCTTGAGGAAGGAGTAAATGTTCAGTAACCTTTTAGGAAGTTTATTGTCCACCTCGTTCTTGTACAATCTAAAGTATACCAAGAGTAAATCCATCGTGTCCTTAAACGTAATAAGGGAACTATTGTCGCCCACTGGAAGGATGAATAGCTGAGGATGAGTAGTTGATCTAATATGCTCGTCTGTCACTATATAACCTTTCTCAAGAATTTGTTCGCAAAGACTCTGTTTTTGAGGTGATTTCGACATATTTAAGCCTCTGATTAGTCTTTCAATTTCGTCTAATCGTTTCAGGATTAAATCATCGTTCGTAGCGTATCTTCTTACTACCTTATTTTCACCTGCTAGTAAATAACTTAAAAAGTCATCATCCATATTACTTTTATTGAGTTATAACGGAGGAAGAGGTAAATGAAAATTAAAGTGAGGTACTTTGCTCTCCTGAGAGACTACACCAAAAAGAATGAAGAAATTATTGAAACTGAGTGTAAAGATGTTGCATGCCTTGTAAGCCAGCTTGAAAAAGTATATGGAAAAGAGTTTGGCAGGGTGGTTAGAGAGGGTTTTGGTCCAGTTAGGATTGTCATATTAGTTAATGGTAAGGTCAATAATGAAATAAGAGAGGGTGATGAAGTTGCTCTTTTGCCACCTCCAGCGGGAGGCGAATTATTTGTGAATTCCCGCTTTAATCTATTAGAGGAGATTAGAAAATTTAGGGCAGAGGCAACAGAGGAAGTGGGATCTATGGTTATATATCTAGGAATAGTTAAAGGGGCAATTGAGGGGCATAAGGTTTATGAGCTAAGATATGAGGCATATAAAGAGTATACAGAAAAGAGGTTAAATGAAATAATAGAGAATTTGCAAACCAAATATAAGGATTTAGTCAAGATGAAGATTCTACATGTTGTAGATGATCTTAAGCCAGGTGACGATGTTTTCTTGGTTATGGCATTAGGACGTGGGAGAGGAGACACACTTAAAGCAGTTGAAGAGGCTGTAGAGCTAGTTAAACATACAACAGGTATTTGGAAGCTAGAAATCAGAGATGATGGAGAATATTGGGTGGTTGCAGGAAATACTAGGGTGAAAAGGGATGAGAAAGCCAGTAGCTCTTAGTATTGCAGGGATTGATACTGGTAATGGAGCTGGCGCTGAAAGTGATCTAAAAGTATATGAAATTTTAGGGGTTCACGGAGTTATTGCAGTTACAGCGTTAACTGCTCAATCAACTACAGGAATAAGAGCTGTGTTACCCACTCCACCTGAATTCCTGAAAACACAATTAGACACTCTATTTGATGATTTTGAAATAAAAGATGTAAAGATAGGTATGATTTACAATAAGGACCAGTTTGCTATAGTTAGAGATTATTTAAGGGATAAAAGAGTAGTTACTGATCCTGTACTCTTTGCTAAAGATGGAACTCAGCTTATAAAGGATTTAGAAGAGTATAAGAGAAATATTCTCCGTAATACGACTGTACTGACACCTAACATTCCAGAGGCTTCATATCTCTCTAGTATGAAAATATCATCTATAGAAGAAGTAAAATTGGCATGTAAGACAATATCTAAGGACTTTAACATACCATATGTTGTAATAAAGGGCGGTCATGCTGAGGACGATTACAGTATTGATGTATTATATGATTCTAACAGGGATTTATACTACGGTATCGGATATAAGAGATTAAACCAGAAGCATACGCATGGTACAGGAAGCGTATTTGCTACTGCAGTCTCAGCAGAATTATCAAAAGGTAACGATATTCTTACCGCATTGAGGCAGGCTAGATCATTATTACAAGACTCGATATATTACGGTCTTGAAATCGGTCATGGTATAGGTCCGATAGATCCCATGGTTCCTATTGTAAAGAAGAGTATGAAGTTTGATGTTATTCAAGAGATGACTAGGTTTTCGCAGGAAGTAGAGTCAGTTGATGGCTTCTACAAATTAATTCCTGAAGTCCAGTCTAATTTGGCTCACTCCATACCTTCACAATATGTACGTGGATTAGAGGATATTGCAACATTTAGGGATAGAATTGTTAAGAATTGGGATAACCGAGTTAAAGTTGGCTTGCCTGCAGTTTTTGGAAAACCTACGCATACTGCTAGGTTATTGCTATCAATTTTACCTTATGAGACCAAGGCATCAGTTTTAATGAACATAAGATTTGAAGATAAGATAGTAAATCTTCTCAAAGAGGTAGGGTACAATACGTTGGAGATAAACAGAGAATTAGAGCCAATGAGTAATGTAGAGGGAAAAAGCATGCAGTGGATTGCATCTTATATCCACGAAAATTATGGGAGAATACCAAACGTAATTTTCGATAGAGGTGTTAAGGGTAAGGAGGCAATGATTAGATTTTGGACATCATCGATTGATGAGATGATTGATACATTAAAATATCTCGCCAAAAATTTATGAGATATGGATTTAGAGAGAGTTCTTTCAGGAGGAAAGAATCTAGTGAGAACTGGTTGGATGCAAAGGGGAGTTCCTGGGGGAGTTGGCGAGACTATATCCCAACACAGTTGGGAGGCAGGTGTACTAGCATACTACATTGCCTCCAAACTTAAGGAAAATGGAGTGTATGTGAATGCCGAAAAAGCAGTAACTATAGCTGTATTTCATGATATTGGTGAAACCTTGCTTGGAGATCTGCCAAAATGGGCTACTGAAAAAATAGGAAATAAGAAAGAGTTGGAAAGTGAAGCTATCAGAATCCTTGGAATAGGTGAGGAACTCTTTAATGAATATAATTCTAACACAGTAGAAGGTAGGTTAGCTAAATTGTGTGATAAGCTTTCCACTTATCTTCAAGCCCTAAGATACTCTAAGCAGGGATATAATGTCAAAGAAATCGTAGAAAATTACAAGACTGAGCTAGAGAGAATAGTTAATGAGGAACCATTCAAAATTGTTAAAGATCATATTTACGCTATAGTAAATAATTTAATTTAGCGTTAGTCATATTAAATGCGATAATTATGAAGCTTTCACCAGGTAAAAATGCACCAGATGTGGTTAACGTTCTAGTTGAAATTCCTCAGGGTTCCAATATAAAGTACGAATACGACGATGAGGAAGGAGTTATAAAAGTTGATAGAGTACTGTACACTTCCATGAATTATCCTTTCAATTACGGATTTATCCCAGGTACGCTAGAGGAAGATGGCGATCCATTAGACGTATTAGTGATAACAAACTATCAGTTATATCCAGGAAGCGTAATCGAGGTAAGACCCATAGGTATTTTATACATGAAGGATGAAGAGGGAGAGGACGCTAAGATTGTTGCAGTGCCTAAAGATAAGACAGACCCAAGCTTTTCAAACATTAAGGATATTAATGACCTACCACAGGCTACGAAGAATAAGATTGTCCACTTCTTCGAGCATTATAAAGAACTTGAACCCGGAAAGTACGTTAAGATATCTGGGTGGGGATCGGCTACCGAGGCTAAGAATCGTATACAATTAGCAATAAAGAGAGTTTCAGGAGGACAATGAATACATTTTTTTTACTTATCCCTGGGTTAGTAATTGTAGGGATATTATCCTTATGGAATTTTTTGCAAGGTATATACTATTTATTGGGCAAATCGCAGAAGGATGACCATAAAACAACCTTTAATAAACATAAAAAAACGTTTAGTATCATAGTTGCTATAAAGGATGAAAGTAAACAAGTTATAGAGTCATTAGTGGAAAATTTAAAGAGAATTAAATATGAAAGATATGAGGTTATAATAGTTTCTGATGATGATGAGTCAAAATTCAGGGAGTATCTTGAGATTAAGTTTCCAGAAAATTTTAGATTAATAAGGAGAGAGAGTAATAGCGGAGGTAAAGCTGGAGCACTTAATTTTGCCTCAAGAATATCTAAAGGAGATTACCTAGTGTTTATGGACGCAGATGCGAGAGTTAAGGAAGATTTTCTTGAGCGTTTAAACAATAAAGACTATGTTGCATGTTCATTAAAAATAATAATTTATGATATCTCAACCAGTATCCAGTCATATTATGCGGAATTTACAGAGAAGGTTATGGATATGATGTTTAAAGGGCGTAGTAAATTAGGTCTACCTATATTTCCAAATGGCTCAGCCTTCTCTATCAGAAGGGACACTCTATTGAGTATAGGAGGATGGAAGGAAAACGCGATAGCTGAAGATCTTGAACTTGGAATAAGAATGTATTTGAACAACCTTAGGAACCTATTTTGTGACGATATTGTCGTATTTTTGAAATCGCCCTATACACTAATGGATCTTTATAATCAAATACAGAGGTGGTCATATGGTTCCTCACAACTTCTCAAATCATCATTGAAACTTCTGACAAAAGGTATCAAAGGATTTGAAGGCTTACTATATTCCCAACAATGGGTCATTTATCCTCTGTTTTTCACAGTTCTTGGTGTTTACGGAATACTTACACCCGTGTTTAATATAACTCAAACATACCTCCTGCTCCTCATCCTTATATATGGTATCTCTGTTGTTTTTTACTCTCAGGTACTAAACCAGAAAAGGGTTGATATTAAAATATTGAAGACTATACTAGACGCCTCCATGACTGGATATCTTAAAGGACTATTCGGTTTAAAGTATAAGTGGAGAGTAACTCCAAAAATATTAGATAAAGGGGGTAGATTAATCGAAGATAACAGTATTCCGTTAATAAGCATACCGTTTTATTTAATATCCTTTTTCGATGCATCTATGGGTTTTGTACTTTCAAGTATAGTAATTCTATTAGTTGCACTCATTGAATCTTTCTAGTCATGCTGAATGAATTTCAACTATATCTCCGTCTTCCAAAACGTGATCCGCACCTACTTTCTGACCAGGGAATTTCACCGATTTCCCCCAAACTCTTGCATACCCAAATCCTTCAGCTAATTCATTATGCAGTTTTCTAGCAACCTCAACAACTGTGGTTCCCCTCTTTACTATTAAGGGTTCCATGGAGGGTTTATCCTTTGGTTCTTTAGTGTAAACCCTTATTACATCAAGTATTTTGAATATTGCCTCTCTTAATCTATCTGTATCGTTTATTCTTATTACGAGTATCCCCTCTTCTGTGGTAAATTCTTCGTTGGATACTATTATTGCAGGTTTATATAGGCTAGTGCCGAAAACTTCTCTTTCAATATCATCAAGAGTTACCTCGCCTATTATTTTCACTAAAGCATTTCTAATACCAAAGCCCTCTAAATACCTTCTTACGTCGTCCTCATTAGTGTTAACTAATTTACCCATATTAACTATTCTTATCCCTAATCTCCCATACCTAGTTCTATCTATGATTACCTTCCCCTTTGGTTTTCTAAGAAAAATACCGTTGTTTTCTAGGTTGTCTCTTATTGATTTATATTCTTCCTTGTCCTTAACAACTATTAATATTCCATCGCTATTTTTTGTCAGTCCTAGAACTCTTCCTATTAGACTTTTTGCCTCAAATATTAGCGGAGGGGTATTTAGCAATTGAATCTGCACATCAAGGTACTTCATCATACCCGGTACTGGTAAATCCCGAGGATCTATTTTTACATTTGTGAGTTCTCTCATTAACCTATTTTTAAGCTCGTAGTCTCCCAATAACACAACCTGTCCAGCTCCCTCTTTTTCAATGAAGAATTGGAGACCCCTTTTTACTGAGGAGCTCTTCCTCCTCTCTAATTCAGCCTCGTCCTTGAGCTCTGCTAGTCTTCTTTTCGCCCAGTAAACTAGATTTTCTGTCCCTTTGTGCTTAGGTATTGCACTAAGGAACTCTTGAAGAGCCCTGATTTTCTCCTCTGGGGTTTTAGCGTCCATATATTTTATCCATTTAGCCTTAGCCTCAGCTGGTAAGTTAGTTACCATCTCTTTTTCTAATATAATAATTAGGTGCAATGTCTTGTAAAATTTTCCAACTTCTCCTTATTATGGGTAAAGCACATGTGGGTTGTTTCGAATATAGGTCTTTAATCCATTCTACTGTTTTTTTATCCCCAGGATATCCGCTTCCAAAGTCACCATACGTCTTCTTTAGCTCATTTATTATGCTGTCTCTTACTACTTTTGCTATTATACTCGCTGCACTTACCTCTACATATTTTACATCAGCATTATTTTCCACTCTAGGGGAAGAATTGATATTAATGATCTCTCTTTCCACAGCATTAGCATTACCAACTTTATCGACAGTCACTATGGAAGGATTGTAGACAGACATGGAGTGAATTATCTGTATCATAGCCCTATAGGTAATTTCATTGAGATTTTCGGAATCTATCTCTTCAGGATACGCTTTCACCACGGAAATAGCATAACTGTACTCTAAAATCACGCCGAAAAGATATTCCCTTTTCTTCCTGGTTAATTTTTTACTATCTTTTACACCTATTTCACTCAGAAATTTTAAAAAATTACTATCTATTGCGACGCCTGCTACGACCATAGGTCCTATAAGGGATCCTCTTCCCGCCTCATCGATTCCGACTAAAATCATATTCTTACTGATATTACTAATTTAGCACTCTTTTTTCCATTTTTCATCCTTTCATCTTGAAAACTCTCTGTAATCTTAATATCCTTTATTGTAGACATTAAAGAGGACACTAGTCTTTTTGCAACTCCTTTATTTATGAAATAGTAATCTATTCCCTCTCTACCTTCAATCACATCTGACAGATTGGTAATGACTTCCTCATTGAAAAAGGATTCAAATACAGTCCTCTTACTTTGTGTGAATTCCCCAGTTTTAGTTCTCAGTTGTATTATAGCCTCATAATATCGTGACTTCCTTCTGAGGCATGAAGGGCATAAAACTCTATCAACCTTTAAACTTATGGTCCTTGTAAGTCTAAAATCTCTATTACCTATTTTTCCTCGTATGTCTACATCTATGAATGGATGGTCATTATAATCTAACCATTGTTTCACTATTGTATATTCCACATCAGTTACGTTTGGATCTGTTTTGATATTCCTATCGATTTCACGATAAACTATGGAAGTTAAAGGGTCTTGATCTGTACTTTTTATCCACCTTCCTGAGACCCATTCAGATCCACAAACCTTACAGTATTTTCCTTGAATTTCAGTTGGTACTGTTATTAATTCCTTGATTTTCATGTAACAGTCTATGCATAATCTATCAATTAATTCCACGTTTTCTTTTCCGCATGATACACAAAAGTGTCTACTCACGATTCTAAGTTATATATTTGCGCAAATTTAATTCCTTTCACTTCAATAACTCCTTCCTTTGCCACAAATCCCCTTTTTATAGCTTCCTCCACAACTTTATTACCAACTATACTTACAGCTGTAGCACTATTTATCAGGGAAAAAGCATATTCTAACCCTACTTCTTGACCACCAAAGAACTCCTCATTAACCACTAGTCTAAGATTGTTCTCCTCAAATGTCTTACCTAAGGTTTCTCTTTCACAGATGTTAACAAGAGTGTAATTGTCTCTCTTTATGAC
Organism: Sulfolobus acidocaldarius SUSAZ; assembly: GCA_000508305.1. Classification (NCBI taxonomy): domain Archaea; kingdom Thermoproteati; phylum Thermoproteota; class Thermoprotei; order Sulfolobales; family Sulfolobaceae; genus Sulfolobus; species Sulfolobus acidocaldarius. The sequence continues at coordinate 718,398 of CP006977.1, forward strand.
GTTCAGTATTACTCTATCGTTCAAAACTGTTTCACCGGTGTTTGAGCTCCACAGGCTAAGCAAGATATAATCCAAACCTTCTTATCTCTCTTTAATATAGTATCAAAACTTCTGCATGTACTGCACTGTACGTACATTTTCAAAAACCTTTCCATAAGCATAGTCACTACCTGAGACGAAAATTTTCCTTGAATCACAAGTTGACCATTTTCTCCTAAGCTCCCAGGTGCAGCTAGTTCCTTAAGTAAATATCTCATACATAATTTATCCTCTCTCCTTATCCTATCACAATATTCGCTGAAGTTTCTGATTATCGTTGTATTTCCCACTTGTAGTACGATTAGGTTAGGTAAGTTTTGTTGCCCTGATTTTTGTGCCTTGTCTGGTAGCCTATCATATAATCTATCTAACAACTGCTCGTAATTCTTATCGACTTTGATTGTCACAACTAATCTTAAGAGTTTGAAGTTTAAAATACTTAATCTATGCGAGTGTACATTGAAACTTATGGGTGTGCTCTAAACAAAGGAGACAGCTACATTATGATGACTTTACTTAAGGACAAGGGGCACGAGATAGTTGACAATATACAAGATGCCGAAATCTTGGTAATAAACACTTGTGCTGTGAGGTTAGAGACTGAGGAAAGAATGAAACAACGAATCAAAGAGTTGAAAAAATATAATGACAAAAGACTGGTTGTGGCAGGCTGTTTAGCAAGTGCTGAACCTGCTGTCGTAGTGAGCTTAGCTCCTGAGGCATCTGTTATAGGACCACAAAGCGTGCAAAAGATAGTAGATGTAGTGGAGAACAGTAAGCAACGTCAAGTTTATCTGAATGAGGATAAGCCACTTATTACACCCAAGGTATTTGACGGTAAGATTGCTATATTACCTATAGCTGATGGTTGCGCAGGGGATTGTAATTTCTGTATAACAAAATTAGCAAGGAGAAAGTTAAGGAGTTATCCACCACATTTGATAGTCGAGAGTGTGAGAGATGCAGTTAAGAAAGGAGCAGTTGAAATAGAACTATCTGGTCAAGACACTGCAGCTTACGGGCTAGATCTGGGTCAGATTAAACTTTCGGATTTGGTGGGGAAAGTAACTGAGGTAGAAGGAGACTTCATGATTAGGATTGGTATGATGACACCTGAACAGGCTATGAGAAATATAGATGGAATTATAGAGGTGATGAAAGAAACCAAGGTGTACAAGTTCATTCATTTGCCCGTTCAGAGTGGAGACGACAATGTCTTAAAACTTATGAATAGAAAGTACACAGTAGATGAGTACAAAGACTTAGTTAAGGAAATACGTAAAAAGGTACCTATTGTGAACATAACCACAGATATTATCATTGGACACCCTGGTGAAGACGAGAACGCTTTTAGAAACACTTTAGAGCTAATGAGAGATATCAAATTTGAACGTGTTCATTTAGCAATGTATTCTATACGCCCTAATACTAGAAGTGCTTCCATGAAACAAGTTCCTGATCCAGTGAAAAAAGAGAGAATTCAAATTGCAAATAAGCTTTATGAGGAATTGGCGTATGAAGTGCACTCAGACTATTTAAATTCAATAGCCTCAGTAATTACAACAGAGTATGGAAGAAAGGGTTCTGTGATTGGTAGAACACTGAATTACATTCCTGTAGTCATAAGGCAAAATGTTGAATTAGGAAAAAGAATTAATGTGAGAATAAATGAAGCTTCCTTCTACGATTTAAGAGGCGAACCTATTTCTTAAAAGATTTTAAACTATTGAAATAAACTACATCACATGAATAATGTATATATATTATCTGCAGTTAGAACTCCTTTGGGGAAATTCGGAGGATTACTTAAGGATATTTCTCCATCAGAATTAGGGTCAGTTGTAATTCGAGAGGCTGTTAACAGGGCTAAAGTTGATCCTAAACTAATTGACATAGTTATAATGGGAAATGTTCTTAGAGCTGGTCATGGTCAAGATTTAGCCAGGCAGGCATCTATAAAAGCCAGTATACCTGCAAAAACAGACGCTTATTGTGTAGATATGGTTTGTTCATCAGGTATGATAAGTACAATAAATGCAGTCCAAATGATAAAAAGTGAAGATGCAGACATCGTTGTTGCGGGCGGAATGGAAAGTATGAGTAGAGCTTCATTCGCAATAGGTAGTGAAATAAGATGGGGAACGAAAATGCTCATGAACAAGTCATTAGACATTATCGATACAATGATAATAGATGGTCTTACTGATCCTTTTAATTTTAAGGTTATGGGTCAAGAGGCTGATATGGTAGCAAGAGAACATGAAATCACCAGAAGAGAGCTCGATGAGGTTGCTTATGAAAGTCACAAGAGGGCATCCATAGCCACAGAAAAGGGATACTTTAAAGACGAAATAGTGCCCCTTAATGTGGATGGTCGTATTGTAGATAAGGATGAAGGAATTAGGGCGGACACTACACCTGAAAAGCTTCTTCAACTCAAGCCTGCTTTTGGTTCTGACGGACTTCATACAGCAGGTAACTCGTCGCAAATAAGTGATGGTGCTGCTGCTCTGGTTTTCGTGAGCGAAAGTGCAGTCAGGAAATTCAAGTTAGAGCCGATAGCCAGAGTAGTGGGATATAGTTGGATAGGTATTGAAAGCTGGAAATTCCCTGTGGCGCCAATATATTCAGTTAAGAAGCTCCTGGATAAAATTAACATTCCATTATCTAAGTTTGATTATTTTGAAAACAATGAAGCCTTTGCCGTGAATAATGTGTTGTTTAACAGATATTTAGGTGTATCTTATGATAAGTTGAACGTTTATGGGGGAGCGATAGCACTGGGTCACCCTATAGGTGCCAGTGGGTCAAGAATACTTGTCACATTACTGAACGTTCTGAAGAAAATGAATGGAAAATACGGTATTGCGAGTATATGTCACGGAATAGGTGGTTCCACAGCAATAGCAGTAGAACTACTATAGCTTTTTAGGTTTTGTGTTTTAATTATGATTGGTGGTAGACTAGTTTGGCAAAGAAAAAGTCGAATACAGAGCAACCTACAAGAGAGGTTGTCAAGCCTATAGAAGGCGAGGTAATATGTGTTGTAAAGAAGCTTTTTGGAGGAGAACATGTACAGGTCATATGTACTGATGGAAAAGAGAGACTAGGTAGAATTCCAGGCAAACTCAAAAAGAAAGTCTGGATAAGAGAAGGAGATGTGGTTTTGGCTGCCCCTTGGGACTTTCAGCCTAATAAGTGTGACATAGTATATAGGTATACGGAAAGTGAAGTAAGAAGATTAGTGGAAGACAAGGTCATCAGCCAGGATGTGATAGAACAGCTCAGAGGATAATTCTTTGTCACGAAACAAAAGGAGAAAAGAGGAAAAAAGAATCAAAGATGCTGATTTATTTAAAGTGGTTGATTCCACTCTAGATACAAGAACTTATTCCGATTTATATTATATTTCAAGAAAATTAAATATAAAAACTATTTATGGTGCAGTTTCAGCTGGTAAAGAGGCAAAAATATATCCAGCCCTAACTGAGAATGAAGAGTGGTATGCAGTAAAAATTTATTATGTTTCTACTGCATCAAGCAAAAGAGCCATAGAGAGGTATACTTTTGGTGATCCGAGGTTTGAAGGTGTAAGGGCTTCAAATACATTAAAACTTATAGAAGTATGGGCTAAGAAAGAGTTCAAAAATCTCTCTAAAATGTATGATTCACATGTCTCAGTACCTAAGCCGATATACGTTCACAAGAACATTTTAATTATGGAATTCATAGGTGATAACGGTGTTAGAGCACCATTATTGAAGGAACTACGTTCTGAAGACGTCAATGAGGACTTGTATAAAACTATAATAGATCAAATTGTCATAATGGCGAATAAAGCAGAATTAGTTCATGGGGATCTAAGTGAATATAACATTATGGTTTTTGATGGTAAACCGTATATAATAGATGTTAGCCAAGCCATAGATTTGATTCATCCTAACGCGAGGGAATTTTTAGTCAGAGATATTCGAAATATTAATTCTTTCTTTATGAGTAATGGTATAAATGTGATGAGCGAGGCGGAAATATTAACTCGCTTTATCAAAATTTAATATGAGTAACTATGATGTATGTGACTGTACCAGATGAGAGGCTTGATTTAATTAAAACTTTATCAAAACGTATTGAAGAAATAAGTAATACTACCATTAATTTTGACGAGGTGACTAAACAGATCAGAGTTATTCCAAAGGATAATAATTCATATAACGCCATGAAAGTTATATCGGTAATAAACGCCTTAGGTTTTGGTTTCGAACCAAATGATGCTATGAGACTAATGAGTGATGATTATGGACTTGAAATCATAAACTTAAAGGAATTCACTAATTCAGTAAATTCTTTGAGGAGGATAAAAGGTAGGGTGATAGGTGAAAAAGGTAAAACTAAGAGGACAATAGAAGAATACACAGGTGTTATTGTCCTGGTAAAGGACCATGAGATCGGACTTTTGGGAAACATAGAGCAATTAAGTATTGCTAAAAGGGCTATCGAATTACTTATTGAGGGTAAAGAGCACAATACTGTGTACAAGTACTTGGATAAGGCAGAAAGCTACGCTATGTTATCTAACGCTAATAGAAATTTAAAGGAAGGTCTCTAAAAGGCTTAGTGCGTCCCTGTTATATCTTGTAGTATAGATTTTTATTACTTTTTCATAGCTGCTAAGAATTGTCTTGTATTTATCATCAGAAGTTATTTCCTTTAGTTTTTCTACATTGTTACTGTAAATATACCTAAAAACATTAAACAGTAATCTTTTAGGTTCGCTCAAGACCTCTTCCGTATTAAATAAATGGGGGCTCGGAGTCATGACCAATGTCAAGTGGGTTCCGTCCAATCTGGCTATCATTGCTATCTTATGTGCGCTATATTCCCTGGTAGGTGATTTTTTTGTCGCCTTTACTTCCACATAATATTTACTTCCATCTTTTTCTGCTTCTATATCATGTGTTGGTAGATCAACATACTTGACATTCATAAAATTCATATCCTGTAAAACTTTCATTGCTTTCATTTCCATAGCGAACCCGAGAATTATTCCCCTCGCCTTATCAATCGCGTACTCAATTTCATCATCAGTCAAATCATATTCTTGTCTTAACTCTTCTAATATTCTCACATGATATATTTTTAATAATCATTTAAAAGTTTTAGTATTAGCATTTAATTTTAGTCTCTCCTAGTTTTCTTTTTCCTTCAGATCTAATTTTAGATATTTCATCGCCTTTAACATTTATCGCATCATTTCCGAATCTCGAGAACAAATCAAGCTCAAAATTATATTCAGTGTAAACTCCCATTTTATTTAGTTTTTCATTAGCATCCTCTAGTGATTCAGAATCTTTGATGACTTTAGCTATAGGAGAAGTCTCATAAACTATTTTGGGTTCCATGAAAAACATCACTGCGGAGATGGGTGTAACAAAGACTCGTCTAGTATTGTTTCTTATGCTAACTTCCCCGTATAGTCCTCTGAAAGCTTCCAAGGGTATCTTAGAAGCTTCAGTTGTAACAACGTTTAATATCTCGTCTAGCTTTCGTGATATTTCCTCGTCTATTCCCTTTATATCCTTTAAACCACCTCTGCTCGCTATCTCTGCTATTCGCCTTAAGATATAATCTTGTTGTAGTTCACCATCACTACCAGCACCAATTGTGGCTAAAACAGATTTGGTTTTAGTTTCGGTTAAAACATTAAGCATGATGAAATCAATCAATGGACTTCCTAACGTTTCCTCACAACCTTTTGCCATTACGTCTCCTCCCGCATCTACTCCTACTATTACATCTATTCCTTCCTTTAACGCGAATTCATCAATCATTCGAGCTATCTTTCTAATTCCTTCACGAATACAAATTGAGTACCCCTCACTTATATTAAGGACTTTGAGTACTTTCACGATCTGAGGGATAACTACTCTACCATTTCTGATAGAATAAGAGTTCCTGTTCAATTTAGTAATTACATCATTCAAGTTATCTGCGTTCATGAACTCGCATATAGGTCCAGGTAAGGGATCCTCAATATACCTTTCCCATGTAACTGCTCCAAGTATAGTATCGTAACCTAGGCGTTTGTAATACTCATAAGCGATGTACGCTGATACTACATCTCCCCCTCCTCCCAGACCAAAGATAAAGGCTTTCACATGATTTTTAACTCTTATCCCATTTTATACTTTGGTATAGCTAATGAGAAGTTAGCATAGTAATAGATTTACTCTTCGTGTATTATCTGATGCTTACTTTTAATCTTTATGTAGTACATAGCGTATATACAATGAGCGATGTAATTGATTTAAATTCAAATGAAGTATCAAGTTACTATACCTATGAACCTGACCTAAAAATAGGAGAAGCGTTGGCACATATTGTAGCAGCAGCCTCAATAGTTGAAGAGCTTGAGGGAGAGAGTGAGGAAGTAAAAGAGACGGTGAGAAAATATACTGATGCGTGGATAGTGGCAGTAGCACCATTAGATTATGTCCCCGGCATGGCTGAGGTCGTAGGGAGTAAGATTAATAAGAAACTGACTAAGATATTTCCAGACATATCTGAAGACGAGCTAGGAGAAACATTTGAAATTGTTATAGAGGCTAAAAGGAAACTGGAAGAAGGTCAAGTACCTTTCAATTATCAGGAGGTGGAAGTGAGGACCGAAAAAGTCCTGCGTGCTCTTGGTGTAGATTTATCTTACATTCAAAAATTTATAACTGGAGATCTTAATAAACGATTATTGAGGCTTATCTCAATATTTGTGTTAGCTATAGGGATAGCAAGTATTTGGGATCAGAAATGGATAGCGGAATATCAATAACAGCGGAAAAGTTAGTTGAGGTAACCACAAAGTATGCTAGTAAGATCTCTGTTAAGGACGAGGAGATAGAGAGACTTGTAGGAATTTCAATGAGAAATATTGCAAAAACCTCAGTACAAAGGGTGTCTTTTTGGCTAGTAGAGGAAAGGGGTAATTTACTTTACTGTAAATTGTGTAACAAGGGTCCATTTACTAAGAAGGGTCTCTATTTACACTTACTTCGTCTTCATAAAGACGAGATTAAAGCCTTGATAGAAGATGAATTAAAACATGAGATAAAGGCTATCTTATAGGTTTGATAATGCTCTATCCAGGTCTTCAATTAAATCTTCTATTTCCTCTATACCTACAGAAAGTCTCAACATATTAGGCGTAATTCCAGCCAATTTCCTTTCTTCTGGTGTTAAACTCCTGTGGCTCATTGTTGCAGGATGAGATATAGTGGAGTTCACACCCCCTAATGTTTGGGCAGAAAGTATTACATTAAGTCTATTCATTAATTTTATGGAGTCTTCTTGAGAACCTTTGATTTCGAAGCTCACAACTCCCCCGTTTGCCTTCAAAACTTTCCTGGCTGTATTATAATCAGGATGCACCTTTATTCCGGGATAATATACTCTGGATACTTTCGGATGCTCTTGGAGAAACTCCGCTATCTTTTGTGCATTAGAATTTATAACATCCATTCTTACCTTCAGTGTCTTCATTCCTCGTATAGTGAGATATGATGCATGTGGATCTGCAGATGTACCTAAACTCCTTCTGGTAAGATCAATTTTATTCATTAATTCGTTGTTACCACAAGCCACTCCTATTATTACATCATTATGTCCTGCAATGAACTTTGATCCACTATGTACTACAATATTTGCTCCTTGGACAATAGGTTTCTGGTTTATTGGCGTAGCGAACGTTCCGTCTACAACCAATAGCATATTATTTTCTTTACATATTTTAGCCAACTCAGGCAAATCTACAACCCTTAATGTGGGGTTTGAAATACTCTCCACAAATACCATATCGTATTTTTTCTCCTTAGCTTTCTCTATGACTTCTCCAGGTTCAGCAACTTCAGCTCTTACACCCCAATTTTTCATAAATTCAGTGAAGAATTTGTACGATCTACCGAACATGTCCCTATGAATGAGGACTGATGAATTTGGTTTTAACAGGGTAAAAGCTACCGTAGATATTGCTCCCATACCTGAGGAAAATACTACACCCATTTCTGCTTCTTCTAAATTAGCAACCATCTCTGCCAACTTTAGTACAGTTGGATTTGCCTCTCTTGTATATCTAAATTTCTCTCCAACAGGAAATTCAAAGGACGTGGTCTGATATATTGGAGTGGTAATAGCGCCAGTTTTTTCGTCTGTTCCTTCAAATGTAGCTTTAGTTCCATCTCTCAACCCATGCACCCCCTGCTATCTTAGCTTCCTTGACTAAACACTTCTGAGAGTATGTTTCACAGATTTCAAGTCCATCCTTTTTAATTTTGTTTTTATCAGTATATTCATCAACGAACACTGCAATTGTAGGACCAGCCCCACTTACACATGCACCAATTGCGTTATTCTCTATTGAAATTCTCTTAAGTTTTTCATAGTGTGGGAAAAGTGGACTCCTCGCTACTTCTACTATCTCGTCATTCAAACCCAATCTTAATAAGTCCCTATCACCTTTAATAAGTCCTAAAATTGTAGAGGAAAGATATCTTGAATTTCTAACCATCTTACTTAATTCCACATTACGGGGAAGCATTTCACGTGCCTTCTTAGTTTTATCCTTAAGCTGTAAAACTGGAATGAATAGTAATAAGGAGAAATTTAAGTTAACTGGGATGGGCGAAACTGTAACTGGTTCAGTATTTAATACAGCTACTACCCCTCCATAAACACTTGCCGCAACATTATCAGGGTGAGCAGAGCCTGAGGATGCTATTTCTCCGATCATTGAGGCTCTCACTAACTCTTGCTTATCTAAACCTAATTTAAGCAAATTATTTACACCAACTACAGCTGCGACAGCAGAAGCTCCGCTGCTTCCTAGCCCTAAGCCTGCAGGTATTCCTTTAATAACTTTTATTTTAACTTTGACTTTCACATCAAGTTCGTTCAATAACTTGTATACTGCATACGAAGCTGAGTTCTTATCTACCTCATTGGGAACACCATCACCAGTGACGAGAACTTGTAAAGTTGAGTTTGGAATCGCTTCCATTTCAACACTGTCTTCGAAGGCGTCATGTGCTAATGCCAATATGTCGAATCCTGCTCCAAGATTAGCTGAAGAGGAGTATGCTTTAATTAACATGTTGATGATTCTGTCTTTTCAGATTAAAAATGTTTAACCCCTAAAATATTTCTTAATATCTTGATTCCTTACAATAATTTCTAATTTTTCCTTACCTATTACTTTACCGTCCTTATGGAACGTAGCTGGGATAATAATTTTTGCCTTATCCATTAGTTGTAGGGCAACTGAAGGATATCTTAATTTGACTACAGGGTCTTTTACTAATTTACTTAATCCTACCCACTCTAGGTAGCCCACGTACTCATTACCTTCGCCTGTCTCTATAATGTTTCTCTCCTTACTTAAATCTCCCTTAAAGTTAGAATCATATAAATTACTTATTACGATAACATCCCCTATACCGTATTTGATTGCCTTAAGTCCTATATAAGATCCAAAGGGTAGCACTCTAAATCCTCTTGGATATAGCGTAGGCTCTTCTTCACCTATGTATACGGGTCTCTCATCTAATGATCTAAGGTAAACACTTACCTCACTTCCCTCTTCTATATTTTCGCCTGGGTTTACAATAATGTAACCGTCTGCAGTAGAAAAAACTCCTATCATGTAGCTGTCAAAAGGCATCCCTATAGCATAATATTTTCCATCTTTTTTAATTAAATAGACTGGAATATATGTGGTCCTATTATAATCTGATTTTACTTCATTTATTATAGTTGCCTTTATGGTATATCTATAGGAAGAAATGTTATACATTATATCTATATATTTATCAACTACTTCTTCATTTATCACCATTGTAGATGTTATATTTCCTGGTAATCCGAAAACAGGTTTACCCTTAATTTCTGCTAGTATTGCAGGCTTTCCTGGTTTTATTTTTAAGCCATGAACTATAATTTTACCTTCCTCTTTGATCACTTGATGTACATAATCTTTTTCTCCTGCACTTGACCCCCCTGTTACTATGACGATGTCTGCTTTTTCTATGCCTTCCAGTATCTCTCTTCTAATTAATTCTTTATCATCGTTTACATGTGTCCTTTTTATAACCTCATAGCCTTTAGATAAGTAATAAGCTTGCAAGTAGTACGAGTTACTCTCATAAATCTTTCCTGGATCAAGGTCTTTACCTGGTTCTACTAATTCATCTCCAGTAATAATAATATATATCCTTGGTCTTTTGTAAACTAAAACTTGCCTTATTCCAATTGATGCTAAAAGGGCTATCTTATAAGGGTTTAATCTCTCACCTCTTCTTACCACCAATGTTCCCTTAGGTATGTCTGTACCGATCCAACCTATGTTTTCACCAAAACTTAATTTCTTACTTACCTTTACCTTGTTCCCCTCAATTACTGTATTTTCAACCTTAACGACTGCTGTTGCCCCTTCAGGAATTGGTGAACCAGTGTCCACTTCGACTGCTTCTCCATTGCCTATCCTGATCTCCTTATATTCGCCAATTCTAATCTTATCTATTACTGTAAATTCCCCAGGGCAATGGTCATGCTTTATCGCAAATCCATCAACTGTGGATCGAGAGAAAGGGGGTAAAGGTATGTCAGATATTATGTCCTCAGCTACAATCCTGTTTAACGAGTCTTCAAGATTTATCCTTTCCACTTCTAATTGCTTTACTCCAAATTCGTTTAGGAATTTAGCTAGAGCATCCTGAGGATAAAGTAGTTCTGAATCCTTAAGAATCGCTCTCATAAAAATATATTCAAAAAACTACATAATATCTTTACTTACATAACGATTAATGCGGCTTTTTTCAACTCGTCCAATACAGTTAAAATTGGCTCTCGAACTTGATCAGACGGAAGATTTGTATCATTACTCGCTCTGTCAACAATCTCGGTCACAGTTCGATTACCATCACATAATTCCCAAACATAATAAGCTATAGGTGCAAGCTCATAAACCTTCTCTTCGGATAACTTTATCACGTAGCCTTCTTCTTCTCCACTTTTAGTTACATCAATCAGTTCTCCTACCTTTTGTGGCTTAAGATCTTTTACTTCATCAAAATTCATTCATCTTCCTCTCCTTCGCTCTCTCTCCGCGGCCTAAATCCACCTCTTCTTCCTCCGAATCTTCTGCCTCCTCTTCCTCCTCCTCTGTATTCTCCTGCAGAAGGTGTTGTTTCAGGTATGGATTCAGCCTCGGGTATATTGTTATCCTCAGCCTCAGAAACATTAGATTTGCTTCCTGCATTTAACTGTACTTTACCCTTATAAGCCGTAGTCCATGCATTTGCAATTTTTATCACAGAACCAGATTTAATAGTTCCAGCAAGATTTCCCCATAAAGTTAGTTTTATTCTACCTGTTTCATCTCCGACAACTGCTTCGCTTATAGTTCTTGTCCCATTCTTTGTTTGTATAACTCTTGGCTCGCTTGCTTCTATTACTCTAACAGTTATATTTACATTTTCCATTCCAGGTTTTAAACTATTTACCTTGTCTACCATTTATTCTCGACTCACGAATTTTGTAAATAATATCTCTCTATTCAGGTATAAAAATCTGTGTTATAATCCTATTGAGAGTTACTAACATTTGTTTTTAAGCTAGTAGATTATAAGATTAAATTGGGATAGTCTGTGAGTAATAGTGTTAATGCCAATCATCTATTAGATTATCCAAAGAAATTTTTAGAAATGCTATCTGCCCCGTTTGTAGGCAGAGAAGAGGAAGCAAGAGTATTAACATTAGCATTGCTTTCCAAAGAGCACGTAATACTAATTGGTGAGCCAGGAACTGCCAAATCAGCTTTAGCTAGAAGAGCGGCAGATCTAATGAGTGCGAAGTTCTTCATGTATTTGTTAACCAAGTATACGGAGCCTGCAGAATTATTCGGAGCATTAGATGTTAATGCGCTGAAGCAAGGCATATACAAAAGGATTACCAAAGACAGATTACCAGAATCAGAAATTGCCTTTCTCGATGAGATTTTTAATGCAAATTCTGCTATATTAAACGCGCTATTATCCTTATTAAATGAGAGAGTTATATATGACGGTTATAACGTTATAAAAGTTCCTCTACGAACACTAATAAGCGCAAGTAACAGGGTTCCAGATGAACCAGAATTAGACGCATTATATGATAGACTGTTGTTAAGGCACTACGCAAGACCAGTAAGTGAAGATCAGTGGAAGGACCTTATAAATTCAGCATGGGACTATGAGTTTTCAGACAAATGGCATATAAGTCAAACAATCATGACCATATCTCAATTAGACGAATTATACTCTCTAATACCTCAAGTAGATCTGTCTGCTGTAAAATCGAAACTACTAAAGCTTTACGCAATGTTAGAGGAAAAAGGTATACATTTAACGGATAGAAGAAAGGGAAAAGTTTTGAAGATAGCTGCATCTCATGCTTTACTAAATGGTAGGTTGAAGGCTATAGAAGAGGACTTGATTGTTCTGAAGTATATTGCACCCAAAGAGATTGATGATTTTGAAAAGGTGTCCGCCCTATTATCAGAGGAATTAAAAACACCAATTAAGTACATGAAAGAACTTAATGAAATCTACTCTAACATAAAAGAGGCAACAAAATATGTGGATGCTGCTAATGAGTCTGATCCCAGGTTAGTGGAGTTAATAAGGAGCCTAAGAGCTACGAGGGATAGGGTAATCGCTTTAGGTAAGGAAAGCGGAGATGAAAAAGTGGAAGAATTCTCGAAAGATGTAATAAATGAAATAGATAAGTTATTAGAAAAAGTTGCAAGAAAGCTGGGGATATATCCTTGAGCGAGGATGGTTTTTTAAGAGGAGTCGATTATTTAGATCCCTTAGTTAAATATAGAGGAGAAAGGTTAGGTTACACTCTTAAGAAACTCACTGGTAAAGATCTTCAACTAGAAGATGGATTTTTAGTAGATACTTATTACATTCACTATTTACCTATGCCAATTCCAGTTACAAAAGAAGAAGTAAACAAAGGAAAAGAGGTAATGTATAACTTCATTAACATGATGTTGGATTCTGAGTTGGTTATAAAGAATAGAAACTACTCCATTGCTAACTCAGCAGTTAGTATGGCTCTATCTGTAAGTTACATTCAAAATTTGATTGAGGAGCTAGAGAGAATCAAAAGAACATCGCAATCCCAAGAAGAGAGGGAAATGGCAGAACAAATATTAAACGGTCTAATGAAGGGGAGTGGCGGAAAAGAGAGCAATACCAAAAATAATGAGGAGAATCAAAAGATGGAGAGACTAATGAAACAAGTACATGAAAAAGCGTTGAGTAAAGCAGTGGAAGACGCTGAGGCAGTAAAGAACATGCAAAGAATAGTAGGAGGAAATGGTGCAGGTACTGGTTCTATACTTAACTTTGAAGGAGAGATTCACGAGGTCTTGAGGTTGGCGAGAAACACCGAGATTAAGAAGATATTGGAGTTCCTAAATGGAATGCCAAGGTTAGGTAGCTACACTAAGAAGAGGACTGTAAGATATGCTAGGGGAGAATTACACGGTTATGAGAAGGGTTCCGATTTAGAAAGAATCGTTTATTCAGAGTTAGCGTTACCTGACGAGTTATTTTATGTGAAATTTGCTGACTCGGACTTACTATTATATCAGAAGAAGATTAAGGAAGCGTTAGGTCCTATATATTTACTTTTGGATAAATCTGGAAGTATGGATGGCGAGAAGATCATTTGGGCAAAAGCCGTTGCCCTATCCTTATATAATAGGGCAAGGAGGGAGAATAGAGATTTTTACATTAGGTTTTTTGATAATATACCATATCCATTGATAAAAGTTATGAAGAACGCTAAGAGTAAGGATGTAATAAAAATGATTGAATATATAGGCAAAATAAGAGGTGGGGGAGGTACTGATATAAGTAGATCCATAATTTCAGCATGCGAGGACATAAAAGAAGGGCATGTTAAGGGTGTTAGTGAGGTGATATTACTAACAGACGGTGAAGATAAGATAGCTGAAACCACAGTCAGAAGGTCATTAAGAGAGGCTAACTCTGTTTTAATAAGCGTTATGATTAGGGGAGATAATGCTGACCTACGTAGGATTGCGGATAAATATCTAGTAGTTTACAAACTTGATCATGACGATTTATTGAGAGTTGTTGAAACTTAAAATTAGAGGAGGCCTCAGTATCATTCTCCGTTAATACGGTGTCAACTGAGTATGGCCGTTAATAATATTTTTATAAAGGGATGGGATAAAAATTTATTGATGTTGAACGATCCGAACACTGAGTTAGTGTTGTGATGAAGAACTTTTTGCTGAATTAACGTAATCTCGTAAAAACTTCATATCTTCCTCTAAGCTTTTTTCATTTTCTTCTTTAATCCACATTAATCCTCCTGCAGCATCTACAAGTTCACCCTTTATTTTCAAGTCCTTAGTTTTTTCTTTCCAATTAAAAACATATTTAGAAACGACGAAGACGTAAATATCGCCCTCATTTCTTAGGTGTATCTTTCCTGAATATAGATCTCCAACCGTATATTCAATTTCTTTTGCAAAAGGTTCTTTACCTGGTCTTTCACTTACTGGGTACCAGTTCCTCTTCACATTTCCGCCAATTTTTGTGATTACATTGGATATATTTTCTTCAACACTCATTATACTATACCCCTTGATGCAAGAACCTCTTGGGCTAGTTTAGATATTCCTAGTTCTTCGGGGCTAAATCCAAATGCTAATCCTAATAACTGGGTTACATATATTGCTGGAACCACCCAATTCACATTGAATTCAGCTTTTATTCTCAGCTGTAAGTTGTCTAGCTGTAAATGACATAGGGAACAAGGGTGAATTATTATATCTGCTTGCTCCTCCTTTGCACTCTTAAGTACGCCATAGGCTAACCTTAAACCAACTTTAGGATTGCTACCCATTAGGGGAAAACCACAGCATGATTTTGCTGCTTTAAAGGAGACTGGTGTTGCTCCTGTCACTCTGATAAGGTCTTCCATACTATGAGGGTTAAATGCAGGCTCGAAACCCATTATTTCTTCTGGTCTGAGCATTTGGCATCCGTAGTAAGCTCCTACTTTAAGACCTGTCAGTTGTCTCTTTATCCTTTCCCTTATCTTTTGTAATCCTACATCTCTTACTAATACCCACACTATATGTTCTGCCTGAGCGCTACCAGAATAACTTACACTGGTTCCTTTTATCCTGTCATCTACTTCCTTTTTCAAGTCCTTGTTTTCTTTGTACTTATGTGTGGCTAATCTATGACTTTGTAGACAAACACTGCATGGTGTAACCATCTTTTGATAGCCCATCTTTTCGACTATTGAGAGGTTTCTCAAGTTTAATGCTACATGTCCTACTTCATCATATTCATCATAAAATCCTCCGCCACAGCAGTTCCAGTCTTTCACCTCATCTAATCTAAGTCCTAATGTTTCGAATACTTTTTTTGTAGCTATATCTATATCTTTAGATAAACCGTGTGCCGTACAACCTGGGTAATATGCGTATGCCATAACTTATCCCCTTAATAATTTTCTTACTTCTTGGATGTTTTCCACTGCCTTCTCTTTCACTAGAGCATATTTAAGTTTTCCTGATTGCATAAGGAATATCATTTCTTTCATAGAGCCTAATAGACCATACGTGGATAAGTAAACTCTGGAACCCATTATCTTGCCTGAGTCAAATATCGAGCTATGAACTGCCTCAGTGTGTTTCTCACCTGTCTTTATAACCTCAGTCTTATCCTTTGCAAGCCTACTAAATGCTCTTGTTTTCTTTATTGCTGTAACAGGCTCTATATCTCTAGGACATACATTGTAGCACATATAACAGTAAGTACATCTCCAAGCACTGTCTATAAGTATCTTCAATCTTTCCTCTGTTATAGTATCCCTAGGATCTGCCAGGAATCTGAAACCTTTTGCATGGGCAGCTGGACCTAAGAACTCAGGATCCTCTTGAACTGCTGGGCACGCTGATACACATAATCCACACCATATACACTGGGCAAATTTCCATAATACTTTTTGATCTTCTGGCTTCAGTCTGTGTTCAGCCTTACCTTCTAATACTTCATTACTTGGATATAATCTAGGCTTTACCTTATGCATCCTATTATAAAAGTCGTCCAAATCTACCACTAAATCTTTAACAGGTTTGAAATAATCCATGGGCTCAATGGTTATAACATTACTACCATATTTCTTTATGACATCAAGTACTAGAGTCTTACATGCCAATTTAGGTTCTCCATTTATTTTCATTCCACAGCTTCCGCAAACCGCCATATGGCAAGAAGCTCTATATGCTAAAGTTGGATCCTGCTCGCTTTTTATCCTCCTTAGTGCCTCAGTAAATTGAGTGAACCTATCTACCTTTAGCTTATATTCTTGCCAATAGAATCCTTTCTCTTGTGTGTATCTCTTAACTTTTATTACAACCTCTGCTTCTTCATTCTTTAGGGACATCTTAATACACCCTTTCTTCAGGTTTCCATTTGGTCATTTTAACTGGCTTATAAGTTATTTCTACAGTGTTTCCTGATAGATATGCTATGGTGTGTTTGAGCCAGTTTTGATCATCTCTCTTTGGATAGTCTGTTCTGTAATGGGCTCCTCTTGATTCCTTTCTGTTTAAGGCAGTACTTGCGATTACCAAACCTAGGTCAATCATATTCTTAAGTTCTAGGGCGTTATAAAACTCTGTATTGTAAACTTTGCTTTTGTCCAATACGTACATATTCTTCATTTGTTCCCTCAGCTTTAGGATTTCTGAGACAGCGTTCTTTAACCCATTTTCATCCCTGTATATTCCTACGAACTCCCACATGTAATCTCTCAATTTTTCTAATATATCACCGAAATGAACACCAGATTCTTTCTTTACAATATCATATGCACTCTGTTCAGCCTTTTCAGCCTCTTTGTCTATATCTGATGATGGTTCTGTAAAGGACTGTAAGAATTTAACTACCTCATTTCCTGTCTCTCTTCCAAAAACTAATGTTTCTAGAAGAGAATTAGACCCCAGTCTATTAGCTCCGTGTACAGATACACAGGCTGCCTCTCCAGCTGCAAACAACCCTATTACATCTGGGTTCTTACCTGTAATATCAACATCTATTCCTCCCATATAGTAATGATGAGCCGGTCTTATGGGAATCAACTCCTTAGTTGCGTCCACTCCAGAGAATGTCTTTGCTGCCTCATAAGCTAAGGCTAATCTTTCTTTTATGTACTCTTCACCTAAATGTGATATATCTAACCCTACATATCCACCTGGAAAACCACGTCCTTCCTTAATCTCAGTTATTATAGCTCTTGAAACTATATCTCTTGGTGCTAGGTCTAACTTCTTTGGAGCATATCTAGTCATAAATCTTTCTCCTTTAGCGTTCTTTAAAACCGCGCCTTCACCTCTAGCTGCTTCACTTATTAGAATATCAGATGGATATAACGCTGTGGGATGGAATTGGACAAACTCAGGATCCTTCAGTGCTACTCTAGCTCTTAGAGCCATTGCATAACCGTCACCTGTTCCGATATAGCTATTTGTGGTGTGTCTATACAGCATTCCCATACCTCCAGCGGCTATGACAACTGCCTTAGCCTTAAAGAAGAATGGTATCATGTTTCTCATATCAAAAGCTACTACTCCTCTTACCCTACTCTCATCTCTAATTAACTCCCAAGCAAACCATTCGAAATAAAAGTCTACTTTTCCAGATCCTGAAGTCCTCTCGTACAAAGTATGAAGTAATGCCATACCTGTTTTGTCTCCAACGAATCTAGTTCTTGGATAGGTCTGACCACCGAAGTATCTTAAGGCTATCCTTCCATCTGGCTGTCTGTTAAATAATGCTCCCCACTTTTCTAGCAACTCTACAATTTCACCCGACTTATAGGCTAGCAGTTCAGCAGCATCCTGATCTACTAAATAATCTCCTCCTTTTATTGTATCATATGCCATATAGTCAGGACTATCATTAGGATCTGAGTTACCATTTACGTAGGCTGCTATACCTCCTTCTGCGGCAGCTGAGTGAGATCTAGTAGGAAATACTTTAGATATTACTGCAGCAGAATAGCCAGCCTTAGATATCTCATGTGCAGCCATTAAACCGGCTAGACCAGCTCCTATAATCACGGCGTCATAACTTAGCTTTTCCATATTTGATTTAAACTAGTTAAAAGATAAAAAGTATTTGTTATACCAACTCTGTTAATGTATTAACCACAAATTTTGGTTTTATATCCGATGCCTCCAAGTCCTTCCTTGTGTTTATACCAGTTAAAACTAACACAGTGTCTATATTAGCATTTAATCCCATTTTTATATCAGTTTCTAACTGATCCCCAATCATTATTGCTCTAGAAAAATCTGTCAATCCAGCAATCTTGAATGCTACTTTTATCATCCAGATGTTGGGTTTTCCTGCTATGAAATCAGGATTTCTCTTTAACGCATAAATTATTGTTGAGGCTATTGCGCCTGCTCCTAATTTAAGCCCATCCTTAGACGGCCATAATCTATCCATGTTAGTGACTATGAACTTAGACCCTTTATATACTGATCTCATCGCTGTTGACAATTTTTCATAAGTACTTAACCTATCAAGACCAATAACTACTGCATCAGGTGTCTCCTCATTAGCTTCTCTTATACCCAATACTTCAAATCCAAAGTTTTTCAATTCCTCAATTAATCCTTCTTCGCCAACCACAAAAACTGTCTTAATGTTTGTCTGCTCCTTCATATATATCGCAGTTGCTGTACCACTAGTAACAATATATTCTGGACTTATCTTCAAGCCTAAATAGCTTAATTGCCGTGATAGTAAGACTCTACTGAAGCCTGAATTATTAGTTAATAAAAGTACCTTCTTACCGGCTTCCGACAATTTCTTGATTGCTAAAAAGTTTGGCCATATCGGTTCTCCTTCTCTCAGTATGACACCATCTATGTCACTTATAATTAGATCATAGTTATATAAGCTCATTTTTCTCTAGCTCACTAATTTTTTCTAGGAGTTTTGGTACAAGCTCTTTCTCATCTCTTATAAATCCATAGTATCCAAATGGATAATATTCCAGTTCCTCACAGTCCCACGAACCGGCATAAGAGGGTGTAACCTTGAAATAAAGTGAATGTATTCCTCTATACAAAGCTATTATAATCACTTTACCTTTCTTCTCAGCTATGTAGACTTCACAATCATTAATTTTATGTCTAACAAGCCTATCGACACCTATATCATCTTTTGATAGCAACATTTAAATTTCACCTGCTGGCGTAAGAGAGTGTGAATTCTGAAACTACTGCTAGAAAGTACTACTCTAAGTTAAAAAGGCTACCTAGCTTTAGGATACTTTTCAGTATATTTGTAATAGAATTTGCATTACTTTTGATTAGAAGTTTAGAGTTTGGAATACTGTATATAATACCGTTTTTAATTTACCTACTTTGCGTGCTTTTGATTATTAGAGAGATTAAACTTTCAATATTTCTTGGGCTATTAACTGAGTTTGTTTATCTCATATTTTCATTATTTACTTACCAGACAGTATTTGCATTTGGTATTCTCGCTCCTTTCTTCGGATATCTTATGCTGGGAAAATTATCTGAGTTGAAAGCTACTCTCTCAGTCTTTGTGACCTCCTTTCTTCCATCCCTTATCAGTGGACTAAATTATTACGTGTTACTATACTCACTTATAATCGCAGTTGTTTTTCATTTTTATATTCATATAGTTAATGTAAGAGGAGAGAGGATTACAGGGTTCAAATCTCTAACCCTATTACGCCCTTTTCTGATGTCAGTAATGAGGAATGATAATAAACTGGTGGAAAAATTCCTTGATGGTGTAGGTACTAAGATCGTAACCAATGTAGGTATGTTCAAAATAGGTAATCATCATTTTATAATACCCAAAATCCACTATGGTCTAAATGGTGAGATAGGAAGTTCCAAATTTATCTATCAACTTGAATCTATAATTCCAAATGTTATTGTTTTCCATGGACCTGGTGACCATGAACTAGATCTAGTTACCTCCTCTGAGTCAAGAAGAGTAGCAGATTTTATTGGAAATGAAATTAAGGATGGCAAATGGTTATCTCAGAAGTTTTATGGGATTCATGTATGGTATAATTGTGGTTTCAGGGGAGTAACTTTAGTGTTCTCAGATTCTACATTAACTTTCCTGGAGAGACCAGGTCTGGGAATTGATGATCTTCCTGTGAAGTTATGGGAGAACTCAGTAAAGTATAATGACTACATAATAGATTGTCATAACGAATATCTTAAGGAGGAACTGCCGTTAAATTCAAGGGAATGTATAATGCAAGGGATTAATTACGCTAAAAATGTTCTAAGGGAGAGAAGAGTAGAGAGAGCATTAAAAATTGCAATTGAAGAGAGATCCATAAGTAATCCTGAAGGTCTTTGTAGCAATAAAATTAAAGTTGCTGCCCTATCTGATGGAAATACAACTGTGGGTATTGTTTATTTATATGCTAACAATGCTGATCCCTCACTTACAAAGTCTTTAAGAGAGAGTTTGGGAAAATACGTAAGTATTCCCCTACTTATAACTCCAGACGATCATTCGTGCACAGGCTCTGAGTTGGGAAATCTTTATACTCCAGCCCAATTCTCTCCTGAGTTACCATCATTAGCCGAGAAAGCTTTGAATGATGCTCTAAATAAACTTCAGGATTGTGAGGTTGGCTTCAATAGGCTTGACTTAAAAGGGGTAAAAGTAATAGGTAAAATAATTTCGTCTTTCGTAGTAGCTCTGGAGGAAATAGGAGGTTATGTTATGAAAACATTCTGGATACCTTTAGTCTTACCACTATTTCTTTCAATTATTTTTATAGTACTAACTTAAACTTTTGTTAAACTCTGTTAGAACATTGTCAACTTCTCTTTTCCAACTACCTAAAGATGAAGGGGATCTTGGATAATTCAGATATAATTCCTTTATTTTCTTCATAGACTCTGCAACTGCCTTTAGCTTCAATAATAAAGAGGGTCTACCCAAACCAGAGATTACTCTCATCGCCTTATCAGCAACAGATAAGTGAAGATCTCCCTTTTCACTTGCTTCCAGCAGATCCTCTTCTTTTATAATCTTCTTTTTCATTCCATAGTTTATGTCGTCATTACTAAGTTTCTGAAGGAACCTCCTAAATATGTCTAGGCTGGCTTGTTTTGCTCCATACTCATTTACATAGCAAATATTCATATCCCATAATCCTGAAGCTGAGAAATCTCCTGTCTCAAAGGCAGAGAGTATAGCTTTAGCTGCACAATATCCAGATATCATGGCTGAACCTTTTCCTCCACCATGAACAGGGTTTACAGTAAATCCTGAATCTCCTATAACTATTATACCGTTCCATGCCATTGTATACAACGGTCTTCTGGTGGGAACCAATGCACCTCCTTTAACCAATAATTTACTTTTATCCACATCGGCTGCATACTTATCTAGATATTTTTTATAATACTCATGAATGCTTGCATATCCCATACCACCCTGAATTCCAAGACCGACATTGACTTTATTCTTCCCTTTAGGGAAGTACCACCAATAACCGCCTGGAGAGGTCTCTTGATCTATAAATATTCTCAAGTAGTCATGATCCTCTATCTCGTCCTTAGTCAGTAAAACCTCTCTATAAGCTACATCTGCATCCTTATCATCTAGGTCTTCTGTTACGGGTAGTTCGGGTGGTAATTTACTCCTGAAACTTCTCGAATATCCCGTAGCCTCAACAACTACCTTCGAGTATACTGTAAGTTCCTCATTAGTTCTTCTATTAAAGAGGACTGCTCCTTTTACATAACCATCTCCAAATATGGGTTTCATTGCAGTCGTTAGGTCCCAAATCTCAACTCCTCTATCCTGTGCCTCTTTAAGAACTCTTTGATTGTACAGCGGAGCATTTAGTTCAAAACCCTCTCCATTTACTGTCCATACTGTCTGCATATCAGGGCTGTAAAGTTTTATTCCATTTATCTTATTTTCTAACTCTTCACCCTTAGGGTAAGGCATACCTAGTTTATCAAAATGAGCTTTACTTACTGCGTCCCCACAAGGTTTGTCTCCTATTCTGTTCCAAGGTTTACTATCCACTAATAATATTTTAAGACCTCTTCGGGATAATTGGTAAGCAGCTGAAGAACCAGCAAAACCTCCTCCGATTATCAGAACGTCATATTTAAGTTCCTTCAACCATTATCACGCTATAACTTATCTTAAAATCATTATTTAAAGCTTTATATAGAGTCTTATGGTTGTACACAGTAGTTCTTTGTTATTATCGCCTTTATTTTATCAGGAAAAGTATTATATATCTTTATCATGATAGGTCTTGTTTCTTCATCACAATAAATGAGAATACCATTTACGTTATATTCAAGTAATTTATCTAACATCTTATTCACTTCATCTCTTTTCCACAAGTGAAGTTCATAACCTATGTCTATATTGTCCAGCATAGCTTCCCTAATGTATCCTACGACCTCGTGGAACTTTAAGTCTGTAATTATGTTTACAACAACCTTTTTGCTTCCGAGTTTCCTAACATCAGTGAGGACTCTTCTGAAAAAATTATCTAGGTTCTCAGATGTGACATTTACAATGGAAGCTATTAATGAATAAGGCATTAAATTAGCCATCATAAATGTGGTATTAGTGTTTTTCGCTAGCATTTAAAATTACTAATTTTCCCGATATATCCTCTTTATAGTATTTCGTCCAATAATTGATATGTGATTGCCCAGGTCTATTATAATAGATTTGATGAAAATATTCTAAGTAAAATTAGGGTTCTTAAAAGAATGGGTATTGAGGTAATTTTAGTAAAAGGAGAGAGGAATCTTATATTTATAAATTCATACCTTGTCTGGCGAGATGACGAGAGTGAAGATATAAGAGATGCTATATACGATGTTAAAATATATGATTTAATTAGGGAAAGCTATATTGGTATTAGTTCCTGAGTTGTTTTAGGTAATGATTAGAGTCCGTTATAACTAAATAACCTCTAGAATCTGTTGGAAATTCCCTAGTGATTCCGCCTATATATATTACTCTCGCTAACTTATCTACCTCTAACCTTTTGTACTGCCCTAGCACAATCCAATCCCAGGGACCTGCACCCATACTTCTCCTTAATTGGTCTATGTCGTTCTGATGTCCATGTACTATGAAGTATTTTACAGAGGAAACTTCAGCTATGTACATAGTTGTAGCTAATATCTCTTCTCTGTATCTAGGTTCTGCCATAATACACTTTATTGCATGAGGATCCATATCACCCTGAATGTAAACGATTTGAGCCCAGGGTGCTATACTTCTTATAACGTATAATACATCAATAACTCTTGGACACTCATAGTCCCAATAACACTGAGTAGTATCCCCATTAAGTACGATAGTCTCTGGCTCTTCCCTCTTTATTATCATGGAAAGAGCGCTCTCTATATGGGGCTCTGGAAATCTAATGTTTCCCATCACCAATATTTTCAATATTCCTCAATCTTGTATTATAACAATCAGGCAGTTTTTATACTTTCGTTGAATAAGCTAGCGTTAGAATTTTATAATTCACTATACGCAATAATAATGAGTAAAATTGAATACAAGAACAGTCGCGTTACTTTCAATAGTTTTAATATTACTACCATTAATCCCTGCTTACTTACTAAACTTCATAGCCTTTGTAATTTCATCTGGAATTGGTTTTATAATAGTAATTTACATAATGATCTCTAATAGGACATGGACAGATACCAAAAACAAGGTAGTAGGCACTTACTTTAGCGGCGTATTTGCAACAGGTGTGGTTTTGGGCGAGTTCCTGGAATTATATTCTGCAACTAGAGAATTTGCATTAGCAGGATTAGTATTTGTACTTCCCTTTATAGTACAGTTTATCCTGCTAGCTAAGGACATACTGCCTAAACTGGTTAACAAGGATCTCATCTACTTCAGCAATGGATACTTACCAATGCTCATAGTGATTATAATAGGTGCATTAGTAGGAAGAATGTTAACTTCATTTTACTCGTTAATAATACTTTACAGTGGGATTATAGTAGTTGCACTATTAGTTTTCTTATACTTTAGGAAGTGAAGATTAATGAATGTAAGCATTATAGGTGGAGGTCCAGCGGGTTTATCTTTGGCCTGGTTTCTAAGGGGAACAAAATATAATGCAACAGTCTATGAGGGTCTAGATAATGTGGGTTATAAGCCCTGCGCATGGGGACTAATAACCGGTGTTGAAGAACTAGTTCCAATATCAAAAGAAGCCATTATAGGAGAAATAAAGAGATTTAGAATATATCTAAACGGAAAAATAGTCCATGATATAGAGTCAAAGAAGAGACTTGGATACATAATCGATAAGCCCTTGTTCCTCAGGGATATAGCAGAAAAAGTAAACGTTCAGTATAATTCAAAGGTGACTGAAAGGAAAGGCGAGTATCTCGTAAATGGTAATCAGAAATTAGAGAGTGATATGGTAATAAACTCCACAGGACATTACTCACTGTCATTTGATCAAACCATTCCAGCCATCCAATACATTACGGATTATAAGATAGACTCTGATATAGTAGAATTCTATTTTTACTCAGACCTTTTAGGATATGCTTGGGTGTTTCCAGACAGATATGGGAGTAAGATAGGTATAGGCGGATGGGCTAGTGTAGACTTTCTAAGACAAAGACTTTCCTCAGTCATTAAGGGTAAGACATTGTTCTTTCATGGTGCTAGGGTAGCGGACATAGGAATTCTTGACGATAGACTTAACGGTAAATATGTTGGTGAGGCAATAGGTGCAGTTTACCCTTTGACAGGTGAGGGCATAAGACCCTCAATACTTAGTTCTAAGATGCTTGCAGATTCCCTCTTGAAGGGAAAAGAGTTTAAGGCTGAGTTTAAATCGTCAAAACTGTACTTCACTATTCAATCTCAAGCCAAGATAATTGAGGGAGTAAAGAAGAAAGTGATTGGAACTGATGTTTTATCTAAGATGTTAACTAAAACTGATCCTGATCTAGTTCTCAAGATAGCTATAGGTGATTTTGGAAAACTTGACCTTATTAAAATATTTGGGAGGTCACTTTTACCATGACATATATTCTAGATGATATAGACAAAAAAATACTCTCTATTCTCCAGGAGGACGCAAGGACTCCTTTCTCTAAGATAGCTAAAATGTTGAATCTTAGTGAATCAACTATACATATGAGAATAAGGAGATTAAAGGAGAAAGGCGTTATTAAAGGTTTTTACGTCGATATAAGCCCTGAAGCTATAGGGTTAAATGTAGTTGCCTTCATAATGATTAAGGCAGATCCTAAACGATATGAACAGATTCTGAAGAAGATAGCATCTTTCAAAAGTATATTTGAGGTTTTTGATATTACAGGTGAATATTATTCAATACTAAAAGTTAGGGTAAAAAGTAGGGAAGAATTGGCTAAAATTCTAGATGAAATAGGGAATATGGAGGGAGTGACCTCCACCTATACCATGTTTGTTTTAAGGACAATAAAAGAGGCTAAAACTATAGATTTTGACTGATCAGTGCGAGAGCTCGTCATCACTTATCTCAGCCGGTTTTTTAGTCTTCATTTCTTCATCTTTTTAATGAGATGCTCAACAATATACTTTGCAGGATTTATCTTTGTAGCCTCATAAAATCCTCCCCACAGGGGAGAACCATTCACTTCAAGGATCTTGTAATCCCCACTTTCATCTTCAACAATGTCGATACCAGCGTAGTCTAAGCCTAAAACTTTCATTGATTTAAGTGTGATCTCTTCAAGATCCTGGTTTACAGTAATTACCTGGGTGAGAGACCCTTGAGCTACATTAGTTTTCCACGAAGATTTATTTATCCTGTAAATTCCTCCTAATATTCTGTCCCCTACTGCAAATATTCTAATATCTCTCTGTGGTTTGTTAATATATTTCTGAATGTAAATGGGCTGATTTATTGATAGTAGAGATTTTGAAACCCTAAAAACTATATCAGGATCTTCAGCTCTTATTGAGCCCAAACCCAAACTGCCCACAACGGGCTTTATGACTACATCCTTCCATTTCATAACAAGTCTCATAGCCTCAAATGGATCTTCAACCACAGCCGTCTCAGGAACAGGAATTCCTGCACTCTTTAGCTTAACGAGACTGTAAAATTTATCTCTAGCTACGAACATAGCATCAGGTCTATTGATTAGTGTTATCCCACTTTTCTCCATACTTCTTAGCGTATCATATCTTCTTATCAATTGTTCAGTTGATGAAATAAATCCCAGATTTCTTATTAAACCACCATCAATTTCTAATGTGTTACCAGCATAACCATATTCTACTCCGTCTTTAGTTATTATGGTGTTTAGCCTCGATATTCTTAGATAGATTGCTGTATGCCCCGCATTTTTTATTTCAAGTAATAGCTGCTTAGCAGCCTCTGTAACTTTCTGAGATTCATGAATGACAGCAATATTAATATCATATCACCAAGATTTGACTCGAAAATAATGTTTTTATAGTTTTTTAATACCTGCCTCGGTAAGTAACCCCATTGACAGTGTGTCAGGTATTGATATAGCTATCTCATTAAACTTCTCTCTCACATCCAGTTTTGAAAGAAGAGATATGTACTGGGCTGATGCGTTGTTGTATTCACTTTTAACAAATTCCCCATACTTCTTCCCGTACAACTCATACAGTTGTTTGGCACTACCTACAAGCTCCTTAGTTTTACCACTTTCAAAATTAATACAATCAATGTAATCGTCAATAAGTTGATACATAATTCCAAGATATTTCCCCATATCTAAAAGTAAGTCTAAGTCCTTCTCCCTATCCGCTGTAAATGCAGCCAAAGCTGTGGACAATTTAAACAGACTTGATGTCTTTAGTTCAATGGTGCTCAGATATGAGGCAGCAGGACCAAACATGTCTTTGATTGCGCCTATTGCAGTGTCCTTCCATAACTCTAGACTAACCTTGAGCGCATTTTCTCCATACCTAGAGATAATATTCAATGCAGATGGAATGAGATAATTTGTTATGAAAACAACCCTCCTATTTGTGTATAATGCCCAAGCAGATAATTTACCCCTTCTCGTTGTATCATAATCCACTATATCATCCAATGCCAGGGAGGAAGAGTGTAGTATTTCTATGGCTAAGGCAGCGTCTAGTGAATTACTCAGTTCACCACCTAAAGCTTCAGTAAAAAACATATTTAGCACTGCTCTGTATCTCTTTCCGTCTTTCAGTATGTATTTGCTAACCTCTAACATGTCAAGATCCTTGATTTGTGATAGATATTTCTGAATAACATCGTCAATGAGTTGCTTAGTTTTAATCCAATACTCTATGAAGTCCACTCTATAAACCTCCTTTAACTTCCTTAAATAAGTATGTTAGAAGGGTTAAATATATTGGCGCCAAAATTGGATCTACATCTAATAACGTTTCTTTAACGTTTATTCCTTTACTCCGAAGCTCATTCTCCTTCCTCCTAGTAACTAAAATATCAGCGGAAGTTGTTATGAACTGAACTTCTTTTTGTTGATTAGGTATATGTTCATCGTTGTAGAGCCAAACGTTTACACTTAAGAATTTATTAATTAAATGCCTTGCGGGGGCGAATACAGGGGAGAGAATTATTTCTCTTCCAAGCTTATTCTCCTTTATCTTTTCTTTGAGCCAATCTTCCAATGAATTTATTTCCTCAAGTTCCTTACTAATCTCTCTACTTCTCTTGTCATTAGAGAGTTTAGAAATCTTCCTTAAGAGGGAGAGGGCAATGTTGATTTCACATAACTCGTCATTATAATTAAAAAGTTGAATCATTCCCTTTGATTTCACATTACTTAGACATGTTATTAGTGCCCCATGATTCTCTAGAGCCCAAGCCGTGTCTAAAAATTCTGTTATTTGATTCCTGTCATGGATAATTCCTAAGGTATAGTCCTTACTATCCACATAAGGGCTCTCGAAAAAGAGAAAATCATATAGGTTAACGAGCCTTATAGTCCTCCCTGTTAAGGAGGATAGAGCCCTATGTACTGTGTAGGCTTCCAATTCTGAGTTCTCTGAATAGACTAGACTAACATTACCAGTTAAGCTTACCTCTGGATCGTAAAATTTTACTTTATTTTTTAAAGTAAAGCTGTTTTCAGGGAATGACAACAGCTACACTCTCTTTCATCTGGTTCTTCTGGTAATCTCTTTATAACTCCATAAAGTAATTTTCGCGCCTTCTCAGTGTTCTCAGCCATAACTTTTATCACTTCCTCAGCGGTAACAGGTAATTCTGCAAATACATCATAGTCTGTGATCATGGCTATAGTTGAATAGCACATCTGAGCCTCGCATGCTAAATTAACCTCAGGAACTAGTGTCATGCCTATTATATCCGCCTTAAATACTTCCTTCCATACTCTACTTTCAGCTCTAGAGGAAAACCTAGGTCCTTCAATACAAATATATGTTCCTCTCTCATGGGTTTGAATTTTCATCTCTCTGGCAATATCTAGAATTATTTTTCTTAGACTGTTACAGAAGGGATCTGCCATACTTACATGTGCCACCACAGGTCCGTCAAAAAATGTGTAATCTCTACCCTTTGTCATATCAATAAATTGGTCCGGAATCACAAAGTCACCTGGCTTATAGTCCATTCTCAAGCTCCCTACTGCTGAGACTGATATTAGCCATTTTACCCCTAATTCTTTAAGAGCCCATATGTTAGCTCTATAGTTAATCTTATGCGGTGGTATCCTGTGACCCCTTCCGTGTCTAGGGAGGAAAGCCACACTCTTACCTTCCAATTCTCCCAGAAGTATGTAGTCACTTGGTTCTCCATAAGGGGTATAGATCTTAATCTCTCTAGTGTTTTCAAGAATCTTTGGATCATATAGACCTGAACCACCTATTATTCCTATTTTTGCTTTATCTTTTGTTGTGATCATCAATCATCTCTTAAAATCACCGGGTATAAAAACCATAAAATTGATAAATCTTAACTTATAGTTGTCATGGGAGTTTAAAATTGGTAAAAATTCCTGTGAAAGTGGTAACATGGGAGGAGGTAGTGGAATGGTCTACTAGACTGGGGGATTCAATAAAGGAGGAAGGATATCAGCCTGATATTATAATTGCGATTGCCAGAGGGGGTTTAGTCCCTGCGAGGATTGTAGCTGATGTATTAGGGGTTCTAGATATGTTATCTATAAAGGTTGAACATTGGGTAGAAACAGCTTCCCAGACTCCTGAGGCAAAGGTAAAATACCCCTATAAGCTTGATCTTAAGGGTAAAAGGGTACTTTTAGTTGACGATATTGCGGACACGGGTGATAGTGTAGTTTTAGCCAAAAAGTTTGTTGAGGATAATTTTCTTCCACGGGAAGTGAAAACTGCTACAATGCAATACATTCAGTCAGTTTCAAAATATAAACCAGATTATGTAGGCATGGTGGTAACAGAATGGAAATGGTTCATGTATCCTTGGAATTACTGGGAAGACGAAATTAACCTAGTGAGGAAGATCCTGAGTAACGGAGGGTCTGATGTGAAAGACATTGAGAGTAAATTTGAAGAGAGCTATGGCATAGTGCCTCCTATACCTTTGATTAAGATAATGGACGAAATGAAGAGGAGAAAAATGATGTAGACTTTTCTTTAGTATATCTTAAATCTTAGCTTACCGATTGCTCCTCCAAATGTCTTTTTAACCCATTCTCCGTCAGGTAATTCGTCTCCTATAACATAAACCTTAGTTCCATAATTTTCAGCTTCTTGGCTCAACTTTTCAAGTTCGCTCCCTGGTTCTTCATACACTATAAGAGCATCAATGGCACCTAACTGTAATGCTTTTCTAATTTCCTCTAAGCCATATACTACCATACCATCATCCTTAGCTAAATGATACTTTATCTCTTCCATAAGGTTCTCCACTTCAATATACTTCTGGTTCTTAAGAATATCTTGCGCTTTCATGATCAGCTCTTTTAATCCCGGTTCTCCTTGATCTGGAATATCAAATAAAGGTTGTAATACTAGTTTTTTAACCCTATAATCCAGTAAATCAGATTCATATAGGTCTTTCTTTGCAAATCCCGGTCCGCCAATCAATATTCCCTTCATTTTCTTCATTTCTATGTAAGGCAGAAAGTATTGGTTTACCTTTTCACCTACCTCTTTAAGGAAGTTATGGTACATTTCCTCTATTATTCTTTCAATACGTCTCTGTGACTGTCCTCCCATCATATGTTTTCCTGGAACAAATCCCTCGAACTCGTCAAGGACTTCTACCTTAGTTCCCTTAAGAACACCTATTGTAGCGTAATCCCTTTCCACTATTACTAGCCCGAAAACCTCATTCTCTTCAACCATGTCTTCCAAGAACTCCACATGGAAGAATTTGTCTGTCCTATAGAAGAACAGTGGCACTTTCTCTGGTGGTGAGAACATAAAACATTTAAAGTCCTCATTATTAAAGTTCTCACCACAAAATATCGCTAAACCATTACCATCTACCTTAGGAATTTGTGTTAGCCTATCAATAGCAGCTTGAATGGCAGTGGTTACTGCATCTCTTGTTCTTTTCAGTTTTATGTTCTGAGCTATGGAAGCTTCTTGTCTCAATAGATTAAGTATATCAGGAATGGGTCGACCTGGTGGTATGTACAACGATAGTAATACAGTCGCAGGGGCACTCCATTTCTTTAATTCTCTTATTAGTGCCTTTAATTCTAATCTGTTTATCTCGTATCTGTCAAAGACTCATCCCTTATCATTTTTATCTACACCTTCATTAACTAATAAGATTGACTGAATCGTAATCGCGGAAAACATTTTTAGTACCATATTCAATAATTAATGGTAGTGCGGGGGTGCCCGAGCAAGGTCAAAGGGGGCGGACTGAGGCTCCGCTGGTGTAGGCCTGCGTGGGTTCAAGTCCCACCCCCCGCATTGTGGGGACACTCTAACTCCCCCATTCCTGATGTAAAATTCAACTATCTTGCCTATAGGATCAAAGTAATGTTCCTTTACCTTAACGTCTTGACCTTCTCTAGAGAGTAAACATAATACTTGTTCTTTCTCTGACGAATCTTATATTAACAGGCAACGAAAGTTGTATAAGCCATATGTTAATCCAGACGTTTTTATGATAAAGGCTTTAGTACATGGGGCAAATACCCTAATTAATCATAGAGTTGAAAATGAACGATAAAAATTCCAGTTAGTAATATTATCTGTTTTACTAGATATAATTATCAATAGAATTTTTATTCAATAAACTAGAGAGTTAATTCAGGCTTAGCTGAGAGTGTAAAAAAGAGTGATGAGATAGAAAAATAGATAGTTAAATAAAAGACTTCGTAAGTCAAGAAAGCATTCAAGGGTCAGTTATGATGAGTTTCTGTTAATAAAATTCAAATTGATTGCTACAAGATCCATGTCACAATATATTTGTGGAATTTTGATTTGCGCATATGATTCATATATGGCTTATATACAACACATAAGATGTACGCATAACGAGGCTAAATGATCCGCTTACAAAAAGCGGTTTAGTAATATTTAGTACGTCTTGCACTTTCTAAAGAAAACACCTACAAATTGACTAGCTTCATTTAAAATTCTAAGTTTTTTCTATTAACGTAATGAGAGTGAAGCGGGTTCTAATACCAGATATATTTCTCGTTATCGTTAATCTGTCTTCATTAACTCTAACAGCCAGCGCTTTCATGATAACAATATCTCAAGTACCTCATAGCTTACCAATAGGAACTGGAATCCAACTTATCTGCAATATTATTCGTCATAGTATTGTGGGAGAAAACAACAATTAAAATCCTTCTGGGTGAGGATGGGGAAGAATGAAGTCCGTCTTTATATTCCTAATATTACATATATTAAAAGGGACTATTGCCCCAGTCCTCACGATAGGCTCCTCATCAACCCCTCCGCCAGAGTGGTTAGCGCAAGCTGTAAATACCCAGATAAATCAGCTGTGGGCAAAATACCCTACTGGACTTTACGCATTCAAGGAGGCATAAACAGCAAATAATAATTTCTGGTTAGATGATCAAGCTAAGTTCCTACAGAGCATTGCTCCTTATTGGCAGTCGTATTCCACTTATGTTAGCTCAATATTGCAGTTTCTACAGCAAGGTGATATTAATGGATTGTTTATAAAGAGGTTTGAGTATCCAAGTCTTCAGAACCTTGGCACAGATACGTGGACTAATGGGTTTGAAATCCTTAGGGGCACCCCTTATCTGGAAATTTCTCTATTTCAACTTACTATAATCCCGCCTTACCCCTAACATTCCTATCGCCTATAATAATCCAGTTGCCCAATGGCGTTCTTGTTAACGTTAATCAGGGAATGGAAAACATAGTTATTGATGGGGGATTTGGTGGGTCTGAGGGGCAAAATCCTCCATGGATATCTTTTAATGGTACTGTTGCAAACGGTTCTATTGTTATACTTATTAAGAATGCAAAGACTTACCTGAACCTAACAGGACCAACATTTTTCGGGACTCCCAGCGAGAGCCTCTACGTCAACTTCCCCGTAATCAATCGCCTTCAATCCCCATACCCTATACAATTCATGAACGGGGTAGGAGGGCAGTATAACTACCAGCAAAAATTTGTTCCAATTAATTTCACAATCCTTGTTCAAGGATATGGATTATTCTATTTCACATTTATTTGGGCTCCCAATGTCCAAGGGTATCCCGGCAATACTTTATATGCCTCATTCGTGCCTGTTTATGTTAACTCGAATACATGGACCCAAATTACGATACCTATCTTACAGCAAGATGTTCCCGCAAGCGTGGGGATAACTCTACCACCATACCTGATGGCAGTAGGATTTACTGCAAGCTCTGCAGGAACATCGATAAGCGGGACTTTCCCATCTAGAACTGAACCCAGCGGGGTTTATATTACGGATTTGTTAACCAATGTACCAACGACCTATAGTCCTCAATTTTCCATCACCCAAGAAGACGATTCTGTTATATAGAACGAATCTTGGAAGAGTGACTACTATGGTGTTACTTTCTGGTATGCATGGATCTTGAATGATAGCAATACGCTCATCGGTCTAGGTTACATTCCATTAGCTAACGCTACAATATATTTCCCCTTCAATCAACTCTCGACGTTAAGTACTGGTTACACGGAACTAGTTACACAGAACCAAGGACTTATCAAAAACTACCAGAACATCAGTAACATTTCGTGGTCTTATTTCACAAATGTCAACGTAGGGAAAAGGATGTTGCTTTCTACTAACTATGCACCTAATTGGATCGGGTCGTTACAGCTACTGTTTGTGTTCCCAGGCGCCTCTGCCACTAGTCAGTACATCAATGTACTAGGATATTCAGCGTATGCAGGGGACCCCTACCAGGTTAGAAACACGCTTTACTTTAACTCAACATTTAGCACCCCTCCAGGGATGCATCAGTGTGTTCAGGTAGCCTACAGAGCGCCTAACAGTTCTTGGTACTTTACATTTGACCTTTATCCTAGCGTCGATTACATCCCAGACCCCCAATAGCGTCGTTAATCTAATGTTGAACTGCACAAAGTACTATGAATATGCAGACTTAGGGATGGAATACTACGAGGGCGAGATAATTTACGCTCTAGCATTACTTGGGGAGTACGGGAATTCTCAGGCTTTACAAATGGCGGAACAAGCATGGAGTGCATACTATTCGTTATTACAACAGTACAACGGATAAACCTACACATCCTCATTAGCCATCTTTATCCTAGCCACGAAAGTGTTATATCAGGTCATGGGAAGCTCAGAGTACTCTTCAGCTCTTAACCAATTAGGCTCATGGCTATTGCAATATCAAAATGCGAGCAGATGTGCCTACTATTATTTTCCAATGTGGTACCATAAAATAAATACAGACTTAAACGTAAATGGATTCAATAGTTACGGATTTATTATCAATCAGAGTAGCAGCGTGTGAGTAGGTTATGTAATGGGCGGGACCCAAATAAGGGTGAACTTCTTTGAGGATATTCCGCTTAATACCAGCTATGCTATTTACTTGCTAGATAAGGGTAACCTCTCATTCACTTATCAAAATACGTTAAACGTCTCAGGGACCTTTACTGCAACGCTATGGATGAACGCGCAGACTGCAGGGACTTTAGCTAATATCACTGTAACAGTTCAGATCGCTAATAACGGAAATGTACTCCAGATAATAGGATCCAGAACTTTGACTAACGTAAAGCTCCAAGGAGGGGCGGGGAGTCCGCTCTTCTATCCTGTGACAATCCGGTTCCCGGTTCTAACTACAGTGGACGCTCCACCGTCTAGCACTATTATAGTAGGGTTAAACATCAATGGCACTAACACAGTATACGTGTTAGTGGACTCGACGAATGGACCATCAAATATAACCATCCCCCTCTCATGGAAGAACCCGTTTTTTGGTGAGTTTACGTTACCTGAAATAGAAAATCCTAACCCTGCAGTGAAGAACTACCCACAGCCTTACTTATTGGATGTAGTAGCTCTTTCCGGATTGGCATTAGTGACAGAGAATCGGCAAGCCTTGTCTTTTAAGGCGGGGTGAGGTTTTTATAGTATCGTTAAGATGTTAAATTTGGTTAAAATGGTGCGTGAGGAAACCTATGGAAATGGGTATTATTAGTTCAATTAAGTGTCCTCATGCTGAAAAACAATATCCTTGAGTCTCAAGGAGGGTGGAATGAGGGTTTGACCAGAGGGATAGGGGTAAAGTGGCTGAAGACCTAGCCTTTGGTTTACCGCTGGATGTGTGGAGTGGGGTGGGTGATACTCACTAGTTATGAGACGATGAGGGTGAAGGCGGTAAATCATAAACCTGTGAATCGCTCTAAAGGAACCCTTTAGGGCGGGAAGGAGGTCAGTCTCTACAAAACTACTGGAAACACAACATATCTGCAGAGGGCAGAACTGGTAATGAACTCAATCCACTATGGACCTGTGCCAGAATCAGGGTATCAGGTGTTAGGAATAAACACTTTCCAAGCAAATAGGTTATGGGTCTATGCTAGCTACTCAAGAGTCGATGCCGATGCTTATACGTATAAGA
Source organism: Sulfolobus acidocaldarius SUSAZ (assembly GCA_000508305.1). Lineage (NCBI taxonomy): Archaea > Thermoproteati > Thermoproteota > Thermoprotei > Sulfolobales > Sulfolobaceae > Sulfolobus > Sulfolobus acidocaldarius. The sequence goes on from CP006977.1 coordinate 753,658, forward strand.
GCGAATTAACGGCAGAATTTGCTCTAGCTATGGACAACTATACTATAGCCTCCCTAGCTCTCACTGACGTGTGGTGGAGGACCGTCTACAATTACTCAGGTCTCTTAGCCTTGTATGTGGGGAACAATCAGCGATCTGACTTTCAGATAAATTCAGAGACTCAGCCTTGGGGAGTAGCTACCATTGAGTCCCTATCAGCAATTAATGATACGTTGTACCCATACTATATCTCGAATCTAGGGAACTTCAACTACACGACGAACATGCAGTGGAACGGGACTGCACTTATAATTGACATATATATGCATAGTGACAACTCTACAACACTTTACTTCCACACGATATATGATAGATTTAACATACTCGTAAACGGGCAACATGTTAAGTATGTACAGTCTTTCAATGTTATGCATTTTCTCGCAATTTAAGACAGGGACAGAATACAATAATAATAGTCCCTAATCCTTCAACAGAGAAGAACAATATTACCGGGAGTGTGATCATCTATGTTATCCCGATAGCTCTTGTAAGTATCTTTTTCTTAATATTTTGGGCATTAAGAAGGGGTAAAAAGTAGTAAGTTCTAGGCTGATTACGGTCTGTCGATAAAAAGTAAATTATAGCTTTAGTCAGTTTATGCTGTAGCTCTACTCTTGTTACCTAAAATCTTCTTCTCACCAAAATACATGGCAACTAACGTAATCATTGAAAATAATGTCATTCCACCTGCAACATAATCGCTGACTGTACCTACAACCGGGACTACTGCACCTTCTATGGACGCAATATTTATTGATGCACCTGTGTTCTTAGAGTTGAATACTTTAGGTACAACACTCGTAATGGTTATTCCGAACATTACAAGAGGTATTATTAAAATAGGGCTCCCTGTAACGAAAAACAAAAACCCAAATATACCTGCTGATATGCCTGAAAGGGTGAACGCTACTTTGTAGTTGATCACTGAATTAACGATGTACATTGGAAGTGAAAGAACATAGGCTAAGAGTAGTAGTTCTAATTCTCCCTGTCTTTCAAGTATCTGTGGTGCTAATGTTAATATAAAACTAGGCTCCAGTGTCAAGAGAAATATCATAATTGTGTACAACGATATGTGGTTATCTGGTATGTTATGATCTTCAGCCTTGAATTTGAGAGTATATTTTCCTAGAAGGGCTAGTGGTAAGCTTATGACTCCGACAGCATATATTGAGCGCCAATTATCTAATAAACTATAAGACGCCTGTGCAAATATCCATCCTATTGCCCATCCGCTCAATGCTAGACCAATAACTATTCTGTTACCTGATCTGACAGCTTGATCTATGGACAATGAAGCTACTATTCCAAAAATAATCCCTAATGTAAATCTAAGCCACATTATAAGGATATAATTTACATTAGTTACACTTAGAAGCAAAGAAACGATACCGAGGATTGTTAAGGAAAGTGAAAATATCATATCCGATTTTACTATCCGAATTATTCTTTGGTATATTAGTGCCCCAATTAGCCTTCCGAGAAACGGGATGGAAACGAGTACGTAGGATAACCATGTAGGTAGAGAGAATTGATCTATAACGTAAGCTGAGGACACTATCAAATAGGCTGGTATAACGTAGCCGATTATAGAAGTAATCGCTATTTTGTATGCCTCCATTTTTCTCTTCCTAGTCTGCTTATACATTCCTAAGAAAATTTAAATTTAGTATCGTATAAGTTTAAATCTACTTTGAAATCTTAGAAAACAGAATTACAGTAATGTTTTTTGTTAGAATCAAGTGTTTGAAGAATAATAGTCAAAAGTGAATATTTTTCAAAATTTTCCTGCTCAAATTCACGTCGATTTAAATTAGTTGTCAGATAAAAGTTGGAAAAGTCTTATAAGGTAGTCTCAAATTTAGGCATATGAATCACTTAATAGTAGTCACTTTAACCGAGGGAGAAATTGAAAATAACAAAGAAAAATTGTCCAATATATTGAAAAAGTTAAGAGTTAACGATGAGTTAATTTTGTTAAGCAAACTTGATGTTTCTTATATGTTTAAGGGATATAAGATACTGGAAAAAAATAAAGATGATGAAGAAGGAATATGGATTCTGAGGGTAAAAAAGAATTAATTGTAAACAATATTATCTAACTTTAATGTGAATTTACAAAAAATTATTATCAAGTGATTGAAATTCTTCTATAGATAAAGAATAACCTTGGGCGAAGGAGATATATGGTAACACTTAAGGGGTAATACTGCATGAATACAAATTTTTTTCATTTTTTCCACGATGAGTGATTAACTCTTTTGTTACCACTCGATCCTAAAATTATATATTATTCAATTATTTACCACGAACTTTGCGTAAATATTTATCAATTTTTATGTGAGTATGGCTTAATAACTTGTTATTTCACAATTAAAAATAGACCTATATGGCAAAGAAGAAGAAGGAGCAACAGCAGTCTGGTCAACAATCAGGTGGACAAAAGAAATAATGTGACCTACCATTTTTATTTTTAACTCAAGATAATTTTTTTCTATTTCTCCTTTTTCATAAGTTATACTGATGTTAGTACTTAGACTTAATCTAAGTTGTTATCGTGGATCGAATTCTCTATTAGTGTATATTCTTTCAACTATTTTTCGATTTCGATAGATTTATATTTTAGGATATCGATTTCGATATTATGAGTGAGTTACTGGCAAGACAGAAAGGTAGATTAAGACTCCTAATTCTCTGGCTCTTATATCAGTCCCCTAAAAGAGGGATAGATATCATTGACGATATATATAAAATGAGTTGGGGTATGTGGAGACCATCTCCAGGTTCTGTCTATCCATTATTAAATAAGCTTCTGGAGGAAGGAGCGGTAAGAAAAGAAGGTGGGGATAGATATCAGATAACGGATAAAGGTATAAAGGAAATAGAGCATTTCATACTGGTTAGAAACAGAAGTAAAACCGAGGATGCCATAGAGGAACTACAGGGTTTACTTAATTTCTTCAAGGAAATAAATAGAGAGGAATTAGCGCTCCATAAGGAGAATATTATAGATATACTAAAGAAAATAGAAGAGGTGATAAGAAATGCGTGAGAACATAATTGAAGCGATCAACTTAACCAAAAGGTTTGGAAAATTTACCGCAGTAGACCATGTTAGTTTTAAGGTTCTTGAGGGAGAAATATTTGGTTTTTTAGGACCTAACGGCGCTGGTAAGTCTACTACAGTAAAGATGCTGACAACTGTCCTTAGACCCTCAGAAGGCACTGGAATAGTAAATGGGTATGATATCGTTAAACAGCCTTCATTGGTTAGGAGATCTATAGGAGTTGTACCTCAAGAGTTCACAGCTGATGAGGATTTAACGGGTTGGGAGAATATCATGATGATGGCTGGTTTATACGGTATTCCAAAGGACATAGCGAATGAGAGAGGTAAGGAATTATTGGAACTAGTTGAACTTACCAACGCTGCTAATAGAAAAGTTGAGACTTACTCAGGAGGAATGAGGAGGAGATTAGAGATAGCCATGTCACTAATTAGTAGACCTAAAATCCTATTTTTAGATGAGCCTACAATTGGTTTAGATGCTCAAACAAGGGTATCTATTTGGAAATACATTCTAGAACTTAAAAAAGAACAAGGTATGACAATATTTGTGACCACCCACTATTTAGAGGAAGCTGACAATTATGCTGACAGGATAGCAATTATTGATCACGGAAAAATTATAGCAATTGGAAGTCCTAAAGAGCTCAAGGACAAAATAGGTGGTGATATCATCAGTCTAAGTACAAGTGATAATGAGTTAGCCCAACAGTATATCAAAGCAGTTGAGGGCGTAAAGGAGCTGAAAGTCATGGATGGTATGATAAGGGTTAAGGTGGAAAGAGGAGAGGAGATAGCACCTAAAATTATGGAAGAGTTAATAAAGAAAGGAATAAAGGTCGGTAAATTATACATTACTGAGCCAACTTTAGATGAGGTCTATATGGAATATACTGGAAGGAAAATGAGAGATCAAGAAGCAGGTGAAGGAGAGATGTTTGCGTTGAGAAGAACTTTAAGGAGGGCGAGAGGATGAAGACACTAGAACGTAATGAAGAAAGGGTAAACATGTCTCCATTGCACGGTCTATTCACCTTATTAAACAGAGAGCTTAAAAAGTGGTATAAGGACATTGTAGTCTTACTGTTATCTATAATACAACCCATCCTCTGGATAGGACTATTTGGGAAAGCTATGAACCTAGCCAGCATATTTAGCGGTACATCATTTAATATCCCTGGCTTAGATATTCCTAAGCAAGTTCTAGACCAGATAGCTCAACAAGTGTTAGCGCAAACATTTGGAACATCAGATTACTTCTCATTTTTAGCTGCGGGCATGTTATCATTCATTGCTCTATTCACCTCAATGCAAAGTGGTATGTCTATAGTGTGGGATAGAAGATTGGGTGTTTTAGATAGATTGCTAACTACTCCTATTTCAAGAGCCAATATATTGATGGCTAAGGTATTTTCATCGGTTATTAGGTCTTTAGTTCAGTCAAGTATAGTACTAGCTATCGCAGTCCTATTGGGCATGAGTTTCAGAGTGGGTATCTCTCCTTTAGACTTTCTAGGGTCTTATGCTGCGTTATTTCTAATGTCATTTGGTTTATCGTCATTGTTTATGATGGTGGCAATAAGGGCTACAACGTGGCAATCACAAATGGCTATCATGAACCTTCTCAATTTACCCCTACTGTTCACTAGTAACGCTTTCTACCCTGTCGATTCTATGCCCTGGTGGTTAAAACCTGTTGCTGAGATCAACCCACTCACACACTCAAACTCCATAATAAGGAATTTACTATTAGGCATTCCAGGGAATTTAGGTATCGACTTCATATATTTAGTAGTCTTTGCACTAATACTGTCAATAATAGGAATAACCCTATCCTGGAAATACCTAAGTTCATGATGAGCTTGACCGGGAATGAATGGTGATGTAAAGGCACGTGTGCTGATTTTTTAAACTTTCTAACCCTATCTATGATTATGTATATAGGTAAGCCTGTCAAGAGAATCGAAGATGTGAGGTTAATAACAGGAAAAGGTTCCTATGTTGACGATATACAAATACCTGGAACGTATTTCGTGGCCTTTTTAAGAAGTGAATACCCTCATGCTAAAATTAAGTTGAAAAAGACTGATGGTGTCTTTACTGGTAACGACATTAATCCTGGAAAAGATTTTCCAATTGCCACAGAGGAGGTAACTTATGTAGGTCAACCGATTGCAATGGTTATAGCTAAGGATAGGTATGAGGCATATGACCTACTGGAAAACATTGAAGTGGAATATGAGCCATTAGATTTCGTAATAGATCCTGAAGTTGCCTTAAAAGATGAGATAAGAGTTTACAGCAAAAGTCAGAGCAACATAGTTTACAGGGAGGTATTCAAAGGGGGAGATGTGGAGAAAATCTTCAATAGTGCCTACAAGGTAATTAAGGGCAAACTCTACAACCAACGTATAGTAGCATCTCCCCTTGAGACTAGGGGTGCATTAGCCTTCTATGACGGAGGTAAGTTGACTTTTTACTCCTCGACACAATCTGCACACTATTTACGGAGAAATTTAGCAGAGTTTCTTGGCTTTCAGGATATTCGAGTGATTCAGCCTGATGTGGGAGGAGCATTTGGAAGTAAGATAATAGCTCATCCTGAGGAATACGCATTAGCTAAGTTGTCAATGCTAACTAGAAAACCGCTGAAGTGGATACCGACGAGAACAGAGGAGTTTCTGTCTGCGGGTCATGGAAGGGATAAATTCTTGGAGTTTGAGACAGCAGTAGACAGAGAGGGTAATGTATTAGGAATTAGAGGAAGACTAGTGGGTAATTTGGGCGCACCCTATCCAGATGCGAATGATGATGAGTTGGGAAATGTTCAAAGCGCAACAAAAATGTTACCAGGCATATATAAGATAAAGGGTATTGAGATCGAAGCCATAGCATTAAATACCAATGTTCCTCCCACTCAGTCATATAGGGGTGCAGGGAGACCAGAAGCAACATACTTTATCGAGAGAATAATGAATATAGTTGCTGATGAATTAGGAATTGACCAATACGAGATAAGAGTGAAAAATGCTATTGATTCACTACCTTACACAAATCCGTTGGGCATAAAATATGACTCAGGAAATGTGAAGGGATTACTTGAATATGGTAGAAAGCTCTATGAAAGCCTAAAATCCCAGGGTTGTGTGGGAGTCTCTTCATATACTGAAATTTCAGGTTTTGGGCCTTGGGAGACGGCAAGAATATTCATAAAATATGACGGAAAAATAACTTTAGTCACAGGTACAGGTCCTCATGGTCAAGGTGATGCAACAGCATTTGCTCAAATTGCCGCAGATATTCTGGAGATACCAATAGAAAATATTGAGGTGAGATGGGGAGACACTGAAATTATTGAGGACGGTATTGGAACATGGGGCAGTAGGACAGTTACTATAGGCGGATCTGCAGTAGTTTTGGCTACCCAACAATTGAAGAAGAAATTAATTGAGGCTGGTGCTAAGTTGCTAAAGGCTGATGTAGAGGAGGTTGAGTACAAACAAGGGAAGGTTATTCATAAGAGGACCGGAGAATCAGTGGACTTGAACAGGATAGCGCGCAAAGCCTTTTCCTTTGGAGAGAGCCTTGATGTGACTAGTGTATATAAAGTCGATTTACCACCTACTACCCCATACGGCGTTCATTTAGCTTTAGTAGACGTTGATGAGACAGGGAAGGTTATCGTTAAAAAGTATATTGCAATTGATGATGTGGGTGTAGTTATCAACCCTTTGTTGGCTGAAGGTCAGGTAATAGGAGGCGCCCTTCAGGGGTTATCGCAAGGACTACTAGAGGGTACTGTGTTTAATGATCAAGGTCAACTACTCACTTCTAATTTCCAGGATTATGCTATACCTACTGCTGTAGAGTCTCCAGATGTGGAATGGCATAATGTAATATATGGAAAATCATCTCATCCTACTGGAAGTAAAGGTATAGGTGAGGCTGGTGCTATAGCAGCTACACCAGCTGTGATTAACGCAGTAGAGCAGTGTGTGAAGAAGAGGATTTCGAAAATGCCTGTAAGATTTGAGGATCTGGTGAGTTGAATTGAATAGACATCTCCTTTCTGATAAAGATAAAAGGGATTTTTTATCAAAAGTTAAACAAAAATATAATATTGAGTTAGAGGGTCAGATAGAGGTAGGAAAGGAAAAGAAAGAGTTGTATTACTTTGTGAATGGTGTACTCTCATTCTTCTCAGAAGAAATTATTCCCACTTTATGTTTTGTTCAAAAGTATAAGCTCGATTTACCATATGTTGTAGTCGATGAGGGGGCTGTTAAGAGAGTGACAGACGGCGCGGATTTATTTGTACCAGGCATAGTAAGTTATAATTGTGAATGTAAAGAAGGGGATGTGGTCTTAGTTAAGACAAAAACCAACTTACCAATAGCTATAATAAGAGTCATTCTTTATAAAGATAAAGCTATTCAAGATAAAAAGGGTAAGTTCGGCGTAAACTTACATTACGTGTCTGATAACATATGGGAGATGTGTAATGCTGGGCGTGGTAATCCCAACTTACAACGAAGCTGAAAACATACGTGAGTTAATTCCGAGAATTAAGGAGGTAGACAAGAACATAAATATAATAATAGTTGACGATAATAGTCCTGATAACACTTCTGGAATAGCAGAGCAGATGGGGGCAATAGTTTTCGTCAGAAAGGATGAGAGAGGGATAGGGAGTGCCCTGAAATTTGGTTTAGAGCAAGGGGTTAAGATGGGTTTTAAGAGACTAATAACAATGGATGCAGATTTGAGCCATGACCCTAAGTATATACCGGACCTAGTATCTAAAGAGGCTGACTTGGTAATAGGTTCCCGATATGTAAAGGGAGGGGCAATTGAGAACTGGCCTCTACAAAGGAGATTAATCAGTTCAGGGGCAAACTCAATAGCGAGACTTCTGCTTAGATTTGATGTGAGAGATGCAACATCTGGATATAGAGCTTACAGTCCTAGAGCCGTTGAGGCAATATCTCCTTGCAAGAGTGCAGACGGCTATGAGTTTCAAATATGTTCTGTTTATCATATATTTAAATCAGGATTACAAATCGCTGAGGTCCCAATAAGTTTTCATGATAGAGAGAAGGGGAAAAGTAAATTGGATTCTCAAAAAATTTTCAAGTGGTTTGCTTATGTCCTTAAACTTTCACTTTCTTAGTTCCTCTAAATCTACTCAGTTCTTCTTTAAGGAATTCCACCTCTTTCTTTAGAGCTTCAATTTCAGCTGTATGGGTCTCAACTGTCTTCTTAAGATCAGTAATGTTCTCTGGGTTTTCTCTCTTTAATATCATGTTCTCGTTTTCATCCATTTCAATATATCCCAACCGGTAAAGTTCCCTTGCGTATCCTTTTGCAGTCTTTGGTGAAATTTTCAGTTGTAGTGCTAAATCCCTTATGTTAACACTACCTCCCTTTTCTTTGAGTATTGAGATTATATCCTGCAATCTTGGGGTAAGTTCCATATGTACTGTCTTTTTAGAAAATTTGCTTTTAAGCCATAAGGCATAATTTATAGGGGAGAAGTTGGCTATATTGTTGCGAGAAGTTGACGTAGAGAAACTAGTGAACTTCAAAGATATATACGATTCGCTAGAAAAGGCTTTTAAATACTTATCTAACAAGAACGCCTCCAACACAAAAAGGATTAGAACCATATTTCATGGCAGTGTTATGACTTATCAGGCTGGAGCTTTTGATAATTACCTTGGTTTCAAAGTATTTATAAAAGGCACATATTTAGGCGTATTATATAGTTTAGACGGCGATATTGTCCTTGTTGTAGAGGCAGACCTACTAAGTAGGATTAGAACTGGAATACTTTCAGTTTTAGTCAGTGATTATTTAGCAAATAGGAATTATACTTCAGTTGGTATTATTGGTCTAGGTAAACAGGGAGAATTTCAGGTAAAGTCGTTTAATGAACTGAAGAAAGGGGTTACGATTAGGGCAATCAGCAAGGAGAAAACCGATAAAAACATTAAGAGGCTCCAATCACAAGGATTAAACGTTATTCCAGCAAAGGACTATAAAGAATTATGCTCCACATCAGAGGTTATTGTGACTATTACCAGTTCTAAAGATCCCTTCTTAAAACTTGAATTCTTGAACCACGGTACCCATATCAACGCTTTAGGTTCAAATCTCCCTGAAAGGGCGGAACTCTTTCCTGAAGTTATAAAAGCTTCATCATTAATCGCGGTGGAAGATTTAGAACAGACTAAAGAGGAGGCAGGGGATCTGATACTAGCTGAAAAGATGAAAATGCTCGATTGGAATAAGGTGGTTTTAATTTCAGATGTGATCAACGGGAAAGTGGGTAGAAGAAGCGATGACGAGATAACAATTTTCAAATCTACTGGTATCGGACTTGAGGATGTAGCTACCATGAAATTACTCTATGAAAAAGCAAAGAAATATGGGTTAGGAGTTGAAATAGATCTTAGGGGAAAATGGTCTCAAGAATTGGAAAAGAAATAGAATTATCACCTGTAGAGATGGGTTCTCAAATAGCAAAGAAAGTTGAGATAAATTTAGCCAGCGGAACTCCAGATCCTAGATTAATGCCCATAAAGGAGATAAGGCAAGCCTATGACGAAGTTTTAGAGGAATTTGGGTCCAAAGTTTTATTTTATCCTGGTGCAGGAGGTCAAGAAGAGCTAAAAAAGGAAATAGAAAACAATTTTCTCCCATATATTGACTCAGGTATCAAAGGAAATGTTGTAGTTACTAGTGGAGCACAACATGCAGTTGAGTTGTTAGCTAAATATTTTCTTGAGGACGATACCATAGCAGTAGAAAATCCCACATTCATAGAGACATTTACCCCATTAAAGTTGAGAAGTAACGTAGTCTTACCAGTATCCCTAGACGAGGGTGGAATCAAGATTGACGAACTAGAACTTTTATTAAAAGTGGGTAAGATAAGGCTACTGTACGTTATCCCTAATTGCCACAATCCTGCTGGTGTAACTATGTGTGAGGAAAGGAGAAAGATCTTGGTGGAATTAGCTGATAAATACGATTTCTACATACTGGAGGACGATCCATATAAGCCCATCGCTGGCGTGACTCCTATGACTATTAAGAGTTTAGATAGGAGCGGAAGAGTGATATACATAAGCTCTTTTAGCAAGATCATAGCACCAGGTTTAAGGGTAGGGTTTATAGTATCGTCCTCGGAGGAAGTGAGTAATAAGATCTCCTTAATAGAGCAAATGGATTTCTCTACATCTACAATTAATCAGTTTGTTATAGCCAGATTACTGAAGAAAGGTATTGTAAGGGAGAGAAGGAAAAATCTTCACTCTCATTATAAGGAGAAAATGAAAACTCTAATAGACTCCTTACATGACAAAGGTTTTAAGGACTTCAATGAACCGCAATGCGGATTTTTCTTACTGCTAGACTTGAAAAAGGACAGTTGGAAAGTCTTCAACGAAGCAGTGAAACTAGGTTTAAGCTTCGTTCCTGCAAAGCCCTTTTATCTTAGAGGGGGTGAAACTATGGCTAGACTCAGCATTTCTGTGGCTACTGAGGAACAGATAAAGGAAGGTGTTAAAAGACTAAGAGATGCATGGATTAGAGTGTGAAAATATTTTTATCAAGTTTGTTCATTGATATTCCCTTATCTTTCACAAACACCATATCCTCTATTCTTATTCCAAATTCTCCAGGCAAATATATCCCAGGCTCAATGGTGAATATCATGTTATTCTTAATTGGTCTCTTATAGTCTGACGAAATATATGGGTCTTCATGTACATCAATACCTATTCCATGTCCAGTTCTATGTATAAAATAAGCCCCAAAGCCGTACTTAGAAATAGTCTGTCTGGCTATCTTATCTACTTCTGAAGTCTCAACTTTTTCACTTACATACTCCTCAGCTCTCTCCTGTGCTTCCCTAACTATTTCATGGATTTTTAAAACATCCTCATTCGGCTTTCCTATACTTACTACTCTTGTGGTATCAGTCGCATACCCCTTATATCTAATTCCAAAATCAAATATGATCACTTCATTCCTAGCGACCTTTCTATTTGTTGCTCTTAGATGAGGCATCGACGTATTAGGACCAGAGGTTATAATTGGCTCGAAAGATGGTTTTACACCTCTCTCTGAAAATTTTTGAATTAACAAGTTGGTGATCTCAACTTCCTTCATTCCCTCTCTAATTAAGTTAATTGTCTCTAAGAATGCCTCCTCTGCTATCTTTACACCTTCCCTTAGTATCTCTATTTCCTCATGACTCTTTATCATTCTTATTTCTTTCAAAACTTCACTTGATTTAACTAGTTGTGATGGCGAGAAATAGTTTAGGATATCTATTGTGAAGGAGGACCACATTGTATCATCAATAGCCACCACTCTACCCTTTTGTATAGGGATCTTCTTAAAGGGATTCTCCCCGTCAGTATAAATTATCAAATTATGGTTACTTAGTTGCTCCTCATATAACTTAGGTACAACAAAGAACTCCTCATTTTGTGTCACGATATAGAATAGAGGTCTCTCCATTTGTTCCTCATTGAAGCCCGTCAAATACATCATGTTACTACCTGGGGCAAGTATAAGATAGTCTATATTTCTAGCTCTTAACTCGTCTCTGACCCGCTCTAATTTGCTCCTCATAGAAATTTTATATTGAATAAGAGTATATAAATGGTTACATCATGATATCACTCATTTATGATGAAACATATTTAAAGCATAAATCATCAGTGTATCATGTCGAGAACCCTGAAAGGCTAAAAATAGTTCTTAAGGCATTAGAGGGTAGGACAGTCATTAAACCTAAACCAGTTAGTGAGGAAGATGTAAGACTAATCCATAATGAGGATTATGTTAAGCTGGTAAAAGTGGCATCACAGATGGGAGAGCCATTAGACGCGGATACATACACCAATGAGTTTACGTGGTCTTCAGCGTTATTGGCATTAGGTGGCTCTTATGTTGCATTTCAGAATGATGCATTTGCCTTGGTAAGGCCTCCTGGTCATCACGCAGGTGTATCAGGGAGGGCTATGGGAGCACCTACATTAGGTTTCTGCATATTTAACAATGTTGCATATCCGATTGTAAAACTGAAATTGAAGAGGGTTTTAATTATAGATTTTGATGTTCATTACGGTAATGGTACGCAGGAAATATTTTGGGAAAACCCAGATGTAGTCCACATTGACATCCATCAAGATCCTAGAACATTGTATCCTGGTACGGGTTTTCCTGATATGATTGGAGGGAGAGAGGCTAGGGGAACTAAAATAAACCTCATTATTCCTCCTTTAGGTGGCGACGATCTTTATGAGGAACTAATTCCAATTATACAATCAGTTATCGATGACTACAAACCCAGTTACATCGTATATTCTGCAGGTTTTGATGGATTTGAAAATGACGGTTTAGCAAATTTAAGAGCAACAGAATGGACTTATTACAACCTTGGGCTCTTGAGTAGAGGATATAAAAGATTTGCAGTGTTAGAAGGCGGATATACTATAGGGCTCGAGAGAGGCTCAAGAGCTTTTGTAAATGGTCTTGAGAACGAAAACGTTTCTTACCAGAAGAATCCTAGCAGTGATTCGGTAAGGAGTAAATTTAAGGATACTTTGTACCAAGCAAGAAGGATACTAAGAGATTACTGGAAAATATAAATTCTAATTAAAGGATAATTATTCATGCTTTCTAATCTACTAAAACGGTTTTCATCTTTCAAGTATGTTGAATTAAGAAAACAGAGAAATTCTCATTCCCAAATAATAATTTTGAATGGTAGTCCTGTTGGATATATTAAAAGTGTTAATGAGGGATATTCAGTAAGGGTATTCGATGAAAACTACCTTTACTTTTCATCATCAGATAAACCAGAGCACTTAACTGCCAGTAAGCTGAAGGTAAAGGGGTGGGAGAAAGGTATTAGTGAAGAAAGTAGAGAAGCAGGTAAGTATGAAGTTACCCAAAAGATCAATCTATTGGATATTCCTGTCCAAGACAAAATGAAGGAGTTAAGTGAGTTGGCTAAGAGTATATACTCTTTAGATCTTAGGTCTAAGATAGTATCCTCTACCATCTATTACATGGATAGCATTGAAGATAAGGAGATAGTTTTTGAAGACGGTACAGAGATAAACAGTAAGATTCCGCGAGTTAGACTATTTTATTCGATAACCTTGACATATGAGAATAGATCTGCTACAATATTCTCAGAGGCAGTTGGTGGAAGTGGTGGTTACGAGCTAATCAAAGAAAAAGATCCATATGGTCATTTAGAAAATAAATTAAAGTCAGTAGACAACGTATTGGTAAAGGGAAAATCGGTAACTCCAGGAAGGAAGGACGTGGTTTTCAGTAATGAGTTGTCAGGAATTATGGCTCATGAATCTGTAGGGCATCCTTTTGAGGCTGACAGGATATTAGGTAGAGAGTCAGCACAGGCAGGACTAAGCTACCTTGTAGGTAGAAAGATCGGAGAACGAATAGGTAGTGAGGCAGTTAATGTTATGGACAACCCTCTGGTCGATGGTGGTTTAGGATACTATAAAATAGACGATGAGGGAGTGAAGGCTCGACCAAAACACCTCATTAAAAACGGAATTATAAATGAACTCTTACAGGATAGATTCTCGGCAAATAAGTTTGGTGTGCAGAGTAATGGCTCAGCTAGAGCATCAGCTTTCAATAGGGAACCTTTAGTGAGAATGTCTAATACTTATTTTAAGCCAGGTGACTACTCATTTCAAGAGTTGATTGAGGACATAAAAGACGGAATATATTTTAAATCTTACATGGAATGGAATATAGACGATTTAAGGATAGGTCAGAGATATGTAGGATTGGAGACTTATGAGATAAGGAATGGAGAAATTGGTGAACCAGTTCTATTCCCTGTCTTCGAGGGAAGAACATTTGATGTATTAATGTCAATAGATGCAGTTGATAAATCTCTTGAATTTTTCGGAGGAACGTGTGGTAAAGGCGACCCTGATCAGGGTATTCCTGTATGGTTAGGAGGTCCAAACATGAGAATAAGAAACGTAGTTATAAAGGTGAGAGGAAATGAATGAGAACCTAATTTCAGCTCTCAATAAACTTAAAGGATTTGATGAGGTTGAAGTAGGCGAGAACAAGGTTAAGAGACTGTTAATAAAATTTGTAGACAGTGAAGTGGCAACTGTCCAAAAGTTAATTGATGTAAATTACGGAATAATAGTGAGAAAAGGAAATAGGTATTTTATGTACTCAGGCACAGACTTGAACGTAGAAGAGGCTAAGAATGGTTTTGAGGTCTCATCAGGAGCTCAATTATACCCAATTTTATCCAAAAACGACAGGGAGTTTGTGATAGATCAAAACAATGAAAATTTGGGAGAAATTGTGGAAAAAGAGAAGATAGATGGTATCATTTCTGAGATAGGAAAGGCAGAATTGCCTATATCAGGGGTAATTAGTGTGTATGAAACCACTACGAATCTAGTTACCTCATATGGCTTCAACGGTTCAGAAAGACGATATAAAATTGATGGGTATGTAAGGGCGTTTAATAAAGAATATTCAGGTCAATGGGCATTTTTCTCCGAATCCCCTAATGATCTAAAAGACACTATAAAGAAAGCTGTAGAATTCGCCTCAATAACTAATAGAGTGAAGTTAGACGACGGAAAATACGATGTTGTTATGTCACCTTTAGTTGTAGCAAACCTAATGGGGTTCTTTGCCGATTTTGCCTCAGCCTTTAGCGTAATAACAGGTTCATCATTCTTAGCTAAATTTAAAGTAGGCGACAGGATTGCCAGTGATCTACTTACTATTTCAGATATACCAATAAGAGCAGGAATTAGATCATTTGATGATGAAGCTGAATTTACAAGGGACAAGAAGATTATAGATTCAGGCATATTCCAGTCCCTTCTATTTAATAATGAGTTAGGTCAGCTCATGGGACAAAAGAGCACTGGTAATGCAGGGATCATCAGTCCAAATGCTTTTGCGATAGACTTGCAGGAAGGAAATATGAAAGTAGAAAGTATGACTTCAGGAAACGTGATACTTCTTAATAACGTATGGTATACAAGATTCCAAAACTACTACGAGGGAAGTTTCTCCACAGTAGGTAGGGATGCGGTAGTCGTATATAAAGACGGGAAGCCTATTGGAGTTGCGGATAGGATAAGAATCTCTGATACATTACCTAATATATTAAGAAATGTTAAAGCGCTATCTAAGGAGAAATACGGTATAAGATGGTGGGATGCTACACTTCCCACTTATTCCCCTTTCATTCTAGTAGAAAATGTAAATATAAGCAGTTCCAAATAAGAGTTTTTTCACTCCGTAAATTTACTGAAAGACCTTGACTGTACTCCTCTCATCAATACTTTTTTCTCTTATTTATGACAGTGAAGTATATCATTGTGTATTATGTCCTTTGTGGTAAAACTTGCTCCTCTCAGAAATCTTTGTCTCTCATTATATGTTTTTAGGAGGCTTTACAAATACATGATATGGAACTATTGAAGCTACTGATTGTGGGACTGACAGCTGTGTCTCCGGTGGGTGAATTACTTGTTGCTTATCCCATTGGTTTAGCTATTGGATTAGATCCATTGATAGCCATAATAACGTGCTCCACGTTTAATCTTTTACCGATACCTATACTTCTAAGTTTTGCTGAGTATATCTCTAGGAGATTTCCTAAGTTCTTTAACTGGATTGCTAGTAAGGGTAAGACATATGAGAAGTACATTAAGTCATTTGGAGTTACCATCTTTCTCTTCTTAACTCCAATAATAGGCGTTTACGCAACTTCAATTTTCATGTTCCTAATAGGATTTAAGAAGAGAATTGCCTTTCTCGTGCAGGCTTTATCAATATGCATTTACTCAGTTATATTATATTTAGCCGGTTTAGGATTTCTCTCTATTAGGTTTTAATAAAAGTTTAAATAAGTAGGACGTAGAAAATTTTTCATGCGACTAAAGGAACATCATGAGATCATAAGTGGTAATTCAAGATATATTGACGATTTAGTCCTTAACGATATGGTTTACCTTGGTGTGGTAAGGTCCACCTATGCAAGAGGGATTATTAAAGGAATCACAGAGCCCTCAGGGGTGGAATTATTTCTTACTCAGGATAGAGTGAAATCATTTATTCCTGCCAGACCTGATAGAAGGGCTAAGAATATAGTGAGAATGCCCGTTCTTGCAAATGGCGTGGTTAACTTTGTAGGTCAGCCAATAGTCGCCTTTATAGTAAAGGACAGGTATGAGATTGAGGACAAGATTGAAGAGGTTTCTATAGATTACGACCCGTTAACTCCCGTTTTGTCTTTAGAAGACGCATTGAAAAACGAGGTGAAAATTCATCCAGATGGAAATATTGCTTTAGATACTGAAATTGCGGGAGGAGATTTAGAACAGAAATTGAATGCTGATGTTGTTATTGAGAGGGAATTAAACCAGGACAGATTAGTCGCTAATCCTATGGAACCTAAAGGCTTAGTTGCATATTATGACGGAAGCACTCTCAATCTCATAGGTAGTTTCCAGTCATCCTTTAGAGTGAAAAGTGATTTACAGGAGGTAATTGGTTTACAGCCCGAGAACATTGTTGTGAGGTCAGCTCCTAACGTAGGCGGTGGATTCGGAAACAAGGTTCCTGCACACGCAGAATATGTCTTGGCTTCAATTGCTTCAATAATTCTTAAAAAACCCGTTAAATGGATAGAGACTAGAAGGGATCATTTAACAAATCCCACTCAAGGCAGAGGAGTCAAATCTAAAGTCAGACTCTATGGGAAAAGAGACGGTACAATACTGGGATTTGAAGGAGAGATAGCTGTAGATCTTGGAGCATATGCATATTCAATAAATACCACTACTCCATCATTTATTGCAGGTCTCATAGGCAATGTTTACAGAACTAGATTCTCCAAATTTAGAGCTCTGGCTGTATATACGAATAAACCTCCTACAGGTCCTTATAGGGGAGCTGGTAGACCAGAGGCTGTATTAATTACAGAGACACTTATTGAAGAGTTTGCTGAAAAAATAGGGAAGGATTCTATAGAAATCAGGGAGATGAACTTAATAGAGGGTAATCACACTACGCCTTTAGGTTATAAAATTGACAAGGCAGGATATAAGGAACTATTTCTCAAGGGAAAGGAGACTTATAATATGGTCAAAAATAAATATAAGGACAAGGGAGTAGCTTTAGTATTTTTCTCCACTGTAGTGAGGAACTCCCCTGGTGAGGGCGCTAAAGTTAGAGTAGGAAAGGGAAAAGTTGAGATTTTTGTGGGGACCGGTCCACATGGTCAGGCTCATAAAACTACGTTTTCGATTTTAGCCTCAGAGACTTTAGGTATTTCGCCAGACATGATTGAGGTCAAAGTTAACGATACGCTATCATTGAAGGAGGGAGTTGGTAGCTTTGGAAGTAGGTCTGCCTCAGCTGGGGGACTAGCTGTAATAAAGGCGTGCAAAGAATTACTTTCTGATCTAAGAAAAAGGAATATGAGTTTGAACGATGCAATCAATTCAGATGGTTATATAGAGTATGAGGTATTTGCGAAGGCTGAAGATATCTACTCTCCCGGTGTTCATATTGCAGTTGTAGACTTTGACAGAGAAATGTGTAAGCCAAAGGTTCTTGAGTACTACGCTATAGACGATGTGGGTAGGGCTATAATTCCTAGCGAGGTTGAAGGTCAGATAGTTGGTGGAATTCTACAAGGTTTATCGCAAATATATCTAGAGGGAACACCTTTCGACGAAAACGGTAATCCTATATATTCATCTATAGCTGAGGCAGGAGTCCCTACGTCACTTGATGCCGACTATAAGGTTTTCCTGGAAATAATTGAAACCCCAACAGTTTACGATAGTAAGGCAAGAGGAGTCGGGGAAGAGGGAACAACTGGAGCCTTAGCCAGCGTATTTATAGCTCTTGAAAAGTTATTGAAAAAAAGATTTAATGGTACTCCTATATCGTTCTCAGACCTATGTTAAAATTTCAAATTAAAATTTTAAAATATTCCAGTATGATTAAAGTATGAGTTTTTTATTTTAATAAAATATATATATAATGGTAAAGTTTTATCATTATCTATGCCTAGAAAAACATATACTGTGAGAAAAACGTTTACTTGTACTTCAGGATATGGTTTGTACGAGTGTGAGGGTGATAAGTGTAAATTAGTTGCCTGTGTCAACAGTGAACCATTAGCCTCTCCCTTAAATCATGACATTTTTTCCTTATGATACGGCTGTTATTTTGAGAACAATCACAATTGATAATTAAGTTGCGTATTTAGAGATTGGTATTAATATTTTTATTGTTAGAGAGCAAACTTTATAGTATGAGTTCATGTGAGATCTTCCCTTTAATGGCAAAACTTGGAGCAGAAGGAAAACGGTTTGCTCTAGTAAGTATTTTTAAACAAGACAAGGTGGAGAGAACGATATTTGTTGATGGGAAACCGTTACTTGGTAACCTACCTAGTGAAATAAGTGAACTTGTAAACGAGTCTTTAGAGAAGTATGTTAAAGTGGATGTGAACACTAATTATGGCAGAGTAGTGATTGAGCCCATTGAACCTAGACCAGGAGTAATAATAGTTGGATCAGGAATGATTGCCAAGTCTTTGGCTAAGTTAGGAAGTGCTATGGGCTATTATGTTGCTGTAGTTGGTAATGGTGATTTGCCTGAGAAGGAATTTGAGTCATTCACCTCATTTATTTCAAATCAAATAGAGACATTGGAACAGATAGTTGACAGTAATTCAATGGTTATTGTTGCAAATGAGGGAGGAAAACCATATGATGCTTATGCTACATACATTGCCCTTAAAAAAGGTGCCAAATATGTAGGTGTTTTATCTAGTGCAAAAAGAGGCGCATTGATAATAGCAGAGGTAATAAAAAGAGGATTAAAAGTGGAGGACTTTAAGGATAGGCTGTATGCACCTGTAGGGATTGATATTGGCTCTAAAACTGCAGAGGAAATTGCATTAAGTATTTTGGCAGAAATCATGTTAGTGCTACGTGGTGGAAGTCTTAAGCACTTGAGAGAAGTCAAGAATCCATATAAATTCGTTGAGGACGCTTTACAGGGAAAAATTGAAGATAAATGTTTCTTTATACCCAAGGCACTAAGTGAACAGGGATGATAGATGAGATATTAAATGAAATTAAGGAAAAGGTGAAGAATAAGACAGGTAAGGAGCTGTCTGCAGTAAAGGCGTCATTTAGGATAAACAATAAGAATAAAGTGGTAGAAACAAAAGGACATACAATTTATATAAATCCTATTTTTATAGAAGGATTTCAAGGTGACCCTTATAAAATAAGGGACTGCGTTTTAGGTGTGCTTTTAGTGGAATATTTACGTTTGTTAGGTTTTGATGATAACGAGATACTAAATTATGTGAAGAATAATGAAACAGAAATTATTAGTTATGTGCAAAAATTATGTAAACCAAAGTGGAGTGTAATGTATTACATTTGAATTTCTGCTTATGTACTATTTGTTAATGGCTTTCCTCTCCAGAATTATGGCTGATATACTGTTGTCTACCTCCAAATAAAATTCAACTTACTAGATGCATAGATATTCTGAATGGCACTTTGGCTTTATAAAACCTTTAGCCCGTTTCCTGTAAGTACTAAGACAGAATTTTCGTCGTCTTTTCTTAAGGACGCATAAACTGTAGCGGAACTATATTCAACGAGTAAGCCTATTTTAGTAAGCTCATTCCACGCTTCAATTATTTGGTTATCATCTACTACTCTGCACTCACCATACTTTTGTAACACATCTGTCATTTCCTCTAATAGTGCTGGATTAGTGGAGACTAACGCATCTGCTATTGAAGTCACTTTAGCTGGCGGTGTATAGCTCAAATTGTTAAGTTTAGCGCAAACTGGCATGACTTGTTTAGTCTGGACAGCTACTATGGTAGGAATCTTTTCTATGACACCACTTTCCATGAGATGTTTGAAACCAGAGTAGACTCCCATTAAGAGTGTACCAGCAGAGACCGGTATGAATACTTTCTCAGGAATTTTCCAATTTAGATCCCTGACTATTTCATAAGCTAAGCTCCTGATTCCATCTCTGAAATGGGGTTGAAATACATGGGAGGCATAATAGGATCCTGAGTTTTCTGCTGCCTTAGTTACGTCATCTCTTGTTCCGCTCACTTTCATCAATTTTGCTCCATAAGCTTCTATCTGTTTAACCTTATTTCCCCTGGCTGTCTCAGGGACAAAAATAGTTACATTCATGCCTGCTGCTTTTCCGTAAGCTGCAATTGATGCTCCTGCGTTTCCTGAGGAGTCCTCTACTATATCCTTTATTCCATTAGAAGCCAAGTAAGAGATTAGTGTGACACTTCCCCTGTCCTTATAGGAACCTGTAGGGTTTAAAAAATCCAGTTTGAACCAGACTTTTTCCCTTCTAATAAGTGGAGTATTGCCCTCTCCTAAAGTTACCCATTCCTTTATATAGGGAAAATTATCCTTGAGATTTTCCTTTCTGAATTCAAAATCAATCTCTACCTCAAATACTCCACCGCATTTTTTACATTTTATTTCATGTAAACTTTCTCTTTCCTTTCCACACCTTGAGCATTTAATATTTACCATACTAATAGCCAGATTTCTTACCAACTTAAATTCACCTCAAATAGCTTTAATAGGATTGAAGGCGTAAATTTCTTCTATGGACTTCTCAGCAGTTGTAGACGATGTATCAAAATCTGTAGTTACCATTCTGACTAAGCAAATAACTTTAGATGATTTTCTTCAACCCTCTGTTGCACAAGGACTCGGCTCAGGATTTTCTATAGGTAAAGGTCTCATAATGACATCTTACCATGTTATTGGTCAGGCTAGTAGTAGTATGATAATTACGAGGGATGGTTTCAGAGGTGAGGCTGAAATTATTGCTGTAAACCCATTCAATGACTTAGCCCTAATAAAGACTGACCTTGATTTAACACCTCTGAAACTAACTGATGACGTAAAGGTAGGTCAAGGCGTTTTGGCAGTGGGAAGCCCCTTGGGGCTAGATAGTACAACATTTGGTATAGTTAGTAGTGTGGATAGGACTATTCAGTCACCAATTGGAAGTAGCTTGTATGTTATACAGACTGATGCTGCAGTAAACCCAGGGAATAGTGGAGGTCCTCTGGTTAATACCAAGGGAGAAGTAGTTGGAGTTATAACTGCTATGATACCATACGCTCAGGGAATAGGATTTGCAATACCTTCTAGACTTGTAATGAGTTTCATAGAAAACATAAAGAAAAACGGGAGGTATATCAGACCCTACATTGGTGTTAGAATAATAAAGTTGAATAGAGCTATGGCAGTCTATTTTAATTTGTCAGTAGATGAGGGGGTAATAGTGATAGACGTTGATCCCAGAAGCCCTGCTTATGAGGCTGGAATTAGGAGAGGAGATGTAATTTACGAGATAAATAGTAAGA
The DNA here is from genome assembly GCA_000508305.1 of Sulfolobus acidocaldarius SUSAZ. Taxonomy (NCBI): domain Archaea; kingdom Thermoproteati; phylum Thermoproteota; class Thermoprotei; order Sulfolobales; family Sulfolobaceae; genus Sulfolobus; species Sulfolobus acidocaldarius. The sequence goes on from CP006977.1 coordinate 775,269, forward strand.
AGGTGAAGAGTCAGTTAGATATTATTGCCGGTATCGAGGAGAAGGGATTAGATCAAGTAGAACTGGGAGTTTATAGGGGAAAGAATAAGCTTAAAATGAGCATCGAGCCTATAGAACTCTCATGAACCAAATTCATGGTTAGGATTTCCTAAAGATTTTTATATCCTTTATTTTATTAGAGGTTGATGCGCAAATATTATTACTGGATTTTATTGCTTCTATTTCTAATTCTTTCAATATACATTAAACTAATTGGGGGAGAGCAGAACATAGGGTTTAATGTAGAACTGTTCAAGCTTATTAACTACAATCAAATAAGTGCACTTAATGGTCTCATGGTGTTCTTAAGTAAATACGGTAGAGAGTATGTCTGGATTCCAGTTACTGCATTACTACTCATATTCAAGAGGACTAGAAAAATTGGAATTACACTGGTAATATCCTTTGTAATTGCAATAATTTTAGGGGAGGTAAGTAAATATTTGATGGCGCAATTGAGACCATTCAATTTTATAAATCCCACGTACCTTCTTGAGCCAAAGCCTACAGATTACAGTTATCCATCTGGACATGCACTCATAGTTAGTACAGGTGCTGTTACACTGCTCTTAACATCTCCAAGGTGGATGTGGATACTTGGTATAATAGAGGCAGTACTTGTTTCTTACTCTAGAGTTTATGTGGGAGTGCATTGGCCATTAGATGTAATTGCAGGTTGGCTGCTGGGCAGTTGGATATCATTTTTATCTGTTCAGATAGAAAGTACAGGACCTATAAAGAAAATTGAGCAAATGCTGAAAGCATAAGCCCATATAGAAAGTTAAAGAAAACGCTCTTTCTTATTTTAATACTTTTATCTCATGTTTTGTTTGGTAACCATGTTAAGACTATGTTGCTTTTCTCCTGCCTCTTATAACACCTAAGACAATTAGTACAATTCCTATAACTCCTAATGCTATAGGTAACAATCCACCTATTATGGCTACTGCAAATACTACTGTAAAAGATCCATAGACGAGTGTATAGTTAACTGTGGCATTTACAGTATTGTTATTATAGAACGTAATGGGTTCGGGTCCACTTTTTACAATTGCTATCACATTAGATTGCTCGGTAGCATTTGAAGGTATTGTTACCTTCATCGGAGGGGTGGCGGAATAATAAACAGATACAAAAAGGTTCTGTGGATATGTTAAATTAAACTCGTTTCCAGGTAAAACAACTACTTTTCCCTGTTGTGTTGTAGTTAAGCTAGAAAATAATAGTCCTGGTACTAGTAGATACGTTACGATAGCTAGTATTATTATCCCTATTCCTATAACAGTATATCTATGCATGATAGAATTTATACATAACAACTATTTAAGTCATCTATGAATATAGGTCTAAAAATTAAAAGCCTACATGATTTATTTAAATAATAAATACAAATATTTTTCTCCCCTTCGGCTACGTTATTTCATTAACTCTTCCCTTAAATTATTACTTTTTAGACTACTGAATGAATAAACATAAATACACGATATTCTTTAATATCATTGTTCAAAATGACAATTAAGGTTAAAAATATTTCGAAAAAATATGGTAGGATTACAGCCATACAAGATGTTTCCTTTGAGGTAAAGGATGGAGAAATTGTGGGATACGTAGGTTTAAACGGTGCTGGTAAGACAACGACCATTGAGATTATATCAGGTGTGAGGTCTCCTGATCAAGGAGATGTGGAAATTGATGGACATAGTATTGTAAAGGAAAAGAGGGTCGCCTCAAAAAATTTAGGATGGGTTCCTGAATTACCTATTTTTGAGCAGGACGCAAAAGCTTTAGATTACTTCATTTATTTAGCGGGGTTTTACGGTATTAGTACCGAAGAGGCGAGAAGAAAGGCGCAGGAATTGTTTAGCATGGTCGGGTTAGAAGGGAGAGAGAAGGATAAATTGAAGAATTACTCCCAGGGAATGAAAAAGAGGTTTGCTCTTGCCGTGTCTATGTTATCAGATCCTAAGAACTTTTTATTCGATGAAGTCTTAAATGGTCTTGACCCACAGGGTATTGCATTTTTTAGAGATTTAGCCATACGTTTTAAGAAAGAAGGAAAGGGTGTTCTTTTCTCATCCCATATATTAACCGAAGTAGAGAACATAGCAGATAGGGTTATCTTTATTCATAAAGGTAGGATAATGAAAGAGATGACAATAGATGAAATCAGAAATTATGCAGGCTCAAGTAATGTCAGGGTCATATTACAGAAACCTGACGATACTGTAATAAAGGTAGCTGAAAAGTATGGTATACCTAGAATAGAAGGAAACACACTTTATATATCTGATTTCAAGGGAGACATGCAGAGTCTGTTTTCAGATCTAGCACAGTATGGAGTTAATGATATTGGAAAGGTAAGCAACAACTTGGAGGAAATATTCTTTAAGATAATAGGTCTTTACAATCAAGGAGCTTGAAAAAATAAAAAGTGATCCTGTATACTTTTAAAATGTCAATATTTTGCAATCAATTTGAGTTAAAACATAGACTAAAATTAAGTATTTTCTTTTATGAAATCGAATAAAATAGTTTCATCTTTAAATGTTCATCCATTGTAACATGACGAGAAATTGATTCTTATTACCTCAAAAGATTCGTTTTCTGAAATCTAACATCGTAGTTAATTCGTCGAAAAAATTAAAACTATTAATTTAAGCTTGGGCGATAAATAAAAAGTATGGAAAAGATTAGATGGGTAATAGAAGAAAGTGAAAAATACCTGGCTAATACAACAAGAGATCCTGAATCCCAACCTTTAGTAATTGACAGGGGAGAAGGCGTTTGGGTCTATGATATTGAAGGAAACAAATATCTAGATTTCACATCGGGTATAGGGGTAAATAATCTAGGTTGGCCCTCTCATCCAGACGTTATAAAGGTTGCCCAGATTCAAATGACAAGATTAGCTCATGCAGCTGCTAATGATTTCTATAATATACCCCAGATGGAATTAGCTAAAAGACTAGTTGAACTATCTCCAGGTAATTTCTCTAAAAAAGTATTCTTTTCTAATAGTGGGACAGAGTCCGTTGAAGCCTCAATAAAATTAGTCAAGGGTACGGGCAGGAAATATCTTATAGCCTTCTTAGGTTCATTTCATGGCAGGACTTTAGGTTCCTTAGCTCTCACAGCCAGCAAGCCTGTACAAAGGTATTCTGCAGGTCCTTTTTCAATAGGAGTTTTTCATGTTCCCTATCCTAATCCGTTTAGGAACCCTTGGAAAATTAATGGATATGAGAATCCTGATGAATTAATCGATGCAGTAATAGAATACATTGATTTTTGGCTATTTCAGCACGTTGTAGACCCAGAGGAAATTGCAGGAATTATATTTGAACCAATACAGGGAGAGGGAGGATATGTTGTTCCTCCTCATAACTTTTTCGTAGAGCTAAGGAAATTGGCCCAGAAGTATAATATTCCCTTGATAGATGATGAGGTGCAGATGGGATTAGGTAGAACAGGTAAAATGTTTGCTATAGAACATTTTAATATAGAGCCTGATATTATAACCCTGGCAAAGGCATTAGGTGGAGGGCTGGTTCCTGTAGGTGCAACAATATTCCGTTCCGATTTAGATTTTAAGAAGAAAGGTATACATAGTAATACTTTCGGAGGTAATGCTCTATCCATGTCTATTGGTCTCAAGGTCATTGAGGTAATTAAGGAGTTAATGTCACATGTAAACGAAGTAGGCAAAATTTTTGGAGAGGAGTTATGTCAGATGAAGGTTGATGACTGTAGAGGTCTAGGCTTAGCATGGGGAATTGAGTTTGTAAAAAGCGATAAGACACCAGATCCTAAAGTTAGGGATAGAGTGGTGACAGAAGCATTCAAAGAAGGCTTAATAGTGATATCAGCAGGGAAAAGTTCAATTAGAATAATTCCTCCTTTAGTTATTAGTGAAGAAGAGGCTAAAATTGGATTATCAAAGTTAAAAACTGCAATAAACAGGGTGAGAGGTTGATAAGATGGAATGGGTTTGGTAATGGCTGGGATAAATGCAGAGAGTGTTGGTTTGCGTACGAGAATAATGTTCAGCATAGAAATTCCTTAAATTGCTTTAAACTAGGAATTCCAATAAAGTCACTCAAGGTAGATTTGGAGCAGTTTCTTAAAATTTTAGATGAGAAAAACTACGTGGGTAAATACTCTTTGTTCTCTTTTCCCCTTAGCCTCTTATCGAAGGGGGTAATAATATTATATTTCTCCACTGAAGAGGAGATGAGAGAAGCCATATCACAGTTGAGGCAATACGCCAAAGGAGAGCCTGAGGAAAAATGGTTCTTTGAGAAATTTGTTAATGTAGACTGGATTGACGGTTTTAATTACAGAAGAGGATGCCCCGAATACGACTCTAAATTTGGTGATTGGAGAAATTGGAAAAAGGATTAGTGTGTTTTAATATCGCCAATAGGGTAAGCCTTTAGGTGTGATGATATTTTTGTTGATGTTTTATAATCTAAAAAGAGATTTTTTTATACCTACACAACATAAAATATATCATGTGTAATGAATATGAGGCATACTTATCATCCTCCTGACGAAGAGGATTTTCTATCTAAGTATGTTAGCCAAAACGATATAGTAGCTGAATTAGGTTGCGGAAGCGGGTTCTACTGTAAAAAACTAGTTAAACTAGCTAAGAAGGTCTATTGCGTCGACATAGACTGTGGGGCGCTTGAAGCCGCAAAGTTGTCAGTTGACACTAAGGCAGTATTTTTGTGCGAATCAGCTGATAAAACCTCAATACTGGATGCAGAGATAGACGTTGTGTTGCTTGCTAACTCATTTCACGATATGGATAATAAGGAAGAAGTGGTGAGGGAGATTATGAGGATACTTAAAGACAAGGGCAAAGTTGTAGTAGTGGACTGGAAAAAGGAGAAAACGGAAATAGGACCTCCTGTTAACATTAGATTTTCAGAGGAAGATTATGTCAGGTATTTTAAAACATTCAAATTAACCGATAAGTTCTTTCCTTCAAGGTATCATTATGGGTTGGTGTTTGTCAAATGATCAGATTTACGGTATGTAAAGATTTTCCATCAGATACTAAAAACCGGGTGTGGCAGATTGCGAGTGATGTCAAGAGAATGACAGAGTTTTGGAGAGGAATCAAAGAACTTAATGTGGTCAAAAATGGAGATTTCTATGAGGGGTCTGTGCATTTTGCATTTCCTGCATTAGGGAAAATTAGGATAGAAATCGAGAACTCATTAGTTAGATTAGTTTACCTTTCTGGACCTATGGAGGGTACACAGGAAATTTCAGTCAATGAAACAAAATTATGTTCTAACTGGAATGTGAAACTCAACTTTCCTTATTTATTGTTTGAGCGATGGATAAGAGATCACTTTGAACAAGGAGCTAAGAATGCTCTCAAAAGAATAGTGGATTCAGCGCAGGACTCAAGTTAAACTCATCCATCGTTCATCCAGGCGTCTCATCATATCCGCTTTTTTATAATAAAGCTGTGAGATAAAAAGTATCGTTTTACTCGATTAGATAACTATTGTGGTTACTCCTATTGACCTCATTATATATTAATGTCCGTGCCTTTTCATAATATTCTCTCGGAAGTAATGTTCTGGGTTTAAAGTCAGCAAAGTCCTCCGGATATCCGTTTTCCCATGTGGGAATTATGTGTACATGAAAGTGGAAGACAATTTGCATTGCGCTTCTTCCTGCATTACTTACTACTCTGATTCCATCCGCTTTTACAGCTCGCTTTATTGAGTTTGCCAACATCTTTATTGTTTTTCCTAAGTCATTAAGGTGAGTCTCGCTCGTATCTAATATATTTTCGAAGTGGGCATTTGTAACCAGTAGTGTATGACCGGGTGCAATAGGATACTTATCTAAAAATGCTGTATAATAATTATCTCTATAAACTATATAACCTTCTTCTTCCCCATTCACGATTTTACAAAAAACACACATTTACGAGATAAATTGAGAGCTAGCTTAAAAATTTAAATATTGTGTTTTGTTAAACTTTGTTATGGGAAAAATTTTAGACGAAGATGACTAAAAAACTAGATTTAGAACTTAAGTTTATTAATCTTCTCTCTGGTCATCTAAATTTTAATTCCCATGAATCTGTAAAAGAATTGCCTTGCCGCGGATACTCTTTGAATGTCATTAGTTCCCTCATACGTTTTCAGAATCTGTAAATCTCTCAATAGCCTTTCTAGTCCTACTGAATTTGATACACCATATCCACCATGAGCAGTCATTGCTCTCATTACTATTTTCTCTGCAGCTTCTGTGGCATAGAATTTTGCTAATGATGCTGCTACTATATATTCATTACTCTTACCTTTATTATATAATGATCCTGCCCAATACGTTAGGAACCTGGATGTTAGTAGATCTGCAAATGATTCGCTTACTTTTTGCTGAACTATCTGAAACTCAGCTATAGGTTTATCAAATGCCCTCCTCTGAAGGGAGTAATTAACAAGTTTCTCAAAGGCACTTTGTCCAATTCCAACAGCCTGAGCTGAGACTATTGTCCTAGCATAATCAAAGGACTCTACTGCATATTTGAACCCCATCTCTTCTTCTCCTATAACGTTTTCAGCTGGCACTTTTACGTCCTCAAGTATTATTTCAGTAGTGTGGGAAGCCTTTAGCCCTGTTGTCTCTATTCTGCTCAATGTTTTAACTCCCCATTCCTTCTCCACAAGGAACATGGTTATCCCCTTCCACCTTGCACTATTAGAAGGAGGAGACGTCCTAGCAGTTAAGACGAAATAGTCCGCTATATCTCCATTTGTTATGAAGATTTTCCTCGCATTGATTATGTAGTGATCATTTACTTTTTTTGCTGTAGATCTTATACCTGCTACATCTGTTCCAGCCTCTGGTTCAGTATTTGCGAATGCACCTATTTTCTCCCCCGTAGCCGTAAGAGGTAAATATTTTTTCTTCACCTCTTCCTTCCCGTACTTATATATTGCTCTATTTAACATCCAATGAACAAGGAGTAAGGTGGAGAAAGATGTCCAAACTCTCGATAATTCTTCAGAAATAACAAGTAAAGATAAGTAATCACTTCCTTGACCTCCTAGTTCAGTGGGAACATCAGGTCCATAAAGCCCTAATTCTTTAGCTCTCTCTTTTAACACTTTAGGTACATCTCTTTCACTTTCACCTTTATCTACATAACCTGAAACCTCTTTTTCAGCGAACTCCCTTATGGTCTGTCTTAAGATTTCATGATCCTGAGATATTTCTAACTTTAGATCCTCAAGAGACTTTAAAGGAAACACCATAATTAATGAATCCAGTCATAACTTTTAAATGTTTAGAAGTAAAAATTATGATATTTTAAAGCCAAAGCAAAATCAAGATGTGAAAAATTACTTTAAAAAACTTTTCGTCGTTAATCCTTTCAATTCTTACCTTTGAATAAGAGACACTTTACAAGTCTTCCATCACTCATATTATACAGTTTAGGTTCTTCATAGTCTCTCAATACTACGGAAACATCTCCTGAACCGTCAGCATTTATACTTTTGATGGAACTAAAGCTCTTAATTTCATTTTCTTTTGAGGTTATCATCTTCAACTTTTCGTCACTTATTCCTCTTACTTTCATCTCCTTATCACTTATTACGTCAATTACAATTTCACCCTCAGTTAGATCGTAGTATTTACTTTCTATAAGATACTTTAGATCTATTGCCACTTCTTCAGCAGTCCATCCACAGTCACCAAAAGCATATGGACATCTTGGGTGGAAGTTACACCCCTTAGGTAGGTCAACTAGATTTGGAGGCTCTCCTCTGAGTACAATCCTATTCATCTTACTACCGACCTTTGGAACAGCAGATAGCAGGGAGATTGTATAAGGATGCTTAGGATTTTTCATTATCTGTTCCTTTGTACCTGTTTCAACGATATGTCCTGCATACATCACGTATATTCTATCGCTCAGATATGAGGCAACTGCAATATTGTGAGTGATCAGTAACATGGATATTTTTAGCTCTCTTTTCAATTTTCTAAGGAGATTAAGTATCTGAGCTTGGGTAGATACATCTAAAGCACTGGTTGGCTCATCTAAAACCACAAATTTTGGATCAGTGGATATTGCTCTGGCAACTGCTACTCTCTGTCTTTGTCCACCTGAGAGTTCATGGGGATATCTGTCAGCAAAACTCTTAGGTAAACCTACAGCCTCTAATAACTCCAGAACTCTCTTATTAGCTTCCTCTCCTCTCAAATATCCAGTGGAAATCATGGGTTCTTTTATAATATCAATAATCTTCATTCTGGGATCAAGGGAGGCATAGGGATCCTGAAAAACCATATTTACATGTCTTCTAAATTCCTTAGCTATTTTGCCTTTAAATATATCATGAATACTTTCTATCTCTGCTTTTCTCGATTGGTTGTCAGTTGTCTCGTATTCTTCTAACACCTTATCTTCAACGTTAAAGAGTATTTTACCGCCTGTAGGGTTCTCTAGCCCTACTAACATCCTTCCCAATGTAGTTTTACCAGATCCGCTCTCTCCCACTAATGCTATGACTTCCTCTTCCTTGATTTTTATGTAAACGTCCTGAACGGCTTTAACTACAGCCTTATTCCTTTCAAACATTCCTCCTGAAACGAAATGTTTTGTAATATCATACCCAGCCATGATCATTTGTTATCACCACCATATAGGAAACATGCTACCTTATGACCATTCCTAACTTGATACATTAAGGGAACAGAGTTCTTACATTTCTCCATTACAAATGGACATCTTGGGTGGAACATGCATCCTGATGGAGGAGTCCTCATATCTGGTACTTCTCCAGGTATAGGAGATACCTCTTGCGAATCAATAGTTGGGACAGCTCTGAGTAGTGACTGCGTATAAGGATGTAGAGGATTGGTTACTACGTCTTCTACATTCCCTACTTCAACTACCCTACCAGCATACATCACAGCTATCCTATCTGAAATTTCATACAGTACTGATAAGTCGTGCGATATAAATATAAATGTAGAGTTATATTTCTTCTTGAGAGACCTAACAAGCTCTAAAACCTGGGCTTGTACTGTTACATCCAATGCGCTTGTCGGCTCGTCCATAATAATCAATTCAGGGTTGTTGACTATTGCAATTGCAATTGCCACCCTTTGTCTCATTCCTCCAGATAGTTCATGTGGATACATGTATACTACTTTCTCAGGATTAGGTACATTCAACATTGTGAGTATCTCGACAGCTTTTCTATATCCCTCCTTGATTAGAGTGGATTTAAGTCTCCTGGATATTATAGGAATTCTACTTATATTCCTTACCCTATTTGTCTCTGCTACGTTCTCAAGGAAATTACGTACAAAACCTGAGAGTTTTTCACCTTCTAAGGATAAGATTAGTTTTTGTTTCTTAGCCTTATAAATGTCATTTCTCTCCCATATAAACAGGATCTGGTCTTCTAGTCCCTCTAGTCCTTTAGATTTAACAAATTCATTTAGCTTTTCCACATAGGTTTCCTTGTTTTGCTCAAGTAATCTTATTATCTCTCTTAGCTCATCCTTTGTAACTTTGCTTCTAGCTAATATTCTCTTGGCTAGTAGGGCTGGGTTGTGATAGTATATGGTTTCTCCAATTTGGTAACCAATTTGCAAAACAGGATTAAGAGAGGTCATAGGGTCTTGGAACACTATTGCTATCTTAGATCCTCGGAAGGCTTGAAGCCTGTTATCCAGCTCTTTAAACGCCCTCTGATTCCTCTTCTTATTAAAACCTTTGTCACCGACCTCTCTTAACTCTCTGACAAGGTCTATATCCTTAAACCTTACTTCCCCTTTCTTTATCCATGCATTTGGTGGTAATACACCAGCGATTGTTAGGGCTAATGTTGATTTCCCTGAACCGCTTTCGCCAGCTACTCCAAGAACTTCCCCTTCTTTAACGTCTAAGTCAACTCCGTTTAACGCATTATATACCCCTATTCTCGTCACGAAACTTAAATATAATTCCCTTATGGTTAACACATTTGTCATATGCTACTCCTCCTTCTCGGGTCTAACAAATCTCTTAACCCATCTCCCATTAAGTTAACTGCTAACGCAAATATAGTTATGGCTAATCCTGGAAATATTACAGTCCAAGGAGCAGTCTGAATGTATTGTAATCCTAGGCTTGTAAGATAACCTAACTCTGGTAAGTTGGGGTTTGTAATTAAACCTATGAAAGATAAAACCGAAAATATAACCATTATTGAGCCTAGATCTAATGATATCTGAACAAATATGGGTGGAAGCACATTAGGTAGGACATGTTTAAACATAATCTTTAGTGAACCTACATTAGAGACTTTTGCAGCATCTATAAATGGCATCTTTTTAATTGAGAGTGTCTGTGCTCTCGCGTATCTAGCATATAGGGGCCACCAGACAATAATTAAGGCAATTGACATACTTTCAGTGGTTCTGCCTAGGACAAAGCCAATAGCTAATGCTAGAACTAAGTAAGGAATTGCAAAGAATATATCAGTTATTCTCATTAATATGTCATCCATAATTCCACCTCTATATCCAGCGATAATTCCTATGACGGAACCGATTATCGCACCTCCAATAACGATAATTACAGAATAGTACAAGTCGATTCTTATGGCAGCTAAAATTCCCTTTAGCAAATCAATTCCTGGATATGTTGTACCTAGAGGGTGATGAGGAGATGGAGGCTGAGGGACTGGATTAATGAAATTCATTTGTAATTGATTGGGATTCTGTATGCCTAATAATCCTGGGCTAACTTCGACTATAATAGCGTCAATAACATATGCTAAGAAGATTATAAGCCCAATAACTGCAGTAGGATTTGAAAAGAATATTTTTAAACTAAGTTTAATTTGACTACTCCTCTTTTCCATTTACTTCACCCTAATATCTTATTCTAGGATCAATTAGTGCGTAGATTATATCTAGCAGTAGCGAGGCAATTACGAATACTATTCCAAATATGAGGGTGGAAGCCATAATTCCTCCCACGTCATTGTTAAGCAGAGCTTGAGTAGTCCAATATCCCATGCCTGGATAGCTAAATATATCCTCAATGACAACTGCTCCACCTAAAAGTGATGCTACGGTATATCCATAGAGAGTTAAAACTGGTATCAATGCATTCCTTCTAGCGTGTAAGTTAATCACCACCTTTTCAGGGGCTCCCTTCGCCCTAGCAAGCCTTATGTAATCTTGATCCAACACCTCTAACATGGAAGCTCTTAGTATTCTCATTACACCTGCTATAGTAGATAACGCCAAGGTTAATGCCGGTAAAATTGCGTGTAAGATTGCGTTTGCAAAAGCTGATAGATTTCCGTGTATTAAAGCATCAATAATTACAATATGTGTAGGATAAGATATACCATTAACATACCAGTTGAGATTGGAGGCTATTGTAGGACTTAAAGAGAACGCAAAAGGCAGCACTCTTAGATAAACGCCAAAAACTAGAATTAATAAAAATGCAACTAGATAGATTGGCATCGAGTATAGTGCGAAGGAGATAACTCTTACACTCTGGTCAAACGCACTATCACGTTTTACAGCAGACCTAACACCTATTGGAATTCCAATTATCCATATTAGTATTGACGCTATAATTGTAAGTAAAATAGTGTTAGGTAAAAACAACGCTATAGCACCAGACACTGGACCGCTATAAATAGGAGTGTTCGTATACCCTAAGTCACCTGAAAATACAGCTGCCAACCAATAAAAGTATTGTACATATATTGGATCGTTAAGGTGAAATCTTTGGGTAAGTTGCTGAATAACTTGTTCTCTTGCCGGTCCTGTCAATCTTGGATTAATATATTCAGACAGTAATAAGTTATTACCTGCAGTGTGTAGCAATATGAAAACTATAAAAGTCAATCCAATTATGGCTATAAAAGCGAAAATAATTCTCTTGGCTATAAATAACCATAATTTCATATAAAATCACCTTTTAAGTGTGAGATTAAAAAATTAATTCATGTCTTTTAACTAAACCCCCTTTCAATTTACCCTTTTACCCACCAGAAGTAAAGTGAGTCTCCAGCACCACCTATCTGTGGATTCTCCTCATACGATATCTGTCCATTGTAGCCATTCATATATGGTTTTACAACCCAGAACGCATTAGGTTGATCAAGATATATGTACATGTAGAGGTTTATTGCAGTCTGTTCTACTTGTTTGTATAATAATGCAGCTTGTGTAGAATTTGTAGCACTATCAGCTTGAATTATCAAGTTGTTAAGTTGCTGGTACATTTGAGCCTCATTTGTATACCCTAATTGTTGTAAGTAAGATACATACCAGCCATCTGGTGCAGGATAAGTTCCATTCTCTTTATACATTGCATCAACAAAGTCAGATGGATATGGATAATCTGCAATCCATCCAAGATAATACATGGGCATAGGGTTCTGTCCAGGAACCTGTAGTCCTATTATTGTCGAGAATGGTTCGTATAATGGTTCTATCTTTATGTTAGGGTCTATTTGCTGCATGGCTTGAGCAAACATCTGTACACCTGCATAGTCAACTGTATCTCCTGAGGGTACAATTATGGGGAAGTATACAGATTCATTATACACTCCTGATTGAATCAAAAGCTGTTTAGCATATGTCAAGTTAAATGTAGGTACACCTGTAAATTCTGATGGTGGGGTGTAATAGGGTAATCCTTTGATAATAACTCCCGCGTAAGGCTCTCCGAAGTCAAAACCGTATTTAGCGTTTCCTAAAATGTTCTCTATATAGTTTGTGTAGTTAAACGCATATGCAAACGCTTCTCTAACATATAAGTTAGCGAAGTAGTTTGGAGGTATATTATAGTTTGGACCTAACTGTTTTAATCCACTTGTAGATATGTTGAGGTTGAATACGAAGAAGAACTCTGACAGAGTTGGGAACTGGTATATAGAGGCTTGTCCTTGTGCAACTAAAGGCTTTAATGAGGCAAAATAGTTTGTGGGTAGACCAGTAACAATATCAGCCTGTCCGCTCGTGAAAAGGTTATAAGCAGTTTGTGGATCCTTTACCCATTCTATTACAACAGTATCATTCGGTTTTGGTATACCAGGAACTCCTGGGAAGTAGGGATTTGGAGTCAATACAACATACTGTCCTGGAACATATTGCTTTATCATGTAAGGACCAGATGCCAATGGATTATTCTCTACTTGAGTGTTATAGTGTCCCTCAATTGAAGTATTCTCATAGGCTAAGAAGCCTTGAGGAGTAAATGTTATTCCATCACCTACACTCTCTAACCATTTTGCACTCAATATACCAGCAGTCAATGGATCTGCTATTGCAGTGAAGAATAGGTTAGGGGGAGTCGATTTGTAAAGATGGAATGTCACTGTATTAGTTGCATTATCATATGTTACAGCGTTCATGATCTCCTGGAAACCTTGAGTTGGATTAGAGCTTGATACAACTGGTACGCCAATAGTAGCACCAGGTATCAAGTATTGTGCCAATATCCATGTTCCTGTACCGGGAGTACCGCCTACAGTTAATAAGGCTCTTACTATAGAATACCAGACATCGTATGCTGTTATTGGACTTCCATCCGCGAAGTATAGTCCAGACCTTATCTTAAACGTGTAAGTTGTGTAATTACTATTGATACCTCCATTCTGAACAGTTGGAATTTGTGCTGCTATAAATGGAATAAAGCTTGTCGTGCTTGAACCGTTGTATATTAATAATGTACCTATAATGTTACTAATTACCTCGAAGCCTACGCTCTCATAATCAATATCAGGATCGAATGAATAAGGTCCACCAGGGACATTTTCAGCCACTGTTATAGTACCTGGGTTTGGTACGTTTCCTGAGAACTTGAATTGAGCATAAGGTCCTACTGCAACAGTATATAATGTGGAGAAGTTATATGCTTCACCTGAACTCACATTTAGAGTTGTTAAAGTTAGTTTCACCACATAAATGCCTGGGGAGTTATATGTAATGTTAACGGGATTAATTGTCGGAAGTAGTGTGCTACTATTAGCCTTAATAGTTAGAGTTTGCCCATTTCCAAAGCTCCAGGTATAAGACTGGATTGTCATGTTTTGACCTGTTGGTGGCTGTAAAAATCCAGCATAGAAGTATGCAGTCTCCCCTGCTTTAAAGAATGGTGCAGTGGGATTCTTGGTTGTGTTGAATGTTATTAAAGGCACTGATGCAATACCTGCTTCGTTAGATGGAATATTTGCTTCAACAGTAATTGGAAGTAATGATGAGTTTGTTGTTGATACAAGTTTATTGTTAACATACTCGTTAATCAGAACAAGGTAGTGTCCAGGATATTGATATGTATATGAAAATGAAGTAGAAGTCCCAGTAGCTGTAAAGTTTTTGATCACCCCGTCTCCAAAATTAACTGTAATAATCGCATTCGGCTGTGTATTATAAACTGTAAAATTTTCCGGTGTGCCTTGAAGTATAACAAACGATGTTGGTGCAAGTGCTACCGCCTGTATTGAAGAGGAGGATCTACTCGTCATAAGAAAATAGGCAGCTACTGCAGCTATAATTATTACGACCACTACTATTACTGCTATTATAGTTCTAGAAATTCCTCTCTTAGACCTTTTACCGGTTTTTTTCATGACTAGATCAAAATAATAGATCATTTAATAGCTATAAATGTTACTAATTAAAGGTTTCTGATTAAATTTTAATAATCAAAACCACTTTCTAACGAATAGAATCTCATTAATTTATTAAATGAAGTTAGAGAAATTAAGGTTTATTAAATTCTATCCTACGTACGGGTATATTGTAAACTCAAATAAACTCTTATCTGCAATAAAATGATAAATTTAATTACAAGTGTTTTATGATAAAACCATGGCTAGTGGTACATACATTATTAACCATGAGGATAAAGCGATTGTGTTCACAGGTAATTACACTGCAATATTTGAGAGAAATGTAGTGAGAGGAAAAATAGAAATATCGCAAGGTTTGAAAGCTGAATTTGAGGGGAAAGTAAATAAGTTACCAACAAAAGTTCAGGAAGCACATGAAATCATAAAGTCGCTATTTGTGAGCCCGCCATTAAATGTAAAGCTTGGTTATATGGTTGAGGTAGAGAACGACAAGGTAAAGTTAAGGGCATGGGGAGTTATAATCAACGATGTGAAGTCCCTCTTTAACAGATTATCAGAAATGAAAATATTTCCAGTTGACTTTAATGCTCTTTCCTTAAAATATTCTTTGCCTATAAAGGTTATTAAAGATATAATAGAGAAGAAACCATTTGAATTTGAAGATGAGGTATATAAAGAATTTTTGAAGAAGTTCGGTAGCATGTTACCTAGGGTAGAGGACTTTAAAGACTTCAGGATTATAATAAACGTTTCCAGGGAATATGGTACAGTTATCCTACTCTTCAATGGGAATATAATATATTCGTCTAGAATAAATTACTCAACCGTTTCACATTATCTACTACTCTCCCCAAAGGAATTAATGGAGGAGTTAGTCTTTTCTATCGAGGGACTTGTGAACTTACTAGGGAAGGCTAAAAATGATTTGATTTTGCCTGGTGTCGTTGAAGGAAAGCTAAATCAAGATGTCTTCCAAATAAGGTCTGTGAATGAGGAGTTAAACTTACCTGTCAAGAGCATTGACGATATATCGAATTTCGTTCAGAAGCTGAGGAAAGAAATTTTTAACTCTTTTACGAGTTAGTACACGTGGAGAAGTTAAATGGTAAGTATTAAGGGTTTACATGAGAGAGTTAGATCTATTCTTGACGATATCTACATTGAGTCTCATGAGGTTAGGGGAGTGAGAAACGGTTTTGAGATAATACAAAAATATTCTAGGGATAATTACGTGGAGAAAGAGGAACTCTACATAAATAAAAAAGACTATAGTATAAGCTTGTACATTGATTCAATTGGAACTGGCTCCTTAACTATTGTTAAGGATGGAAAGATTGAGGCAAAGAAAATTAGTAGTGAAGAACTAGAAAAGACCATAAAGGAAATTATGGCAATTCTGGGAGATAACTCATAATTGATTGTGAACGACTAATGTTAAGTTAAAAGTAGAGTTAAGTTAGCTTACGAGAGAATCTGGACTATATCGTCACTGGTCAGCCTCTTAGTTGGATCATTTAATATGGTTCCCTGTATTACTCTAGTAAGCTCAGGAAGAGTATTCATTGGTAGAGAAGGTTTGAAACCTTCTAAAACCTTCTTGGAATTGTCTATCTCTGCAAGTGCACTATTTAATTTATTTTGAAGGTAAAGATCAACGGCACTCTCTATATATTTTGTGACGGGGCTTATATTTCCGGTAAGTAGGTAATAGGCAGTGACGCCTAGGGCATAATTATCCATGGAGGGTTGTGCCCCTTTTCCTGTTATTACTGCCTCTATTTGCTCTGGAGGTGAATAGGCTGGTGTTGCTTGTGAGATCTTCTCTCCTACTCTTACTGCACTACCTAAGTCTCCTAGTTTTATAATTCCACTACTATTTATCTCGTCCAGTAACAACTTCTGATCTTTTGGAGGCTTTACAGAAAGAAATATGTTTCTCGGCTTAACGTCTAAATGCACATATCCTCTCTTGTGCAAATACTTTAAGGCTAATCCAACTTCTCTTATTATTGCTTTCACTATATACTGAAAATATGGACTACTCCTTATTTCATTTATAACGTCAGCGATCGTTCCCCCATCCATGAACTCCATTATTATAGCCGGTGGATAATTGAAATAAGCCTCGGCATTTCCTTTGATAATTGAATTAATATAATTACTGTCAGCGTATATACCATAAATACTAACTATTTTATCGTTCTTGGATAGTTCCTTTAAATTCTCAGATTCCTTAAACAATGTGTCAAAAGAGGATTTAGATAAATTTTCAGGACTCAAAATCTTTATAGCATAATATTTACTTTCTCTCTCTGCTTTCACTACATATCCATTTCCTCCCTGTCCTACTACATCTATAACCTTATACCCATAAATTTCTTTGTTTATCCATATTCTTGGATCCCAATTATTAGGTGGAGGTAAAGATATCTTCTGCTTAAGTGTAGGCTTGTATAAGCTCTTAAAATTTATAGTAACAGTAGAGCCTCTCTTAGCTATCCCGCTATCTGTAACTGGTTTAAAAATAACATCTCCCACTGCAACCTCTTCAACTTTCCATTTTAGATATTGTTCATTTAGTGCTGGTACCACTAGCTGTTGTCCCTCAATTATATCATACTCCTGTCCATTAACATTAAGTTTAGAGTTTATCCCTGTCGGTAGACCTGATATCCTGAACACACTTATACAGTGAGGGTATTTGTCAAAGGGTATAGTATCGCTCTTTTTGAATTTTATTACAATTGTTTGTCCTTTCCTAATTTTCCCACTAACTACATCTGGCAAATAATAAGTGTTTTCAACTAATTGTGGACACAAGAGGTAATCAGCAGATTTTTCCTTCACAGTTACCCTATTTCCCCTCTCTTTCTGAAGAGTTCCATTAATTTCTATGCTCCATTCTGCTCCCTTTGGTAAACCCTTTACTACTATTGTAGTTGGATACCCTCTTCCTGATAAGTTAAAGTAAGCTAAGCTCGTTAACGTAGCAAGGTAAATGGGTAATTGTAATGTGGGAAATACTAACGAAGATATAAATCCACCAATAATGCAGACTATTCCCCATACTTCAGGTATGACGATTCCAGGTAACCCTAACAGGAAGGGTAATAGTAATCCTAAATAAGGAATAGTGAACAATGAGTAATTACCAGTTTGACCTTGGACACTGAAAACAAGTGATATTGCTACTATGAAAATTCCGGCAATTATTGAGACCCTTTTTATAAAGGCTGAGATAAAGGATAATATAATTCCCAACGTTATTATTCCTACATACGCTGGAGAAAATTTTAACTCATAATAGAATATAGGAAGTATTACCAGAGTTATTGCACTACTTACTAGTAATTTCCTGTTCAATTCTGATCATCTAATGTTATGTTTTTAGAGAAATTAAATTTTGCAATGAAAAAGCCTTCTGTACCATGGATGTTAGGATAAAATCTGACTACTCTTTTCCACACCTTACTCCTCTTATAGCCGTAATTAGTTGTATCTATGGATATGGGCGTCAGAAAAGCCTCATACTTTTCAGCTATCTTTTCGCCTTCTTCCGGAAATAATGAGCAAGTGGAGAAGACTGTAGGAACCTTGAATTTCCTTATATTCCATAGAATATTTCTTTGGAGTCTGCTTAATCGCATCAAATCTTTTTTGGTTATTCGTAAGAAAATTGAGGGATCTGCAACAAACGTTCCACTATTAGTACATGGTGCATCTATAAGAACTTTGTCTGCCTTAGTGATGGGAACATTTGAACCATCACCTATAACTAATTCAACATTCTCGACACCTAGTTTATTCATTAGATCTTGCTGGACCTTTATCCTCTTTGAGGATATGTCGATCCCTATTACCAAGGACTTATTATTGGTAATCTGTTGTATTAGAGATGTCTTTATACCAGGGGCGCATCCTATCTCCAGTATTTTTTCATTAGGTTTCGGATCTAGAAAGATAATACTGTAAACACTGGCTTTGTCTTGAATTAAAATTTCTCCGTTTTTGAACTCCTCTAGATCTGAAATCCTTCCCTTTGTCTTTATCACTCTAAATAAAAATTCAAACGAATCTTTTTGAAGTACAACCCCCTTCCTCTCCAGTTTCCTCCTCACATCTTCCACATCAGCTTTAAGTGTATTTACCCTTATCCATTGCTGTCGCGTCCTCACATTTAAGTCCCCCATTATTGATTGTAGTCTTTCCTCAGCCCATTTTGGAGGCTTAAATGGAAAGTCTGAATTCAAGGAGACACTTATGATGTCTTCAATATCCCTTTCAGGGTATAGAAAGGTCGCATAATAGTAGTTCCATAGAACTCTTAAGAATTTGTTAAATAGTTTCCTCCTATTTACTTTATGGTTTAGACTTTTTACAGCTATATCGAAAGCCTTTTCAGGAGACGTCTTTCTTTCAATTATGAGCTTAATAGCAGTGGAAAAAAGCTGTACTTCACTCATTTTAAATCCTTTGCAACGTAAGGATATTCGTTGTGATATCCCTTCTTTCTGTAATATTCTCTAACACCAATCCCTGAAAGTACTAGAATCTTTTTCACATCAAATTCCTCTGCTGATATTCTTTCAGCCTCTGCTAATAGTCTTCCTCCATATCCCTTATGTTGGAAGGAAAAATCATCCCAAAGTCCCACTGGAGTTTCTGGTCCGTAGATATGTAACTCCCTCACTATAGTGACGTCATCTCTATTACTTGGCTTTCTTAACCTGAGATAGCCCACCAGTGTATCGTCGTCATATTCGTAAGATAAGAACACCTCTATACCTCCACTGGCTTCATACTCATATCTCTTTAATTTTGGTTCACCAGTGGGTAACTTTCCTGTATGTATCCATTTTATTCCCACTTCTCTGTGTCTTATTTCATTGATTTTAATGCCCTTCTGTTTTGCCCTATTCTCAACTAGTTCTCTGAGGTTCCCTTTCTTATTACCATCAATAATAATGGTAGCCGGTATGTCTCTCTGGACTCTCATTACTCTCACCCAAGGTGGTATCAACTTATAGATTTCAGAAATAAGTTCAATTAGTGTTTCAGTATCATAGGGTTTGTAAAGACCCCTCTTCCACAGTTCAGCTAATGGGGCAGTCTCCACTACTAGAGTTGGATATATCTTCAACATATCTGGTGAAAAATCGGGATCAGAAAATATTCTCTTGAAAGACTCTAGATCCTTATCAGGGTCACTACCGGGCAAGCCAAGCATCATGTGATATACTACTTTAAATCCATTGTCTTTTAGAATTTTAGTAGCTTCTATTGAGTCTTTAACCGTGTGACCCCTGTTGCTCCGAGTCAACAGATCGTCGTATACTGTTTGAACTCCCAATTCAACTTTTGTTACCCCAAGTCTAAGCATTTGCTTCGCATGAACCTCTTTACTCCAGTCTGGTTTAGTTTCAACAGTTAATCCAACACATCTTATTGAGGCAGTCTCGTTTCTCAGTTGCGCATCCTCTAAGAACGTAAAACCTGGTTTTTGGCTAGAGGGGTATCTATTCATAGCCTCTAGGGCTTGAGTAACAAACCAATCTTGATAATCTATGGGAGTAGCAAGAAATGTTCCTCCCATGATTATAAGTTCGATCTTGCTTGGGTTGTGACCATTAGCCTCATATTGCCTGAGGCGAGATTGGACTTGGTAAAACGGTTCATAATTGTTCTCTATTGCCCTCATCAATGTAGGTTCATTTCCATAATAGCTCTGTGGTGTACCGTACTCAACACCTCCTGGGCAGAATATACATTTTCCATGAGGGCATCTATGGGGATGTGTCATTACTGACACTATTGTTACTCCGGAGATCATTCTAACCGGCTTTTTGATTAGCACAGGTAATTTTTATGGTGCTAATTAATAATCCTGTTGATTCTACAGTTATGATTTTTAGAGATTAAAGTTTTAAACAATGAGTATTTACTAATTGTTATGAAGCTCACTTGGCGGAGCGTCTTAATAGCCGGTATGGGAGTATTCACTGATGGTTATAATCTTTACTCACTTTCCTTGGTAATATATTCCATATCAAATTTCATTCAGCTGAATAATGTAACGTCTGGTTTACTCGTAGCTGGAAGTTATTTTGGTGCAGCCATATCTGCATTGATATTTGGACTAATTTCCGACTTTCAGGGAAGAAAAAGGATGTATGGAATTGATGTGACTTTAATGACAATAGGAGCTATTTTGCAGGCATTCTCTCAGAACTACACAGAGTTATTCTTATCAAGGTTATTGCTAGGAATGGGGATTGGTGCAGATTATGTGTTATCTCCTGTTATTGTAGCTGAAAATGCAGATAAAGACAAAAGAGGAAAAGCAATGGTCATAACATTTGCCGTAATGTGGGGTTTAGGTGCAGTAGCTGCGGCTTTTGTAACTCAACTCTCTTATCTCTTACCGTCTTCTCTCGGCTGGAGATTAGTGTTAGGTTTGGGTGCAATTCCTGCCCTTAGTGTAATCTTAGCTAGAAGAAAATTGAGCGAGACTTTACTATTTCTCACCAAGGTAAAACCAGATAGTAACGAACTGAATAGATTGAAATTTGATGGAGTGGATGTGAAGGTTAACGTTGATGAATCTTCCTTCCTAATGAGATTAATAAAGTCAATGAGATTCATTATTATTGCAGCAATTCTTTGGGTTCTGTATGACATTTACTCATCCACCTTTGCAATATATGGTCCAATTACAATAGCCAAAAACCTGGGCTTATCGCCAATTATGTTCACTTATGTCGCCCAATTCTTCGCCGGAATACCTGGACAATTAATTTGCATCTTCCTAGTGGATAAAATAGGTAGGAGGAAGCTCATAGTTTTAGGTTATGCCGGCGTCGCATTGTGGTTAGTGATGTACTCACTTTTGTTGATTGACCCATTTATATTTGGTTTGTCTAAGACGAGTACATTAGAGGGAACAGGTGCTGTTTTAGGTTTTTCGTTTTACATGCTTAACTATCTATTTTCAGCAATAGGTCCAGCATCAATAATTGGCTCAGGCATGATAGCTCCTGAATTATCCTTTACTAAAGTGAGGGCAACTTCCCAAGCTATAAGTGTAGCTGTAGACAGAGCTGCATCTGCTACAGTAATATCGTTATTTCCTTCCCTGGTCAACATAGTAGGATTAGGAGTAATGGTAGGAATTTACGCCTCTGTAGCATTTGTTTCGAGTTTGATAGTTATGTTCTTTGTACCTGAGACAAGGAGCAGAGAATTAGATTTTGTCTCTGAAGGAAGAGAAGCTAAAATTACTTAATCTCTTTAGAGAGGAACTGTAAATTCCCTCTCAAGACTGTGTTGATGAGGCTAGTTTCCCTACTATTTCGTCGTATAATAAAGTTCTTATTATCTCCTCCATTGCCTCATCAAAGCTTATCCCTTCACTTAACGCGTAAATTTCGACCTTTCTTTCTATCTCGTCATCAAGGTTCAAAGTAACTTCTACTTTCATAATTAAATAGATGTTGAAAATATTATAAGGAGTTAACTATCGTAAATTCATAAAAAATTCGAAAATGTATATGATGGGGTAATAACTTTTTTGTAAAATTTACTTTCATTTCTCGCCACTAAACTAACGTTATCCCAGGATTATTTAAAAACGTTAAATAAGTATGCATTAACGTAATACCATAACCGATACTCCTAAAAAGGTAGTACATATTATTACAAACTTCGAACTTGATTCTCTAAATCAAATTCATGACTTCTATTGCATCGTCTAGCTCATAAGCCTCAGGGGTGAAGCCTCCCTGACTTATAAACGGTACATACTCTAATGCGTTTCTAGTCTTAATCTCCACATCCTTCAAGTTAAATAGTATTTTCGGATTATCTAAATCATCTTTCCACACGTGGATGTGAAATCCCCTTTTGGTTATAACAACAAGTCTAGCCTTTATTCCTGAAAGTTGTTGAATTATTGATGGATTTTTAGAGTCTATATCAAGCATGAACATCCTGAAATCGACGTTCTTAGCTAATTCTGAATAATATATTTTCTCTATATCATCCTCTTTATCACAATTACTTACATATCTACTGACAGTGTTTCTTGACGCTTTCTTCATATTTATGGGATTAAGTACATGCATTATTTTAATCCAATCCTTATCTATCTTAACTCCCCTTACCTGAAACTCAACATTATCTCGTATTGCGGATAAAATACTCACAGTCTTTAACGGATCCTTTGACTTTAGCCTAAACAATACTTTATCTATATTTACGCCTATTTTTTCCTTGATACCTCTCTCTCGAGATATCAGGTAAAACAGATAGGTTTCATTTACTTCAAGCCTAGGTAAATATTTGATTAGATATTCCTCAAGTGAAAGTTTTCTCATTATCTGTTCCCTTTGCGTACTAAATAATAATTTTTGAGTCATGCCTTCATCAAATAGTCAATACTCCACGCTCGTACGTCTAAATTTCTGCGATCCTAAATAATAAAATTAGCAAGAGTACATCTGAATTTCATTGAAACTTGCACTTTCTAATAATATACCTGAATGTAAACTACCTAATACATACCTTAAAAATGGTAATTTATTATACGATAGGCTATGAACCTCTCCATTTACGAAAACCATAATGTCTTTTTTATTATGGTCAACATATAATAGAAAATTCTCGTAATCAATCTTCTTTACCAGTCCTTCTATGGTGATTCTCCCAACTAGTACACTTCCACAACTTTCAATAAACTGAGAAAGATCAACTCCATCTAGTCTGAAAACTAACATAGGTTTTGCAAAATTAATCTTGTACCCTTCTGGAATTTTTTTGACCTCCTTTATCTTAGATCCGTCTATTACAAATTTCTTGTCCTTAGTTATAAACGCAATTTTGTTGTTATTATTATTATCATCCATAATAAAAGATAATAGGAAACCAATATTTTAATCTTTTCGACGGGAAAATATGAATATAGACTAGCTATATATTATCATTTACTATATTGAGTTTATATATCACTATATAGCACTATAAAGAGAGTTAAGATGAGGATAAAAGATGCAATAAATAAGGTTTTTTGGACAGAAAGTAGTTCTCTAGGTAGGTTCAGGCTAATCTTGAGGGACAGAAAGAAGGGTTCAATAGAGGTTCCATTTTCTGACATATTAACTGTAGATAATAATTACATTTATCTAAAAGATGATACTATAATTCCTCTTCATAGAGTAATAGAAATTAGAAAGGATAATGAGACGTGGTGGAGGCGTTAAGTAAATCTTATTTTCTCTTTATTAAGATATATAAGATAAGGATGACAAAGATCAAACCTATGAGCGTTCCTATGTTTAAGTAATTAGGATATAATTTTAAGCTCTCATTTATAGGTTCTGTAACTATTATGCTTTCCCCTGGGTATAGTTTTAATGTTCCGACATAAACACCTGAATAATAAAACGGTATATTTCCATTTACTTCTATTTTCGAACCATTATTAACCCATTTGCTAACTCCATTTATGGTAACTAAATATTGAATCTTAGTATGTACTGATACGTTTAAAGGACTACTTACGGTAAAATTCAAGGATGGTGTAACATTTAAAATTATTATTCTCGCATAATTTGATTCGTAATACGTGAGATTTTGTATTATAACTCTTGTGTCTGCTGGGTACAAACCTGTAGTTAAAGTTGTGTTTGCGCCGTTCACTTCAGCACTTGTAGGTATTTGGGAGTTAACAGTGACGAAATACAAGAACTGATAGTCTGGTATTATAGTTACATTTTTGAACCATGAGGAGGGGTATATGGTTATCGTATTATTGTTAGTTTTTAGCATGGCTATAGCTGTCCTGTTTATGGAGAAGTCATTGAACATTGTTATTACCAAAGGCGAATTAATATAACTTGAGTAATTGTTCAGTAACTTATTGTTCACAACTAAAGGTACCTTACTTGATATGGTAACATATGTAAATGAAGGCTGAGGTGGGGTAAAGTTAGCATCAAGTAGCTGGAAGTTCTCTGAGCCAACTCTTACTAAGGCATAACCCTGATTACTTAATGACACATTCAGGTTGTTAGCTCCTTCAGCCGTGTCAAATCCGTAGTCAAAGACATTTTTGAAAGATTTCCATTCCTGATTTGATAAATAATATATTGCCAAAAGACTCGACATATTTTCAAAGTTAGTTTTTTCTCCGTTAGAGAGTCCTCCCCAGACAAGTTCGCAATCTTCTATCATTCCTAGATAAGGAACATTTCCTATCACCTGACTAGGAGTATAAGAGTCATTAATAACTATAAATGCACTCTTAACCCCATTCATTCTAAGTTGGACCTCATCATAAGTTTTAACTAGAGGGGGAACAACAGTTGAATTTTGAACAATTACATACCCAAACTCAATTGTAACTAGGGATTGGGTATATGAGGTATTTATAAACATGTAAAACGAAAAGGGATAACTATAGCTAATAGGGTTACCTGAACTGTATACATAGAAGCTTTGTCCATAAGGACCGTTGGATATTGTGTATACTTGACCATTTCCTTTAACGTTAGATATTTGGGTAAAGGGCTTCGTAACATTCCATACATTGTCTAAAAAATAAACTACTTTATCATTAGTTAAAAATGATGCAACATTTTGCAACCAGAAGTAGTAGGTTTTAGATGTGGTAGTGTTCACTTGTAGCATTACATTAAATTGTAGAGATGCTCCATAAGGATTTTCTGATGAGTTACTATAAGCTAGCAAGGAAGTTATATTTGCGTAAGCTAGTACGGATGGGGTGAGTATTGTCCCCTGATAACTTGATATTCCAACGGGGACAGCTGAAAAATGACTGCAAAATGCACAGATTAGGAGTGAGAGCACTACATAAGCTAATTTTTTCATGCTCAAAGATCCCTCATGTTATCACATTTATAAATATTTTGAAGAAAAACCTAATACTAATATTATTTCATGACCGTTATAGATTTGTAGTCGATACATATGATCAAAAGATATCTAACCAAAAAAATTTTGTAAGCTGAGATTTTTTAATCCCGGTTGATATATTTGATATGTATACGGTTTTAACAAGCTTTATCTGATAGTAACTAATAATAGACTAGCTAATTTAATGGGAAAGTAATGTCTTATGCAGAGTAGTTAGGATATACTACAAGACCATGTCATATTCCTTGAATACATGAATTATTTCCCAATGCAAGGTTTATCTTTTTTTATGGTATTTGAGAAAAATTTTAAATACAAGAGAATTGAGTAGTGGATAAGGTCTCATTGGATGACATATAGAATAAGCGTACTAGGTGTTAAGGGAGGAATTGGAAAGTCTACAATAGCGTTGTCGCTTGGAAAGGCTTTAGCCTTAAAAGGGAAAAGGGTTCTGTTAATTGAAAGGGATATGGTTGGTTATGCTTCCTTTGCATTAGGAATTAAAGCAAAGGGCATATTGGCTAAATTATCTGACGGGGAAGAGAATTTTGGAGAAAGTTTTAAAAAATTATCCTTTGGGGATGGGGAATTAGCATTATTAAAACTTTATGGCGATGGAGAAAGAGTGAAGGATGACCTTAACAAGGTTATGTCAGATACTTCACTGAGGGAAAAACTTAATATTCTAGCAAATAAGTTCTTACCCGGATACGAGTACTATATTACAGACAATCCACCGTTAATAAGTTACAATGATTTAACACTTAAGGTCGAACTTGAACTATTTTACTCGATTATGCCTAATCCTAAAGTCCTGAGAATTTTCGTTTCATCAGCGTCCCGAAATATAATAGACTCTACAATTCATTATCTGAAGACCTTTGAAAGTGATGTCAATTACAAAGGTGTTCCTTTAGCTTTCATAATAAACATGATCCCCTCATTGGACGAAGTGGATAGAATTAAGCAAAAGCTTCGGGAAATAGTTACTGAACTAGGCGTTGTTTATGGAATAGCTATCCCTTTATATAGGGAGATTGTGGAGAAATCACAAGAGAATATCTTAGACTTGCCCGTTGTCGATGAAATAAACTATTTAGCAGAGAATATTATAAATGAGAGATTTCAAAACAGGACTGTGTATATATCTGCACAAAGGGCAGATGCTTTGAGTGGTGTTACATTGATAACACAGGAACCAGGGGGAATGGGGGTTCTTTCAATAATAAATTCTATAAATAAGGCAATAGAGGAGGGGTCGTACATTGTGGTAGTCTACACTAAGGAGAGAATTGCAGAAACATTGAAGTCAAATGGTGTAAAATTTATAGGAATGTCGATACTGCCGAAATACAGGGAAGAGAGATTCAAGATGAAGACTATTGCTGACGTGCTTAAGTTGGCTCATAGGTTGGCAAATGATATTACCTACAAAATTCAAGACTTTGAGAATTCAGTAATCATTCTTTACAGGACTAATGATATTTCTCCTGCTGTGGACAATACTGCCTACTTAGATGAGTTTTGGAATGCGTTTATAAACTCAATAAGAAACAAGAAGAATGTGAAAATTGTATTCATATGTGATAGAATTAAAGATGAGTGCGATGTGGTAAAATCTTATGCTGATAAAGTCATAGAAGTGTAGTTTTTATGGCTAAGGTATTAAACGTGCTGTTCTTTTTATCGCCTTTGATAATATCGGCAATCGTAACTTATTTAACTTGGGTTAGGATCGAGACAGTTTGGATAGACTTCGGTCTATGGTTAGCTATAGTAACGTCATTTTATATTTTCCTCAATTTTTACCTACTTTTAAGAAGGAGTAAGAGATACAGCCTTAAAATGGTTGATGAGGTCAAGGGTTTCAAAATAGCTGCGTTTGTAACTTCATTCAATGAGGATCCAGAAATAGTAAAGAGAACTTTAATATCAGTGAAGGACGCTGTAAATGCTCGTGGAGATGTATTTTTATTAGACGACTCTACTGATGAAAATATTTCTAGAGAATTAAAGAAATTTTGTGAAAAGAATAATATAAATTATTTTCACAGAAAAGATAGAAGAGGTTATAAAGCAGGTGCTATAAATGACGCCTTGAAAAGAATTGAGGGATATGATTTAGTAGCAATATTTGATGCAGATCAGAGACCTGTACAAGACTTTTTCAAACAAGTTCTACCTTATTTTGATGATCCTCAAGTAGCCTTTGTACAGGTTCCTCAAACTTACTCTGAAAATTATTCAGGCATCTCCTCGGGGGCAAAGTACCAGCAGGAACCGTTTTTGAGAGTTATAATGAGGGGCAGAAGCGATAGGTCAGCGTTCTCTCTGGGCTCAGGAACAGTTTTCAGGATACAAGCTTTAAGAGAGGTAGGGTATCTACCTGAAAATAGTATTACAGAAGATGCAGCAGTCTCTATAAAACTTCACTCTAAGGGTTACAATTCCGTGTACGTTGATTTACCGCTAATATGGTATGGAGAACCCCCTCAGGATCTTAATGCGTACTTAATTCAACAGTCCAGATGGGCTCTCGGATACTTCCAATTGACAAAAGAAATAATTAATGCTGATTTAAGTTTCTCAAAGTATTATGATTATTTTGCAGGTTTCCTTTACTGGATAAAGGAAGGTCCATTAGCAATAATAGAGTTTATTTCACCTATTGTATTCTTACTGACAGAAATACCTATTCTCCGAATTAATCCCATTCTTTACTTACTAGTATATCTCCCCTATCTTTTCATCAGTATAGGAATATTCGTGGCTGGAATAAGAGAGGAGACAGAATATGGGCTAATGGGGTTCTTTTACCATCAATGTGTGGAATTTTTAGAATTTACCGCAGTAACTGGGTCCTTCATATCTTGGTTATTAGGCAAGAAAAGACCATTTAGAGTAACGCCTAAGGGAAGTGGAAGACTTAACCTCAGAATATTATTACCTTATATTGTCATTTTGCTATTACTCGTCGTAAGTACCGTGAAAGGAATTTTCTGGTTGGTTTCTGCAAATCCAAGTTTCCTTCTATACTACTCAATAATTGTAAATATATTTTGGGCAATTTATCATATCCCCTTCTTCTTGGGAGGAATCTTAATTTCTACTAGATTTAAGACTAGAGAGGATTTAACAAAAATAGTATATTATTAGTTTTATTACATCAATTCTCATAAAAGATTTATATAGTTTAAAAAGGAATAAGATACTGATAAAATTGGTCGTTTTCATCGTTTTGTCAAGTTTAACTGATGAAGGCGCCAAAACCATAGTCGGTAAACCAGAGAGAATAAAAGAGGTAAATGAAGAACTTGCGAAAATAGGGGCTAAGGTTAAAGAACAATATGTAGTATTTGGTGACATGGATTTTGTGAATATAGTGGAAGCTGAAAACGTAGAAAGCTTTCTAAAGGCACTAGTAGAACTGAATAGTAGAGGAACAGTTAGGACTAGAACCTACATGGCAATGCCTGTTGATGACGCTATTAAGGCAATGAAGACAACTCCTTCCATAGGTCACCCAAAATAAAAAGATAAATATTTTATTTTTTCCTTCTTTTGAGTTTAATTGTACTTTATTTAGTAAGGTTGAAAACTTATGTAAAATCCTCTGAGTCGTAAGTAATTTTAAATTATAAACTCACAGCCCAGTTTTAATAGTAAATTATTTGTTTAGGTTATCTATTTACTATATTAGCAGAGAATAATGAAAAACTTCTACGTTTTCCTGTAAGTATCTACATTCCTTGAACGAGTATATTTTCTAACTGTTTCAACACATAAGAAAATCCTCTTATCTGTCCTTCATGTCAAGTACATTTCAGGGTCAAAATAATATAATCCTTTTATATTCTCTATTGAATATAGGTAAATATAGTATGTTGATTAGAATAGGGAAAATATCCAAGGATGAGGAAGAATATTACTTTGTATTTGACAAGGCTTGGAGATATGTGAAGTTGAAGGACAAGACATGGCACTCAGCGAGGTCTATAAGGTATTTAGAGGGAGAGATTGACGAGAATCAAGGAAGTTTAGTCAAAAAAGTTTACAAAAGGCGTAATAAGGTTGTGAGTGTCGAATACTTTTTATTTGAGGGAGATACTCTCAGGGATATTCAATGTTCTCCCCGATTAAGACTTTCTTACGGAGAAATCTACGTTTGCGAGACAGCTTCATTAAGGATATATAAATTTGACAACAGATACTTTGAGGACAAAAACAGCCTAGTAGACTATATCATCTCCAGCGTGAGAAGAAATATAAGAAACAGAGTAGAAAACGAGACCATTAAATTAAAAGGAGTTTTAGAAGGAGAAAGTGAAAAGGCGTATTTGATAAAGTTTGATAGCAAGAAATTATGGGTTCCAAAGAGTATAGGGATATATTATGATTCTGGGGACGTGGAAATTCCTATATGGTTCGCAGAAAAGCAAGGTTTGATAAGTAAGAGGAGCAATGAAATTAAAGTGAATGCGGAGTATAAGAAAATGGAAGATGAAATAAATAGACTTATTTTTGAACTTTAGTCCTTTTAAATTATGATATGAAACTACAGGTTTTCTGGTTAATTTACTGTGAACAACACATCACATATATTTTACAAATAATGTATCTGCAGTATACTGTATCTTTTAAGGTAAGTTGTGTGTTTTAAATAAAATACCGACTTGTTCTTATTTAGTATTTTAACATATAATAACCTCTATACACTCCATCGAAAATATGTTCACTTAAGAATAATATATTCAAAAAGCGGAGTATGTTATTACTATAATAGAACTAAAAAGCCCAATTTTTATCTATAAGAATTCCATTTCATTAAGGTTTTTAATTGTTAAAAAAGTAAAGTAACGAATTTAATTATGTATGGCAAAAATAATATATGGAAATTGTCAAAGGAAGACCTTCAACCATGAATGATTCGTATCAACTTAATGTGCATAAGTTACTTGAACATGCTGCAAGAGTTCATGGAGATACAGAAGTAATTTCTGATAGGAGATTACAAGGAGGTTTCCTGCATAAATTCACATATAGACAAATCTATGAAAGAGTAAATAGAATAGCTAACGCATTTGAAAGAGAGCTTAACCTGTCTCCAGGGGATATCGTCGGTGTCCTCGATTGGAATGACCATAGATACTATGAGTCCTATTTCTCTCTACCATCAATAGGAGCAGTGACTTTAGAACTTAACATAAGGCTACACCCTACAGAGTTGGGCTATATTGTAAAGCACACTAAACCTAAGGGTCTACTGGTTGATGACTCGTTATTGCAACTAGCTGAGGTTTTGTCCAAGGAATATGATTTTAGCTTTGTCCTGGTGATGAGTGATAAACCTGTAGAGGAAATAAAGACTAACCAAAGAGTTCTAGGTTATGAGGAATTGGTGAGGTCCAATTCTCCGAACAGACCTTCTATTACTGTTGATGAAAGCTCTGCAGCGACTGCAGCCTTTACTTCAGGTACCACAGGTCTGCCTAAGGGAGTTTTTTACTCTCATAGATCAATAATTCTTCATGCCATGGCAGTAGCAATAGGGAATTCTCTAACTCCCTCAGACGTTGGTCTACAAATAGTTCCCATGTTTCATGCAAACGCATGGGGAACTCCTTTCGCAAGCACGATGATGGGAATGAAAATGATTTACCCAGGGAGATATACTCCAGACACATTGGTAGAACACATTGTCACCCATAAAGTAACTGTGACAGCGGGAGTCCCTACTATACTTCTTGAAATCGTAAGAAGATTACAGCAAATGGGAGTGAAAACCCCTGGTTTAAGAATAACTAGCGGTGGAAGCGAACCACCATCAGCATTGGCGAAAGCCTTTATGGAATTAGGAGGAAGAGTGATTCAGGGATATGGGGCTACTGAAACAAGCCCTTTAGTTTCGATGGCTCTTCCAAAAGCTGAATTGAAAGAACTAAGTGATATAGAGAGATTTGAGAGAATGAAACAAGGGTTACCGATTTTCGGCGCAGAGGTTAAGGTTGTTGACCCAATTAGTAATCAGGAGTTGCCATGGGACGGTAAGAGTTTTGGTGAGATTTGGCTTAGAGGACCCTGGATTGCCAAAGAATACTATAATGATCCGAGAAGTTCAGAGAGGTTCACCCATGATGGTTGGTGGAGGAGTGGTGATGTTGGTGTTGTTGATCCTTTGGGCTATGTTAAACTAGTTGACAGGTTAAAAGACGTGGTTAAAAGCGGTGGTGAGTGGATTAGTAGTATTGATTTGGAGAACTTTTTGATGGCTCATCCTTATGTTAGGGAGGCTAGTGTTGTTGGTGTTCCTCATCCTAAGTGGGGTGAGAGACCATTAGCTGTGGTCTCACTTAAACCTGAGTATCAAAGTAAGGATAAGGAAGAGGTAAAGAAAGAGTTGAAGGAACATCTTTTGAAGAGGTTTGCAAAGTGGCAGTTACCAGATGATATTGTTTTTGTTGACGAAATACCTAAAACCAGTGTTGGTAAGTTCAGAAAGGAAGAAATAAGGAACAGGTACAAAGACATTTATGTGAAAAGTGAGGAGAAGATATAATATCACCTTAATGATTCTAGTAATTCCATTCTTTTTAACTCTCTGATATACCAAGAGAGTACTTTAACTTTTTTATATCTAAAAATTAAGAGAACGTATTTGTTTAAACATTAAATATTTCTAAGGAGAAGGAGTAACATGCATCTATTATATTTTGGGTACAAATGCAATTAGCGATATTTAGTCTAAAATTTAACTCGGATTTTCTAAGGAATCGTATCCGAATTCTGTTATTAGACTAGTTTAAATATAACCTTTAACAATAGATGTGAAATTGGTCTCGTCTTCGTAGATATAGTGAAAAGTCTTAATACATTTAGATGTGGCTTATATAATAAATGAACTTAAATTCACATATCCTGTTAGCCTTAGCCTTAGGGCTGGCTCTCTTTCATAGAGTGGATTTAGCTGTATTGGTTGGAATAGGAGCAGCAATACCTGATTTAGACAGAGAGTATGCTTTATTGAAGAGGGACATTTTTAGAAGAATGCAGTTACACAGAGCATTATTTCATAACATATTTTTCATCATTGCACTTTTCCTATTTAATAAATATATTGGAATAGGGGCTTTAACCCATGTTATTTTTGATGCTTTTACAAGCCCCTCTGATAGGGGTGTGGAGTTATTTTTTCCCTTGACCAGATTGGTAAAGGAGTATAAATTAAATTACGAGGGGAAAGAGTCTGGGAGAGGTAAGAGATCAGCATGGTATCTTGAGGATCCTACTAGATTAGTTGAACGTACTGCTGATAAGGATCTAAGAGAGCCTAAAAGGGAACCATGGAGAAGAATATATGGACCATTTAAGAACTCAATGTTAGTTGATTGGGCAGTATTTTATGCTTCTGGAGTATATATTATACTAAATGAACAATTGACAATAGGATTTCTAAATTGGCTGATTCAGTTTCTTTATGTAGTCTTCGTTAAGTATATTATAATCTCCCTAGGGATAGTCATGTTTTATGTGGCTGGAGAGGTTTGGAGGAGAAGGAATGTTGGGAGAAGACCAATAATTGTCACAATGACTGTAGGGTTCATATTGATCCTATATCAAGGGAGTCAGCTGTTCTCTCCATTATTAATAGGCTCACTTGAACCTATTTATCTGATAATTCCATCCTTTATAATCGGAATTATTCTGGCTTACATACACGTTAGGATAAGGAAGAAGGATGTGGTTTTATGACATTAAAATCAGTTCATCTAGTATTTTTGAAAAATTTCAATTCTTTATGCTAATTTCAATTATTTAGTGCATAAACCAACTCTAAACGAATATTAATCTAGACTATGAAATAATTCCTTTTTTTGAATTTACCTTAATCTAACTTACATATATTCGTTTTCTTCTGTTTATCTACAAATTAATAAGGGTGAATATAAAAGGTTACAAAGTAAGACAGATTTTATTAGTAACAAAGGAAGTAATTAGGTTATGAATAGAAAATACACCACGCTACGAGTTATAAAATCTACAGCGTGTATATTAAAGAGGATAAAAGATGAGAAGAATTTATCCTCTATTGACGATACTATTAGATATCTAATAGTTGTGGAAAGGCTTAATGTCAGAGATATCTCAGAAGAGGAAAAGAGAAAGTTAGATAAAGTGTTTAATGGGTGTAATTGAAAATAATAAATAAAAGATTGGGCAGAGATTACCCTTAATTTATTACTAAGGGCTAATCTAGAAAAGATCTTTATTTTATTGATTTATAAAGGATTTATTTAAAATTTAATTTAAAAAAATATTAAAAATTTTTCTAAATTATTTTCAATTAATCCTTTTATACCTAGATTTTTATTGAACTATTATACTTCAATTAATTATGAAAGCTTTTCCTGACAAACCACTTAGTAAACAAGATATTTATGAAATAGCTAAAACCTACTCTCGTAATGACAATGAACCATTAAGTGGAAGAATGTGGGGTCATATTTACTCACTTGGATTACCAGAGGAGGTAATAGAGGTTTCAATGACCTTATATAACCAATTTATAAACAAAACAATGTTAGACTTCACCGTATATCCTAGCGTACTTAGGTTCGAAAACGATATAATCGCTATGGCTTCTTCTTTACTGGGAGGTAGTGAAGAGACAGTTGGTAACTTCACATTTGGAGGCACCGAAAGTATAATGGTAGCCACGAAGGCAGCTAGGGACTATTTTTTAAAGAGAGATATTAATGTTACTCCTGAAATTTTATTACCGGTTACTGCACATCCCGCATTCAATAAGGCTTCTGACTATTTAGGTATGAAAGTCACTCCCGTAAAAATAGACCCTGGGAGGACTACTATTGACCTTGAGGACTTAAAGAGCAAGCTAAAAGAAAACACAGCAATGTTGGTAGCTTCAGCCCCTAACTATCCGTTCGGAACCATTGATGATGTTAAAGCTTTGTCTGAGATTGCGCAAGATAAGAAGGTATGGCTACATGTAGATTCTTGCATTGGAGGATTTTTGTTACCTTTCTTACGTGACCTAGGAGAGCCAATACCCCCTTTTGATTTATCTTTAGAAGGAGTTACCTCTATATCTGCTGATTTACATAAGTACGGCTATGCCCCCAGAGGAGCCTCAGTAGTTCTATTTAGAAACTCTTCGTATAGGGAGGGAAGTATTTTTGTGATGTCTAGATGGCCTGGCTATCCGATTGTAAATACTTCGGTGCTCTCCACAAGGTCTGCAGGACCTTTGGCTGCGGCATGGGGAATAATTCATGGGCTAGGAAAAGATGGTTACCGAAAGCTCGCAAATAGAATCCTAAACACGCGAATCAAATTAACCAATGAACTGCCGAAAATGGGCTATAGAATATTAGGCAAACCATTGGGAGGTATAGTTAGTTTCACATCTGAGGAGTTTAATTTAGCTGAATTACCAACACTAATGAAGGGTTGGTTTATACAATATCAGCCGGGTTCAAGAATATTAGGATTTCCCAAGAGTATTCACCTGACTATTGCGCCTGGACACGATAAGGTGGTAGACGAATTCTTAAGAGACTTAGAACGAGCTACTAATGAGCTTAAAGGTAAAAAATCTACCTTACCGCTTCTACAAGATTTCAATGACCTTCAGAGCATAGCTAGAGCGTTGGGGATTGAGGAGGGGAAGCTTCCTTCGAATCCTACTTTAATTAATGAATTGATGCACGAGATGCCACCTGAGTTAGTAGAAAATGTTTTAAAATTAGTGATAAATGAATACGTTTTCAAACCATCAAGATCTTGAATTAAGTGATCTATAGGTTTTTTTGAGCCTTTTGTAAACATTTACAAACTCTCTAAATTTTTTGTTAAGCCTCAGGGAGTTATTTGAGTCTGGCATGAACACTTTATCGATTTCAAACTTTGAGCAAGCTTCTTCAAAGCTATTATAAACACCCAGTCCTACTGAAGCTATTGCCCCTAATCCCCTTAACCCTGTCAGTTCAGGTCTCTTAACTCTTTTTACCGGTAGCCCTATGGAATCGGCGACTATCTGACACCATGAATCGAAAAGTGCTCCACCACCAACAATATTCACCTCTTTTACGTCTTTAGCTACAAGGGGAAACACCCACTTTATGTTTAATGCCACACCCTCCATGACTGCCCTCAATATTTCTGCTTTACTTGTCTCTAAAGAGATATTCAGAATTCCACCCCTTACAGTAGGGTCGTCAATGGGAGATCTCTCGCCATAAAGCCACGGTAGGAATAGAAGACTCGTTTTATCAACACTTTTTACTAACTTCTCGACCTCCTCATAGTTCCTTTCCATGCCTAAAAGTCTCATTACCCATTCAATTGCCCCTCCTGCAACCTCTTGTTCTGCTACATATAGGTATTTTCCTGGTATAGCACTTAGTATACTACCAACGTAATGGAATACATCCACTTTTCTTTTAGAAATATGTGACGCTACCCAGTCACTAGTGCCTATGTATATATGCGGTTCCCCTTCCTTTATGGCTCCGGAACCAACAGCTGATGCGGTAAGGTCTCCTGCTCCCACGAATACTGGTATTTCCCCGAATAACTTAGCTACTTCCCCTTTTATATATCCTGCAATATCTGTAGATTTCCTGATCTCAGGTAATAGGTTTATGTCTATTTTATAATCCCTTAAAATCTCATCTGACCATATAGCTCTTGCAGTTCTGGTATC
This sequence comes from Sulfolobus acidocaldarius SUSAZ, assembly GCA_000508305.1. NCBI lineage: Archaea > Thermoproteati > Thermoproteota > Thermoprotei > Sulfolobales > Sulfolobaceae > Sulfolobus > Sulfolobus acidocaldarius. The sequence goes on from CP006977.1 coordinate 811,593, forward strand.
AGCCAACCAGGAGAGACTTGCCTCATCATGACTAGTAACGAAAACGCCAGAAGCTTTACTGATTAGAAAGCCCTTAATGTCTAATAGCTTATAGGTCTTTGAGAAGATATCCCTTTCGTTTTGAGCTATCCAGATAATCTTTGATATAACATCCTTTCCTGTCTTACCGGGTGCACCACCTGTAATCCTGAGGAATTTTAACAGTTTGAGTATGGAGTATCCTTGAAGCTTAATTACACCTTTCCACAAATCTTCAGGTAGTCCTGATGCTCTTTCATCTAACCAAATTATGGCATTCCTCAGTGGTTCGCCACTTGCATCAACAGGAATAACTCCAGCCATATGAGCATCAAAAACTAACCCGCTTATGGTGAATTTGAAGTCCTCTAGAGCAGTTCTACCTAAATCCACTATTGTTTCCCACAGTTTGTTGGCATCTTGTTCCGCCCACCCCTTTTTAGGATAGTTTACTATTGATTTGGTAGAGACCAATTTTCTTACTTCAAAATCTTTAAGTGAGATTATCCCACATTTTGTTGATGTAGTTCCAATATCGAAGGCTATAACGTACTTATCGTCGCTCATTTTTTGCCCTCCCCTCTCTTAGAAATAAACTTAACACAAATGAAACTACATCTAATATAATTACTAAGATCATTGATGGAAGGAAAGGATTATTTGGATACAATATAGGATTTTCTAAAGACCCCATAACAGGTATGAGTAAGACTGCTCCTCCTTGTGCTATTAACCATAGAATACTTTGAATTGTTCCAGTCATATTAGGCTCTACCAGTTGTGCAGAGTAATCTAGACCAATGGGCAACGCTGATACTAAGAAGAATCCCAGAAGGAAAGTGGAGACACTCAATACGATGAAATTGGTGAAGACTGTTATGAAATACAGCATTATAGCTGAGATACCAAAATCTAAAAGGAAGAAGATCTTTTTTCTCTGTAGTTTATCTGATAAAAATGGAATGACGATAGAACCGAATATTCCACCAATAAGTATCAGTCCAGCTATCACTCCACTGTCAGTTACGCTTATCCCTCTTGGTTCTAATATACTTTCAATCCAGGTTAAAATACCTGTGAAAAAGCCTATACCTATGAAGAAAAGAACATTTAGAATTATGAAGTCCGCAGATTTTAATATCCCTTTGACTATACTGAATGAAATCATGTTGGATTCTGCGGAAGTCACTTTCTTTTCCCTTGCTACAACTACAAATATCACGAGACTTAGGACAGATATGACTGAGTAGACTGTAAGCATTGTCTGAAATTCAGAAAAATTGGTATCTGGAACCAATATAGGGGTGAAAATTAGAGCTGACATTAAACCAAGAAATTGCCCTATAACAGCTAAACCTGTAGCTAAACCTCTCTCTTTATCTTCAAACCATTCGATTACCATTTTCGAGATCGAGGTGTAAACGAAAGGTTGCCCTACTCCTGCAAGTGATTGAAAAATTAATAATAATGTAAAGTTTTCTCCTGAGAATATTCTTGCTACTGAAAACACAGCCATAATTAATGCTCCAAGGGAAACGGCGTATTTGAAACCTTTTTTATCGGTTATTATTCCAGCAGGTACTGATAAAGGAATGAAAATCAAAGGCCAAATAGCTGATAGTAAACCTATGTCCTCTGCTGGGACATTGTATAAGTCTGTCATAATTGGTGTGGTAATTGATGCGAAGTTTAGCCAAAGTAACTGTGAAATCGCCGCCACAAACATATATGAACCCAATACAGCCCATTTATAGCGCATCACGATCTATCTAAATTTGTAGATATACAGTTTATTATATTTACTTATTAAGTTATGTTAAGCAGAATCATTGCCAAAATGATTTTTGCGTTAAATTATGTGCCTTGTTCTTAGTTTTAAGGTTTTTATGTTAAGAGTTTCTACAGTATAGTATTTAGATAACTGTTTTTCCTTGATTTTCATGTTGTTATTAAGGTAAACCTTTAAACTAAATTCACTCGTTACTATCTGTTTTCAGTACTGAAATTTATCTCTTGTGGATACAAAATTACAAAATTTTAAATTAAAATTTAGTACATGAAAATATATATTTAAACAATTTATGTTCTCTGTTGTCTAACTATCTCACTCTTTAGTAAAAACGTTGGTTAAAAAGAAAGTTAATTCCCAGGAAGAAATAGAGAACTTTATGTATACATTTTGATAATCTATAACTGTAACTATAAATGGTAAGTAAACACCTTAGAAGTTCGGTAGAAAAAGACAGTTTTAAATTAAATTTAGCAAGACAAATATATTTTTGTTTCTACCATAATAATAAATTAAAACCATTAAATATTTCGCGTGTCATGGCAGAGGTAAGAGTAAAATACATTTTACAACTCCATTTTCCTGAATTTAAGATAACTGACAATAAATGGCACTAGTATCCGGCAAGACATGATATTATGACTATTGTATGCACTAGGAAGAACAATGAAAGGAATGATGAAAGTAAAAGTTTAGGCAAATATGATTATTATCAAGGTAATTGGTATGATTATACCTAGAATAAATGTGATTGTTGTAACCGACACTAGTGGTATAACTAAAGAAGAGATTAGAGCTGTTAATATACCCGTATAAATGTGTTAAGGTAAAGATTTTCTTTGGTTACACGTCTAGCTGATAAAAATTTTAGTGCCCCACCATCTCTTGGCTTAGTAAAATTAGAATAGGATATGTAGAGCATTGTTATTGGGGAAAATGGTCAAAAAGGTGGAGAATTGAGAAAAGAGAGAGGAAACAGTAACTGAGGAGGATATACGTAACGGAAAGTATAATACTTTATTATCATCAAGAATCTGAGTCTAAATATAAAAGATAAAATCTTCACTTATCCCTTATAAGGATATATTAAATTCTCGGTAAAGGATTAAAGCTAAGAGTGTTAATGTAAAAACCTTCTCAGTTGACGTAGAAAGTTTCACCATATCTATGGTTGTGCAGTTACTTGAATATCTATACTATCTCCATTAGCAAGTAATAATCTCACGGTGTAAAGCGTATTAGAAATCAAGTTTAAGGACATGTTATTAAAGTCTATTGTTATATTGTTAAATCCCTGTTTTAAGTTGTTTGGCGTTATAGAAGTAGAGACGTAGTTTTTGCCCACTATTTGAGCTTGAGTAATGTAAATATCACCGTCAGAGTATAATGATAAGGTTATAATTCCGTTTCCTCTAATTATTCCACTTCCCAATGAACTTACCTTTACAGTCTTTTTCGGACTATTTAGTTCTCTTATTACTCTATTTACTCCAATATAGCTCAGAGCATATCCAATTACTTGAGTGATCAAGAAAGGTAATGCAACCAATATACCAGCGTTTTTAAGTGACCCTTCATTGAATGTCTCTCCAATCCTGTATAATGATATACCAAGAATAATTTGACCTATTACAAATATAACATCACCAAAGAGATTTACTGGTAAGACGTAGACTACTGCCCCAATAATCATGATTATCGTTCCAACTTTACCCAAATCAGAATAGTTTGTCTTAATCTTCTCATTTAAATATCCAGTTAAAATTACGATTGATCCTATTATCGCAATTGCTGTAACGATTATAGGTATGGCATGAATAAGTGGAGTATTTAACTGTTTAAGGAGCTCTCGTTGTAACTGTGATTGATTTAAACCACTAGCACCATTACTCATGTTGATGTATTTTGCCACAGTGTTAAACGCTGTATAAAACACTATTATTATTGAAACTATAAACAGGATCGACGAAAACTCCAAAAAGATTGATCCTATCTTGATTCTACCAAGAGCACTAGAGTTAGGCTTCATCAGTTACTTACTGAATTACTAGTTTTAAAAACTTTTCCTTAATCCATAAAAAGATTGAGTGAAGTACAGATTATAGTTACTGTTCATATTTATCCGACATAATTTAACTTACTTATACTTAATTAAATTGGTCAATCTCAGGCTACAAAATTTGGTTTCAATTATATCAACGGGCACTAAAATAATCTAAGTTAAAGCACTTTCTAGCTTGTAGTAAGCACAAAATTCTATTTATGATTAACGTAAAATAGACCTTACCCTCAACGTTTCCCTGAAGTCCCTGTAGCCATAAGCAATTCTACTGTTGAAGCCTCTGTTGAGGATGACCATTTCAGTGATTTTTGCTATCAAGGAGTAAATTCTCCCCTTTTCTCCAATTACTGTTATATCCTTATGTTCTCTGTGAGCTATTTTTAATGGAGGTTCAAATAGTATTATCTGGGTTAGTTGGATGGGTAGTAATGAGTAACCTGCCTTATCGATACCGTTTATTTTGGAAAATTCATTATCCCTAGTGTGAAATATGGCGAAACTCATAGGATCAGAGGTGATAAATGGGAGAATTGCTATTATTTTACCTTCCAGTAAATGGTTTAAGCCAAGAACGTTTATTCCTCTATCTACCTGGGAAGTTCCTTCAGAAGAAAAGTCTATCTTCTTATTTCTCATTAGGTTGTTAATGTAAATAAGTAGTGAGAAGATTAAGGCTATGGTCTCATGCGCTTTTCTAGTTCTAAGCTGTTCAATATGCTCAAGTAGTATACTGATATTCTCGTTGTAAGAGGTAGAAATAAAATTGACAAGAGAATTTAGGGGAATGAACTTCGATATCTCCTCTATTCCCTCTTTACCTGTCTCAAATGCACTTTGGATATTCTTATCTATACCACTTGTGCCATAGTATGACTTCAATAACTCTTTTTCATAAAACCAAAATATTGATCTATACATTCTAGAAAATAACTTTACGTCTAAATTTGAAAGAAGGAAGTGTAGTTCATCAAAGGTATTTTGTATTATCTCCTCAGGATTTATTTTAGTGAAGATTACATCCCCTTGCCTAAATGTCAAATTGTTAGATTCTAAATTAACGTAATCCGACTCATAATTGTTGGGATTCATTAGCAACCTTAAAGATTCTCTCAAACGTAATTTGGGCTTCTTAGTCTCAACCTCAGAAAGTAGTGAATCCACATAAAGTTTAACTATACTATTGGGCAAATTATCTAAAAATTTTTTATTAATATAATAATCATAACGAATATATCCCTTGAGGTTTTCCCCGGGTAGCAGATGTACATTAGCGAAGTAGCTAGTCTCGTTATTTTTTGAACTATCATTCACTCCGATCCTTAATATCTCCACATCGGTAAGCATAGTGGGAATGGGCAAGAAACCAAAATCAGGGTTATATCCGTAAATTAATTTATAGTCATTAACCTCTGGAACTACAAAAAGATAATTATCAACTTGCTCTTGTAAAATTTCTTTTATTCCTCTTTGAAGGTACAAGTTAAAGCGAGGAAGTTCATAGTCATTAAGATAGTATTTTTTGCTTTCCTCCATTGGATGGCGTGTCAGAAAGATTGAAAGTAAACACTCACTGTTTGAATTGAAGAGGGATGAAGTTAGAAGTGTTGTATTAGGAATTATGTCTATGCGGAACTTGAGAGAGAATACTCTGTTGTCTTTAACCCTACGACATTTCACACTGATTATATGTGTTTTAATGTTTGGGTTAAGAGGTGCTCCTAGCACTTCCACAAATCTATTGTCCCCTATCTGAGCCTCTACTTTCTTTTTCCCCTCAGTAATATCAAATATTTCGACGCTGTTTACTGTAAAAGGTAGAATCAGTTTATAATATTGCATACGTGTAAGTGAAGGGCAGAACTGAAGTCTTGAGGTGTAATTAAAAACTGTGTAATATCCCCTTTCACATATATTCATCTCAGTCCTCTCTAGACGATACAAACTGCTTTAACGACCTTATCTCAGACCTCTTATAACTGTTTAAGTCTAACATCCTCTTTCTCGATCTTAAAGTTTCAGTTTTTAACTCCATATGTTACATCATAGTTTACTTTTAAAAAAAGATTTCGACAAGAAATTTTGTAATAAAAACTTCATTAAAACTTACGTTAGATTTAAAAACTTCATAAAGTTTAAATACCTATCACAGGTAGATTTTTCTACATCTCTTACACTACCAGATAGTACAGAAACCTTACCTGGTAAGTTGTCTCTTGCTAGGTTAAGAAATATTATCGCATCATTCTCGCTGTTAATATGAACAGTATTAAATTTATCGGCGTAATCTATGAAAACTTTTACATAAAATAAACTATCGCCTATATCATGAGGATATGAAATTTTTAGCATCATCATATTTCTCAAAACTAATGTCAGACTATTCACTTTAGACTTCCTAAAGAGCAAGTTTGCGTATATTGTCTCGGTATTCAATAAGGTTACTAGGTTCCTAAAATCGGCATTTTCGAGAAAAGATATATCTTCTATTAGCTCTAAACCGGCTTCCAAGTGGTCTGTTTTTATCGAAATTTTGTCCACCTTATTTAGAGTTCTATCTACGTAAAATTTTAGTACTTTTATAGGTAGAAAGGGTTCTAAAATCTCACACTCTGTTAAGTCATATATGGTGTCGTCATCAAAAGTGTAATACTTACAATCTTTAATAATATCATGAAATTTCCTCATTACTTTACTAATTACGCGGTTTACATATAAAATTCTAATTTATGATTAAGTTTTATGTAGAGAATATATTTCACGGCATGGGCTTACATTAAATCTTATATAGTTCTTAAATTCCATTTATGATGTTGTATCATATTTTATATTTGTAAAACGTGGTATCCAGAAATCTTAATAAATATATTTAACTTAAAACTCTACTATGGGAAAACTCGTAGCTACTTTGGGAACTTCACCAGGAGGAATATTAGAGACTTTTCTGCATCTAGTGAAAAATGGAGTTGATATTAATGAGATAAGAGTTATAACAACGAGAGATCCTGAGGTTGAAAAAGCATGGAAAATTGTTAAATTAATGTTTGTGTGCTGTTTGAAAGAGAGGTTCTCTAAGGTTGAGATAATCCAGTTTCCAGTAAGAATAAATGATATAAATACAGAGCAGGATCTTAAGGATTTTAAAGCCTTTGTGAACAACCATATCAGCTCCGAGGACTATGTGGATATAACAGGAGGTAGGAAGGGCATGTCTGTAGCTGCAGCATTAGCTGCTAAATCAAAGGGAGCCAAGATAGTCACGTCCATAATTCCTCAGGATGAATATAGGAGGATAAATGATCTGATAAAACAACTAAAGGAGATTCCAGAGATTAAGGATACAAAGGATTGTAGGCAAGATTTGAAGAACACTTCCTGTAGCTTAATTTCTAGCAACGCGAGGACCATAATTTTTGAGATTTAATATAAAGTAGCTTTTCAACGTTTTTATATTCATTTCAACTCATATATATTTCACATACTAAGACTTTTTCCTAGTACGTTGTCCTGTCTTTAGTTAGTAGTGAATCGTATTTCCCATTTAGACTAATGAATTAAGAGGATTATGATTACATTATACTTTTAGTTTTTAAAAGAGTTTTTATTAATACTTTAATGAAATGGATTTTGTTTCTGTTGGAGGAAGGAAATTACATTTTACTCAAAGCGGAAAAGGAAAGAGGAATCTGGTACTACTTCATGGAATACCAGGTTTCTGCTATGACTTTAGACATAATGTAGATGTTTTATCTAAGAAGTTTAGGGTGACTAGGATAGATTTCAAGGGATTTGGACATTCTGAAAAAGGGGATTACGATGTGGACGACTTTCGTGTTGAAGTTCAGGCTAAAGAGATAATGGAGGCTCTTAATAAATTAGATATTCATGACTTTGTTCTTTTAGGTCATGACATTGGCTCAATAGTCTCACAACTCATAGCCCAGGAAACTAATTGTGACCTAGTTTTAATTAATCCAGCATATAAGGGCATGAGAGGAAGATGGAGAGACATAGCTAATGAGTACTGGTATATTTTCTTCCATCAAATTCCTATCGCTGAAAAAATGATTATTAGTAACTTGCGAGATTACATCAACTATTTCCTAGATCATCTGACTGTCAGGAAATTTAAGGAGGAGGAAAAAGAAGAGTATTTCAAAGTATATGAAGAGCCTTACTCTGTAAGAGCCCTTGTAAATTGGTATAGGGCATATGTCTCTCATTTTAGATGGAACAACATAAGGAAAATAAAGAGTAAAACGCTGGTATTATGGGCTGAAAACGATCCTCTTTTCCCTACTTCATGGGTTGACAGACTATGGGAGGTATTCGAAGACTATAAGTTGGTGAAAATCCGCGAGGCAGGACATTGGCCACATGCTGAGAACCCTGAGGAAGTTAATAATGCTATACTTACGTTTTTTGATTAGCTGACTTCCTCTCCGCCCTAAAGGGCGAGGCTTTCGTCATTTTGTAAATAATTTATCAACTTAAGTAGACCTTTATAGTTGAGAAGAGAGACGTAAATATCTAGAACAGAATAGTTATTATGATAGTCTCTGGAATCATGTTGGCGACAACTTATCTGTTGTTCGGAAGTAAGTTTGGTTACGATGTGGCATTTCCAAGAAATATACCAGCTATTATTGCCATATTATTCCTACTGGGCTTTTTATACTGCATTATCGATAAATTTGAACATTTTAAGCTTAAAAACCACTAGAAAAATATGGAATATAATTAGTTTCTTACCGTTAATCATTAGTTATCTCTTTGGCTTTTCATATTTATACATTGACTTAGGAAATATAGGCTTGAGCAGTCCTTTCGTGAATATAGTTATGCTATCCTATTACGCTTACATGAATGAAGATCCACCATTTTCAATCATGGGGGATGCTAGCTCCTCAGTATCTCCTTTCATACCCCTTATAGTTCTGTTATTCTGGATAGGCCTTTTATCAGTATTAGCTGTGATATTCGTTAGAAATCTATATCTTAAGCCCACGGAAGAAGGGAGGTCAATTTAACATGATAGAGCTTAAGAACGTAAAAGTTTATGGTGAAAAGAAAAAAGAGATTATTAGAGGAGCGACCTTAAGTTTATCTAGTAAGAGTCTACTGTTAGGACCAAACGGTTCAGGCAAAAGCACTTTACTAAGGGCCATCTGCGGCATAAGAGATTATGAAGGTTCAATTAGAGTTGATGGAATAGAGGTAAAGGGAATCAGAAGGTTCACCAAACTATCATGTAATTTACCAGAAGCTTATTCATTAGGGGTAAAATTAATAGACAAACTCAATACTAAAGGAAATAAAAGAGTTAGACATTAATTTAGCTAAAAACATACTTAAGGAGGTTGGAATGAACAATCTAAACCAGAATTATTATGATTTGTCTTCAGGTCAAACTGTGCTATTTAATACTGTGTTAGTATTAGCCTCGTATCCTAAACAAATAATTATCGATGAGCCGTTTGAAAACGTCGACTACGCTAAAAGGAAAATAATAGTAAATTGGCTAAAGGAATATGGAGAGGAAGGATTAATAGTTACACACGAACTTGATATGCTGAGTTTATTCCAAGAACATGATCTTTATCTGATATTTGAGGGAAAAACATTTGGTCCCATGAAAGTCGACGAGTTCCTGGAGTCTTCAATAGTAGAGGAAGAGGACCCCTTAGCTTTAACTGTTGTAGAGATAAAAGGTAAGAAGTTCTCCATAACTAAATGTGATGATCATAGAGATAAAATTAAAAACTTAAGAAGTATAGATAAATTATGCTTAGGCGTCTAAAGTGAACATGAGGATATGATTAAAGAGGCTAAGAAGCTAGCTTATTACACCCTTAAAAACGAGATTAGGAGAGCTTTAGCAAAATACTATCTTTTATGGTCAACTTTTCCAGCATTATATTCACCTATTTATTACATCATTGATAGTCTAAGCCTGAAAAGTTTTCTTCTATATAGTATTTCATTCCTTATACCTATTTTTATTTATATATCTCTTACCTTCGTCTTTTTTAATAAAGTAGCGAAAGTATGGGGAAAATTCTACAAGATTTATCCAGAGATAAACCGTGAGCAAAAGGGGAAATTTTTCATTTTATACTCTCTTATCGGTATACTGTTGTTGATTCTTTTAATTATTTACTCCTATTATGATTTAAATTCAGTTTTTGAAGAAATTTTGGAAGTGTTCTACGTTGGTCTAGTATTAGTTGGACTATATTATAGTTACAGAATGGTAGGTTTAAGATATTATGATGTTGTGGCTTTAGTTAGTTTTACAGTATTGATGACTCTTTCAAATCTGAATAACATTATTTCAGTTTTTACCTATTCATTTTTTACAATATCTTGGATTTACGCTGGTTATAAATCAATTAATGAGGTTGCTGAAAATGAGTGAAGACCTAAAGAAGATCATGGAGTTACTGAATAACCCTGTGCTCTCAAATTCATCTAGGCTCGGAATTCTCATTTCATTGTATATTCTAGGCAAAACTACATTTGGTGATCTTCAAAATTCTACAGAAATACCTAAAAGTTCCCTTCACATGCATTTGCAGATTTTAGAGGAAAATGGGAATGGTTAGTGTAAAGAAGATACCTACTCTTTCAGGTCCTAGGACAATAGTGCAAATAACTGAAAAAGGTGTAGAGGAGATTAAAAAATACATCAACGTGATCAGGGACATAAAGATATGAGATCGTTTAATAAAACGAATTTCTCCCACACGGTAAACATGATTTAGTTTATGGTTCTCAGTTACAGAACCCGGGAAAAAGAGTTAGACTAACTGTTACCACTTCCACAAATATTCCATCAATAGTTGGCTTAAAATTCCTGAGCTTTGAGGGTAAGCCATTGCTTAAAATATTATAAATTCTGGTACTAAATGTATATTGAGTAGTTTTGGACGAGGAAGAGTTTAGGTCAGCACTTAAAAAATGGATTGAAGCTAATTCTCCTGCTGATTTAAAAGGTAGAAGGATTCTCTTCGATACAGTTGAGTTCGATGATTATCAGAAGATTAGAGAATGGCAAAGGAAACTGTATAATGCAGGATATCTGGGTATAACGTGGCCTAAGCAGTATGGTGGGCAAGAGCTACCTCCTATCTATGAGGCGATAGCATATGAGGAATTCATAAAAGCTGGTTTACCATATGGAAGAAGTTTAGGTTCAATAGGATTAATGGTAGCGGCACCTGCAATCCTGAAGCATGGAAATGAGGAACAGAAAAAGAGGTACTTACTAAGAATACTTAGCGCTGAGGACATATGGTGCCAAGGATTTTCCGAGCCCTCTGCAGGATCAGATCTGGCATCAGTCAAGACCAGAGCAGAGGACAAAGGTGATTATTTTCTAGTCAACGGACAAAAGATATGGAGTAGTTACGCTCATCTAGCCAATTACATGATACTTTTAGCAAGGACTGGTGAAGATAGGTATGGTGGACTTACGATGTTTGTGGTAGATATGAGACAGACCGGAATAAAAGTCTCTCCCATTTATCAAATCACAGGCAAGAGTGACTTCAATATAGTGTATTTAAACGATATAAAAGTTCCTAAGGAGAATGTAGTTGGTAAAGTTGGAGAGGGATGGAAGGTTGCAATGACTGTGTTGAACCATGAGAGATTTACCTTAGGGATTACAATGCTCTTCACTTCTAAAAGTGCTATAGACAGTCTAAAGGATCCAAAGCTGGAGGAGTTAAGGGATGACATAGAGGGGTTAGAGGCGTTTTATCGTAGACTCCTGACTAAGCTCAGGAGGGGAGAGGACGTCGACACTGAGGGGGCTATATTGAAACTTGTTGCGTCTGAGATACTTCAAAAAGTCTACGAACACGCAGTCTCTAATTATGATCTAGAGTTTATCATGAATCAGAAGTGGTATCTAGGAATGTTAAGCTCTAGAGGTAGAACTATTGCTGGTGGCACTTCAGAGATCTTGAGGAACCTAATTGGAGAGAGAGTATTGAAATTACCGAAATAATTTTTTATCATGAATCTCTTTTTCTAAAATATGTATTTTGAAGACTTTAAAGTAGGACAAAAGTGGGAGACAAAAGGTAGAACAGTTGGAGAAGCAGATGTGATAATTTTTTCCACCATGACAGGAGCCTATAATCCCTTATTTCTAGATGAGGAATACGGCAAGAAGACCAGGTTCAAAGGTAGAATTGCCCCGGGACTGTTGACGGCTTCATTAGCAGTGGGTCTAACTTACCAATTACCAGTGGATCCTTTTGGTGAGGGGTTCGTTGCGTTATCTAGACTTGAATTAGAGGCTAAGAAGGCTGTCAAAATAGGCGACACACTGAAGTGTGTGGTAGAGGTCACTGATAAGAAGGAGAGAGAGAAGAACGGTAGAGTCTTCTTAAACGTAAAAACCATTAACCAGCTGGGAGAAGAAGTAATGAATTTAAAACTAGAGATAGTTTGTGATAAAAAATCTTAGCTGATCTTAAATATCTTCTGAAGTGCTATAATCCTCTTGAGGTGTAAATGTAGATCCAAATCTGATGTGAATCCTATTCCACCATGAAATTGAATGGAGTCTAGTGCAGCTCTGAAGGCTTTTCTGTAAGCATGATTTAAAAGATTGTAAGGATTTTCTACATTACCTAGTATGTACCTCGATCTAACAAGTTCTAAGCCAATTACGTCGTCTACGACTCTGTGTTTTATTGCCTGGTAAGAACCTATAGGCTTTCCAAATGCTACTCTATTTTTTGCGTATTCCACTATCTGCTTCATTGTAGCTAAGCCATGCCCAATAATCTGAGCTGAAGCCATAATAACTGCTCTATTGAAGTCCAACTCTAACTTTTTCCAATTCCCTCCCGTTACTTTGTATATTCTCAAGGTGGGATCGGGTGATTCTACCTCTTTTAATTCTACCTCATCCCTTTTTGCTATTCCTCTAGGGGTGATTATCATTTCCACTTTGTCTGCCTCAGGAACATAATTTACTCCTATTGTAACTGGGTAGTCTAATCCTAGCATTGCTGTGGTAGATACTGTTCCAGGTAACAGGTTTTCACCAAGGATTTCATTTATCAAAAGTCCATATACCCTATCGTCCTTGATAAGCTGAAATATTCCCAAATCTTTTATTTTCTCAAATATTTCCTTGACCTTGATATCGGAGACTTTATCCTTCTTTGCTCCTAAAGTTTTCCATTCTCTATCTAAGAATTCGTTTAAAGAATTCCTAATTAGCGAGAACTCCTCATTGCTCTCTACGTCTAGTAACATTGATTAATATATCTTGGAGAGACATAATATTTTTTACCATAAAGAATACTGAGCGTTAATTCATACCGTTTGTCCGTTTTAATGGATGGAAAGGTTGTTTTAGATTCTCTAGGTAAAAAATCATAGACGAGAAATATATTGATGATTTTATGTTAAGGCTCCCTTTTTACATCCTCCCATTTACCATTAAATAAAATGCGATTCCCCTTTTCTGCTAAGATCTTTCCTTTCCTTATGACATATAAGGGCGGATCAATAAACCTTATCAAGTCTACCACATTATTAGAGGCTGTCACTATCAAATTAGCTTCACACCCTACGCAAATACCGTAATTTTTAATTCTCAAGGCTTTCGCCCCATTATACGTTATTAAGTATATTGATCTTTTCAACTCTTCATATCCTGTAAGTTGATCAAGATGAATTGCCATAAATAACGCTTGTAACATATTTCCGCTTCCAAGAGGATACCAAGGATCCATCATACAATCATAACCTAACGCGACATTCACTCCAAAGTTCAACATTTCCTTTATAGGTGCCATACCTCTTCTTTTCGGATAAGTATCTAACCTACCTTGAAGGACTGCATTAATTAAGGGGTTAGGTATCACACTTATTCCTGCATTCGCAACATGTGGTAAAATTCTGTATCTGTAAGCATTATCCCAGCTATGCATTGCAGTTACATGTCCTGCTGCAACTCTACCTGTCCACCCATTTTCCAGTGTCTCTTTAGCTAAGACCTCTAAGAATCTAGAGTTAGGATCATCTGTCTCATCTATATGTCCATCAATATCTCGATTATACCTTTTCCCCAATTCAAGTGCAAATTTAATTGACCTCACCCCGTCCTCCCTGGTTAATTCGTTATGAGGAATAAGTCCAACATTATCTGCACCTTCACTTAATGCTTTATACATTAACTCCTCATTACCCTTATCTACGAAGATCCCATCCTGTGGAAAAGCAGTTATTTGGATATCCATAAGGTCTTTTACGTCCTCTTTGACCTTGAGAAGAGCCCTCAATAGTTTAAGACTTTTCTCCGTTATGTCCACATGTGTCCTCAACCAGAGAGTTCCAAAGGCTACCATTAATTTGACTGCTGTTACTGCATTTTTGTAAACCTGTTCCTCAGTAAGTTCTTGCTTCAATTTTTTCCATATTTTTATCCCCTCCCATAAAGTTCCACTTTGATTTTCTGCTTTAGTGAAGACACTATCTAGATGAAAATGCATATTAAGATATGGTGGTAAAACGAGTTTTCCATTTGCTTCCAATACATCCTCTTCTCTCTCACAACTCCCTATACAAGTTATCTTGTCCCCATCTATCTTAATATCAACTATCCTTCCATCTTCCAGTCTAGCATTTTTAATTAACATATTTTCTTGATATTATTAGTTTTTAAATTATTAACTATTGTCAAAATAACTTAGCTGAATTTGAGGAAAGATTTAGACAGATTGTGGACATCTTGTATCGAGTTAAAGACACACGTTAAACTTTCTGCTTCTGTGTTTGCCTAGTAAACCTTTAAGAGTTGTTTTGATTTGTATAATGAAAAAGAATACACTATTTTTAGACTAATTCTTCTTGATATGGATAAAAATTTTTAAACATAAATTTATCTCTCATTTGATTGACTTTGCCTTATGGCTAAGAACTGCCCTAGATGCGGTAAATCTGTCCCAGATGATGCCAGATATTGTTATAGTTGCGGTTATTATTTTGGCTCTGTTCAAGTACCAAAACAGGATACACCAGTTACAGTTAGCGCAATGGCTAGCTATATACCTAGACTCCTGAAGATTGGTAAATTGATACTTGGCATCTCAATAATTTTCGCTGCGATTGCGGGTATAGTCTTTCTCTCCCATTTGATCCAGTTAAATCCTAGTGGAGGAATAATTTCCGGTTCAATAATAGGAATACTGGGACTAATAGCGTATCTAATTTCCCCTATTTTTTCCATGTTTAGGGCTGATTTATCCGTAAATAAGATTAGTATACTTACTGGGTTAGGTTTTTACTTTTTAATCGGACTATCTTCAATAATCATATCCATATCAACTCCGATTTCATTTCCCTTTGGAGTAGCTGGCGGTATAGTGGTAATCTTAGGTGTCATATTAACCTTAATCTCTGGTTATATAGCAGAGGGTAACAAGTTAGTTAAAGTAATTCTCCAAATGATTGGAGTCATTCTGATCTACGTTTATACGTATAGTACAGGTAGATTTTTAGTGGTAAATTACGAGTCGACCTTATGGGGCGTTGCTGTAATATTAGCACTTGTACCATCTTTAGTGTCCAGCATCTCGGAGGGGGAATTAATAGCTGTAGACAACCCTATGACTAAGGGTGAGGTTGGGGAGTTGATTAATAATAGCATGCTAGGTTTAGGTTTATTGATTTTCTCTATTGGTATGGTACTGACTGGTTCAGTTCAGGTTTCCTTCCCACCGTCTCCTGGTTTATTAGATGCAGTATATGCTCTTAGTATAACTTCCGGAATATTGGCTATAGTTGGAGGAATAATAGGACTAATCTTATCGATATTTGTAATAATTTATATAATGACAAATAGAAAGATGCCAAAAATGTAAAAATTTTGTCTTGAAAAGTAAGAAGGGAGTGTCCTTTTTACTTAGAAATTTTAGTGGCTTTAGCACTTCCAAGTCCTTTCATCAGACCACCGATTAAACCTAGCAAAGATAGCAGAGATAGTACAGATGGTCCTAATGCGCCAAGTATTCCACCAGTTATCATTAAGCCTTTATTGTCTCTTATTCCGCCATAAATGTCAGCCAATCCACCTATTATGCTGATTATACCTAAAGCCATTAACACACCTGAGTCAATTGAAACGTAATATGTTAATAAAGGCTTATTGATTACTAGGCTAGTTATAGCTATTATGAGTGCTAAAAGACCACCAATTATTGATAATATTCTTGAGGGAGTCATACTCGATCACTAATGATGTCCTCAACCGGTGAACTAAAAAGATTACCTTTCAAATAAGAAAAAGGTTTATTAAATGATAACTTTTTATTCGTAGAACTTATATATTAACTATTTGGCGATTTTGGGTAAAAAAATAAAGTGAACATAGGAGAGTTATAAGACGGAGAAAATTATAGAAGCTGTACCTTGTTCAAGTAACTGATTTTTGTAGAATTGCTTAAACGGGAAAACTCTATAATTTCAAAATTTTTAATATTAAGAAAAGTAAAAATTAGGATATCTTTTATATTAGGAAGATTTAAAAGATGGAAATGCGAAAATAAGACTATGACAAAGGTTCTCTTCTTAATAATGTCTGGAGATGAAAAATTCGAGTTGGCTATGAGAATGGCTTACAACTCAGCTAAAAACAAAAGGTATGAGGATGTCAAGGTGATCTACTTTGGACCTAGTCAAAAAAGGCTAACCCAACTTCAGGGAGATCTTAAAGATATGTTTCAAGAAATGTTACAAAACAAGTTAGTAGATTCCGCCTGTATAGGTGTTGCCGAGAGAATGAACCTGGTTCCAGATCTCAAAAATATGGGGGTCAACCTAGTACCTGTAGGAGAGAGAGTTGCCCATTACGTAAATAATGGCTATGAGGTCATAACGTTTTGAAGACATTATGGCTAACTGGAGCTGGCGTAAGTATACTAGAAATACTAATCGGAAACTCCATGGTTTTTTATGGAGTCTCAAATATTCTTATAGGAATTCATGCGATAATAGCAGCGGTTCTTTTAGTAATAATAATTTACGGTTTAGCTAGAGCTAAAGACTCTATAAAGAGAAGAATGCTTGTGGGCAATTTAGCTCTTCTAATACTTACTGCAGTACTTGGCATCGTTTATCTACAGTACTTTAATATTCCTTTGTTGATTGTCCACCTGTTGCTGGCTTTGGGACTTTTATCCAACTTCTCAGTTATGTACGGTCTCGAAACTTCCACACGTCAATAGATTTTTTATATATAGCTAATGATCCACTACTTTTACCCTCCTAGTCATGGGAAGGTTTTTTATGAGGGTTTTCGCCTCCAGTTTTTTCAGATTAATCTCCACCAAGGATGATGTAGAATAAACTATGTTTTCGTTGTCTATCTTTGATATTGCTGTTACGCCAAATGTAGGGCTTGGAAGTTGAAGATTTAATCTCTCCCATCTGTATTCCTTGCCAAGAAATAGTGGTCTCTTACTCCTAACTTGGGCTAATATTAATTCGCCTAAATCTTCAATACCATGAAAGTAGCCCTTCTCTGTCAAATGAAAATTTTCCAGATCCTGAGTCATATATAAACCATCTGCAGTAGTTATGTATAAGTAGTTGCCTTTACTCAAAAGATTATGGGAGTCAGCAAAAAATTTTATTGGCTTCAGAGATGATAGCTCATCTCCCACCAAGAGATTTCCGTCCTCCACTGAGGCAACTATCTTGTTTTTATATAGAGCAAAATCTGTAATGTGAGCCTTTGAGTTTAAAAATTTCCAACCTAAGTTCTTTCCCTCATCCTCTAGGTCAAGTATCCTCTTTACCTCATCTACTAAGTACAGCCTAGGTCCCTCAACTGAAGCTATAATCTTGTCCCCGAACTCATATAATCTCCAGCATGACTCGTCTATTACATTTCTATTATCAACGCTAACTCCATTGTTAGAGGAGCATGTGTATAATCTACTTCCCTTAAGGATAAAGTCGTGCATACTCTCTCCGTCACAACAGACTAGCTCTATCTTATCCTTACCCGTTATCTTGTATATTCCGTTTGAAGTTGCCACTAAGTACATCAATTAAGTTTTGCCTGAGAAGTTAAATAATGCTAGTTTAAAATATATATTGATCTTTTATGGAAATAAGAAAATTCACTGTAGTAGGAGCAGGTTCAATGGGACATGGTATAGCTGAGTTAGCCTTAATTGCAGGATACGACGTGTGGCTTAATGATGTAGCAGAGAACATACTTAAAAACGCAAAGGAAAGAATAGGATGGAGCTTAAAGAGGTTAAGTGAGAAGGGTAACATCAAAGAGGATCCGGACAAGATATTATCAAGATTGCATTTAACTGTGAGCCAAGAAGAGGCAATGAAAGATACTGATTTCTTAATAGAGGCAGTGATTGAAGATATTAACGTAAAAAAGAAGGTATTTGAGAAGGCAGATAGTTTAGCATCAAAAGATGCCATATTAGCCTCAAACACAAGTAGTTTGCCCATAACCGAGATCGCAACTGCAGTTAAGAGACCAGAGAGAGTTGTGGGGATGCACTTCTTTAACCCACCAGTGCTCATGCAGTTAGTAGAGATAATTAAGGGAGAGAAGACTTCAGAGGAAACTATGAAAAGAGCATATGAGATGGGTAAAAAATTAGGGAGAGATCCTATACTCGTGAAAAAAGACGTTCCAGGATTCCTTGTTAACAGGATATTATTCAGAGTAAATGACATATCTTGTCTTCTGGTCGAGAAGGGAAAGGCAGACGTTTTAGAGGTTGATGCTTCTGCCATGTATGAGTTAGGTTTTCCCATGGGCGTGTTCTTACTTCAGGATTATGCTGGTGTGGATGTGGCTTATCTTGTTGGTAAGGCTATGGGGGAAAGAGGGTTTAAGGCTTATGAATGCAAGGCATTTGAACAGTTGTATAAGGCTAAAAATTTGGGTGTGAAGACAGGTAAAGGATTTTACAGCTATCCAGAGCCCAATAAATTTGTAAAACCATCTATACCAAAGGACAAGGCTAATAAGATTCCTGGTATTATGCTTATAGCTCCTGCTATAAATGAGGGGGCTTATCTAGTGAGAGAAGGGATTGTGACAAAGGAAGATACAGATAAGGGTTGCAAACTGGGCTTAAATTGGCCTAAAGGTGTGTTTGAGTATGCTGACGAATATGGGTTAGATAATGTTGTCAAAACTCTGGAGGATTTAAGGAAAGAAACAGGACTAGACTACTTCGCTCCTGATCTTCTCTTAACTAAAATGGTAAAGGAAGGAAGATTAGGGAAGAAGGTAGGAAAAGGATTTTATGAATATAAGTAGAATATATTTTTTAAAATGGCAATACACTGTCGTAGAATCTTTTGGTCTTTTTTATTGATTCCCATTCATGAGGGTATTCTAGTCTGAGGTATTCCTCAGGTAATTGGTCTAATGGGATGAATTTGTGATCATTACTCTTTTTCTCCTTTCTGATTATCTCTTGGGAGACCATTTTTGGTCAAATATATATTCTCGTGCTAGATATTTAAAACTTTTGTCAATGAATTTTAAATTACCTAGGAATTTTTAAGTATAGTAAGTTACTGTATATAAAAAATGTTTAAATATAACCACTTTTTACGCAGTTTCCGTAAAATCCTAGTTTTAAACTAGTATTCCTGCTTGAGGCTGACGAATTTTCTTGTTTACTGCAATTTTCTAATTTTAATTAAATTGAAAGTATTAAATGGTAAAAGTTTAAATTTTTGTAATGACGATAAAAGCACTTATGAGAGCAATAATAATAAGACCTCCTAATGCTGGAGCAGAAATTAAGGAGATAAAGGACGCACAGAATTATGGGAAAGTAAAGATAAAGAGCCTCTATTCAGGAGTATGTGGCACAGATAGGGAGCTTGTAAATGGCAAGTTAGCTCTAGGCAAAGCCCATAAGGACAGGGATTACCTAGTACTAGGTCATGAAGCGATTGGAGTGGTTGAGGAGTCAGTGGGTGAGTTCTCTAAGGGAGACCTTGTCATGCCGGTAAACAGGAGAGGATGTGGGAAATGTCTTAATTGTTTATTAGGAAGACCAGATTTTTGTGAGACTGGAGGATTTGTTGAGGCAGGTATATACGCTATGGACGGTTTTATGAGAGAGGAGTGGTATGATGATCCTAAATATCTAGTTAAAATACCCAAAGCTCTAGAGGACATAGGTATATTAGCTCAGCCTTTAGCAGATATCGAAAAATCTTTACAGGAAATAGACGATATTCAAAAAAGGCTCCCTGCGTGGACATGTGAAGATGGAACAATAAATTGCAGAAAAATGTTAGTTATAGGTACAGGACCCATTGGGCTACTTTTCATTTTACTGGCAAGAACTATAGGATATGAGGTATGGGCAAGCAATAGAAGGGATCCTAATGAAACTGAGAGTGTTATAATAGAAGAGGGAAAGATCAATTACTATAACTCGTCAACGGGGTTCGAAAAGCTGAAAGACTCTGTTGGAGGATTTGATGTAATAGTTGACGCAACAGGTGCTAACGCTCAATTGCTTGATAAGGTAATTCCTCTATTAAACAGGAATGGTATACTAGGGGTATTCGGTTTTCCTAGTGACGGTATATTTTCAATAAGTTATAAGGATCTTCAAACGCTAGTTCATGGTAATAAATTAATCTTAGGTTTAGTTAATGGACAAAAACCTCATTTTCAACAGGCGATTGTGCACTTAGCATCTTGGAAGACCATGTATCCTAAAACCTCAAAACTTCTAGTGACTAGAACAATTAGTATAAATGACGAAAATGAGGTAATGAAAGTCTTAAAGGAGAAACAAGCAGAGGAAATAAAAGTTAGAATAATTTGGGACTAAACAAGTAAAGACAAACTAAATTTTCTATTTCTTTACTTGAAAAAGGTTATCAGCGTAGGAGGCATATCTCTACGAATTACTGGTGATAAAACAGAAGAGCTCAGATTAAAGTACAAGTACAATTTTATGGAAAAGGGATTCCGTGGCTTTATTGTTACTTACTTCTCAGAAAATGTGGTAAAAAAATGTAGCTTCTGGGGCAGAATATATATTCTGGGGGAGAAGTCGTTATTTGATGAAAGACCAAAGAAGACTAGGGATGAGCTCTTCGATAGGGAAAAGGAGATAGAGGAAATAAAGAATAACGTAAATAGACCATTACTGGCTATATCTGGTATAAGAAGGATAGGTAAGACATCAACGTTACTTGTTGCCTTAAATGAGTTAAAAACAGATTACGTTTTAATAGATTGTAGAAGATTAAAGGAAAACTATGGTAGACAGGATTTATATAGTATCTTCTCTGCCAGTTTTTCATTAATTATAGACAGGGCAAGGGATATTCTATCTGGTGTAAGGGGAGTAAGTATAGTGGGTAACTCTATAGAGTTTAAGTGGAAGGGTAGACAATCCCTCTCTTTAGCTGATCTGTTTGACCATTTAAACAAGAAGAGGCTTATAATAGCAATGGATGAAGCTCAAAAATTGGGGGACCACTTTCTACAGAGATCAAGGACGCAATTGCTCACGCCTATGATTATGATGAAAATCTGACATTCATTTTTACGGGATCGGAAATTGGCTTACTCTATGATTTCTTAGGAGTAGAGGATAAGAACTCACCTCTTTATGGTAGATATTACTATTCTGTCACACTTGAAAGATTTAGTAGAGAGATGAGCAAGGAGTTTCTCACTAAAGGTTTCCAGGAAGTAGGTCTAAGAGCTGATAATACTGTAATAGATAAATTAGTGGATCTCTTTGACGGAATTCCTGGTTGGTTAACATTTGGTGCAAATAGGTTCTTAGAAGGTGGAAAAATTGATGATATAATGGAAATAGCAATAGGCGTTGCTTTGGACGAATAGGAAAAACTCATTGACACGAAGAAGAGGGTATCTGAGATTTCTGCTAGAAGATACAAGTATGCGCTTAAATGCTTAGGGTCAGGAATGAATACATGGAGTAAATTATTGGAGTGTATTCAGAGAAGCGAGGGGACTACGATCTCAAGTAGTGTACTCGATAATATTTTGCTTAGTCTCGAAAAGACAAGTATAATCAAGGATTATGAATTTCTTGATCCAATATATAGGGAAGCTAGTAAGAGGATGAGGGTGTAAAACTTATTGAATCAAACAAATGGCGTTTAATAAGTGATGTAAATTCTCGTTTTAACTTAAAAATACTCATGTACATCATTCTATAGTGCTTTTATTAAAGCCTCTAAAAGAAACTGCAAACCCCTAAACCTATCATGAAAAATCCCAGAAACAGTAGGGCAAGCCTTCCAGCTCTTATCATTATCGAAAAGTCTCTGCCTATGGATTTTACAATACCCTTGTAGATTAGACTCACAATTATAGATTGTGCTAGTAATGAACCAACACCGGTCAATAAAGGACACATTAGTTAGGTCGAAGAGGGTTGTAAAGATGCTGAACAGGTAGGGACACTCAAGTATACACTAGAGTTTTAGATGGGACTACAACAACAATTTATAACTCCACGATGGCACAATATCCACACATGCCTTAAACTCAATTAAATTTAAAAAATTAAGGGGAAAATCTTAGTTTACTAGATTTTCTACTTATAATTTAAGTTTAAACATTATAGTCATTTCTAGAGAATATTTTACTTTATATATTACAGTTTATTATCATACTTAGTTTTTAGCATATCTCTTATTACCTTCTTATCCAATTTTCCTGTACTAGTCTTGGGAATTGAGTCAACGAATATAATTTTCTCTGGCATCCACCAGTTAGGAAATCTTCCTAATGACTTCAAGTATGTTATTATTTCCTCAGCGTTTACGTCTCTATCAGGCTTCTTTACGACTAAAGCAATTGGTCTCTCTCCCCATTTCTCATCCTTTATGCCAACTACCACAGCTTCAAGTACTTTCTCATATGACATTATAGCGTTCTCCAAGTCCACTGAGCTTATCCACTCTCCTCCACTCTTGATCAAGTCCTTCAATCTATCAACTACCTTTACATTACCATCAGGGTATATTTTAGCAACGTCACCAGTCCTAATGAAATCATTCACGATCATATCTGATTGTTTATAATATTTCTTTGTCACGAAGGCACCCCTGGCTACTAGTTCTCCAACACTCTTTCCGTCCCAGGGAAGGCTCCTGTTATTTTCATCCATTAATCCTATTTCAAAACCGGGCATTGGGTATCCTTGCTTTGATAATTCCTCCACGCTATCACTCTGGTTTACAGTTGCAATTGCCTCGGTTTCTGTCATTCCCCAAGCATGGTATGTCCTTACGCCTAGCTCTTTCAGTTTTCTCATTAACCCTTGAGGCGGTTCAGCTCCTCCTGTAACAACAACTTTAAGGGGAGACAGATCCATTTTTTCCCTCTCCACGTAATTTAGGACATCGATCCAAACTGTTGGTGCCCCAGCACCTATTGAAACATTATAACGTTTGATCAAGTATACAATATCCTCTGCCTTTGGTCTAGGTCCTGGCAAAACCAGTTTAGCTCCAGTCATCAACGAAGCGAATGGTAGATCCCATGCGGATATGTGAAACATTGGAACTAAGTGCATGACAGTGTCATGAGAAGATATTCCCACAACGTCCTTAGCCAATAATGATAATGAGTGGATAAATATACTCCTATGGCTATATATTACACCTTTAGGTTTTCCTGTGGTTCCTGAGGTAAAACAGGCAACAGCTCCCATTTTCTCGTCAATATCTGGAAGATCCATTAGAGGCTCAAATGAATTAATTTCGTCATCATATCTTTCATCTAAGACGGTAACATTATCACCTTTATACGAGATGTCCCTATCAATAAATACTGCCTTATCTTCCATCTCTTTTATTACATATTCCATCTCTGAGGGATGAAATCTGACATTGACAGTATGCAAAACACCTCCAAGTAAGGGTACGGCAAAATAAAGTTCCAAGTGTCTGTGGGTATTCCAGGCTATGGTGGCTATATTTTCACCAGCAAGGTTTTTAGTCCTTAAAAAACTAGCTAATTTTCTCACTCTCTCAGAGAAATCTTTGTATGTATATCTCACTATACTGTTATGTGTTCTAGATATAATTTCTTGTTCATGATATATATGCTCTACTCTCCAAAAAATTGCTTTTAAATTAAGATTATAATCCATTATTGTTGAATCCATTAATTAAAAATTCATTTTAACATTAATAAAGATTAGATTATAATTGCACGATATAAAGCAACCTAAACGTCAACCCAAGTTATCTTGGAATCCCAGGATTATCTATCACAGAACAATATATCACAACCATTTAATTATAGTCTGAGGTTAGAATTCCACCAAGTTTCAGCACTAACCTAACTTTAATTTTTATATGTATAACTTCATTATGGTTTCTCAGTACTTTTCTCTTCACTCCACACTGAATTCCTCTTCCTCACCATGAAAACTCTATCAAATTCCACTATTTTCTCTCCTCTCTGATTGTACCCCCACGTTCTTATTTTGACTATTCCAAATCCAGGTCTACTCTTCGATTCTCTAGCCTCTATTACTTCTGCTTCACCGTAAATCGTATCTCCTGCGAATACTGGATTCATAAATTTTACGTTCTCTATCCCTAGCATAAAACCGTTTTGACTTGTTAGTTCAACTAATAACCCTGCTACTATGGCAAGAGTAAGGAATCCATTAACAACAAGCCTCCCTTTGAAAGGTTCTCCAGAAAAATATTTCTCAGTATAGTCTCTGTTAAAGTGAATTTGGTTAGAGTTGTTTGTCAACAAAGTGAACCATATATTGTCAACATCTGTGAGAGTTCTGCCAACCTTACTTCTGAACCTTTGACCTACCTTAAAATCTTCAAAGAAAGGACCCTGCTCTGACATAAGTGAATATTATGCTCATGCAATATAAAGGTTATTTAATGGTCTTCCATGAACTTTATTGATAACATGCAAAAAGACGCTCACTTTTGTTAAGATGAGATCTAGATAAAATGAACAATTAACCATACAGTCCTCAGTTTAAAAACATGTTATTCTACAACGAGCAGGTGCACAAAAATAGCTAACCACCTAAATTATGATTCCACGGGATTAAGAAAAATCAACCCTTGTTGTTCAAAATAACAATTCCTTTACTTATGAACTCCTCAATTTCTTTCTCCCTATAACCTATTTCTTTAAGGACTTCAATAGTATGCTCCCCCAATTTAGGTGCAGGCAGTCCTGTCCCAGGTTCCCTCTTGTCCTTAACATTGGCAGGGAATCTCACATATCTCAAACTCCTCCTTTCGTAAACCAGTTTATTCCCATACATCTGAAAAGCCTCCGCAAGGTTTAATATCGGTGCAACAGGCACATCAGCCTCATTGAGCTTCTTTATCCAAAACTCTCTGGTATTAGTTTCAAATATCTTTTGCAACTCCCTGGCTATATACTCCCTATTTTTTACTCTACTTTCTTGAGTGTCATATACCAACAAATCCTCCCTGCCTAAGGCTTTACATAAGTTAGTGTACTGCTCATTATTGAATGTTGCAACATAGATGTATCCATTCTTTGTCTTGAAGGCTTGATAGGGCACTAAATATCTGTGAGCAGAGCCCATTCTTTTGGGCAAAATTCCTGTGTTCAAGTACATATAAGCATCTTCTAACATTAAGTAGAACTGAGTGTAGATCATTGGTACATCTATGAATACAGGTCCTCCCTGATTATAATACCACAATATTAGAATTGTGGAGAAAAGTGCAGTAGTTATGTCGGAAATTGAGGTTGCGAACTTCACTGGATTTTCCTCCCCAGTCATATCCATGAGACCACTTAGGGCTAAAATAGTTGTGTCATAAGCCGGTTTATCAGCCTCTTCTGTAAAGTTACCAAATCCTGTAATAGAGCAATAAATTATTTTAGGGTTTACTTGGTTCTTCACGCTCTCATAATCTATGCGCAATTTCTTAAGTGCTGAAGGTCTGTAATTAGTTATTATGACGTCAGCTGTAGCTACTATTTTCTTAAAAATCTCATATCCCTCTGGCTTCTTCAAATCAATTGATACGCTTCTCTTTCCCTTGTTAACACTGGCAAAGTAAACTCCAACACCGTCTATTTCAGGTTTTACTCCTCTTCTATCATCCCCTTTGGGCGGTTCTACCTTTATTACATCAGCTCCCAACTCTGATAGGATTTGACCAACTAAAGGGGCGGAAATGTTGTTGCTCAGCTCGACTACTCTCATGGGAATTATACTCATTAACAAAGATTTTAAGTTTCCTTAGGAGGGAGACCTCCTGTTCCTCCCGTTCATTTGACCTTATCCTTTCAAAGCTCCTCGGCTTTGTAATCCATTGGGTGTAACTAAGGTATTAAGATGGATGATGAACTAGAGTGGTGTAGTGATATAAACCTAGATAAATGAGTTGTTTAAAGATACTCTATGTAAAAACTCACTCCAAAAACATTTTCTTTTAGAACCAGTTTGTGGAAAAATCATAAATTTTCTTAAGATAAAGCTCTCAATGACTATTTATCTTCCCCTAACTTCCTGTGTTATCTTCTTCAGCTTATCCTCACCGATATTTGACACAATTTCAGGTTGAATAGGTTCATTTAACTTAATTCTTGCTTTAACATAATCTTCTAGCGTGGGTCTCTTCTGAAGGAACCATACAATTAATGCTGCAGATAAAGCTAATATAGCTCCTATCCAAAAAGTTACTGTCCACGCAAATACAGTGATAGTCTTTACTCCTGTAATTACATTACCTAATGTACCTCCAGACAGAAGCGTTAATATTATTGATGCTCCAAGTCCGGCAAACGTGCCTCCTACACCTTTCAACATATATGGTAGACTCCAATTCTTCCCCATACTGTTCTCTCCGAACTGATCAGCGACTAATAGCCAGTTAAAGGTGTACGGAGATCCAGCAGCAAGACCAGCAATCACAGCAAATACAGCCCATAACCATGAAATATGGGCTAAACCTGCATATAATACGCCCAGGCTTCCCAAGCCTAACATTGCATAGCTTAAAGCTGCCATTTCCTTTCTCCCAATGTAATTAGATACTAGTCCTTGGAATCCCCTACCTATACCATTGGCAAGAGGAAAACCTATTGACCCAAGTAGCAAGAATATACCTAATTTAAATCCCATTTGGTTTGCAAAAGTTACATAATATGCAGTTGTAAACAGTGATGCAGATAAAGCTAAGGTGAATGATACGAATTGAGCTTTGCCTTGTCTGGTTGCTATCATTTCCTTAGGGGTAAAGTGGGCTACTGCAGGTGGGTTCACTTTCAACTCTTTAGACTTTAATTTAGCCTGCCTAGCTAGTATCGGGTCAACATCTTTAGGCCACCAGTTTTTAGGCGGATCTACTGCGAAAAATGAAGATATCAGTGTCAGTATTGCAATTGTACCTCCTATGATGTAAAGGACTTCCTGGAAATACGTCCCCTGGAAGTAATACAGGTAGAGTACGATAAATGGGACAGCCCCATAGCCATAGGCACCATCTATTATTCCCAATCTCCAACCTCTCTTGTCAGGGTACCATTTGTTTACCATCCCTCCCCCTGCAGCATAACCAATACCTGCTGCTAAACCTCCTATAACTGAGTACCCAAGATATGCAATCCATGGTTGGAAAGCGTTTGCAAATAAATAGTAGGCTAGGATCATACTTCCTGCAGCAATCAGTAAACTTCTCCTTAGACTTATCAAACCCTTCTCTCTAAACCTCTGATAAATATAGGCTGTGACAGTTGATTGAAAAACGGTGTAAACGGTGAATACGAAGAAGGCAGCTACTAGTGACCAGCCATAATGGCTAATTACAGTTTTTGAGGCTGCACTCCATCCGTATTGGAATACACTACCAGAGAAGAACGCCAAAAATGCACTGAGTAAAATTAAATTTCTGTTTATTGGATATCCCAACAACCTCTTTGAAATACTTTTAGGATCCTCCCCGATTCTGTACTTCCTCCCGACATCATCAACTAAAACGGTGTACTCTCCAAAAAGAGAAGGAATCTTGCTTTTCTGTTCCATTTAATTTCCCTCTATAATATAGTTATATTTTATGAAATATAAAAACTTAATATTATCAATCATAATGAAAACTACATATAAAAATTTCAAAATCAAGGTTGAAGAACTGCTATTCTTATAACTGACATCGTAATCTATCATTACAGTTTGCAAAATAGTCTTGTAACTATTGACGTTTAATACTTTTGAAAATTTGCGCCTATAATGATATTTTTACGACTTAATGTGACAGTTTATTGCATTTATGTTAATTCTGAGGACAGTGATTTTCAAAATTTTTTCAATATAATTTAATAGTTATCGTTGACAAAATTTTTAAATCTAAAAAATAAATTTTATTTATGGAAAAGAAAGACGATGATTACGTAATCCATAAAGGGATTGTTAACGTATCTGATACTGTTATTTACGTGATTGGCTGGGCAATATTGCTTATAGGAGTAGCAATAGATATTATAGGCATAAGTTCCGAATCTACAGCTATTACGGCGGTAGGGATTGCAGCAAACTTGGTGGGCATATTATTAGGTTTATTTAGTGGTGTAATCGGTAATAGGAAGATACCAAAAGGATATGAGGAACATTAATTTAGGATAAAAAGCGAGTAGATTTTTTCTTTATTTAACCAATTAATTTGAATAGGGAAATTGCGTATTGAAGAAAAAATGTATTTATGTTACTCTAATTTTGGCTTGTCCTATATATGCCTTCCATGTTGACAAAACAACTATTAAAACGTATTAAAGAATATTCTATTAACATGTACAAAGTGGAATACCCATCTACCCAGGTCATATACGGTAAGGACGCCTTAGATTGGTTAGCCAATTTGAAGTCGTCTAAGGTAGGAATAGTTACCACCAGAAGTCTATTGCAGGGTAAGACTCTTTCATTGGTGACTAGGTTAGTTAATGCAGATGTAATAGAGGGTCCACGGCAGCACGTTCCAGAAGATGACGTTATTGTATTAAAGGAAAAGGTAGGGAACTACGAGATTATCATAGGATTAGGGGGAGGAAGTATAATTGATGGTCTAAAGTTGGTTTTAGAGGAGAAAACTAAGTACATAGTAATTCCTACAACCTTATCTGGAGCTGAACACACTAGGAGTGGAGGCTATACAACACAAGGCTTGAAGAGGAGTAAGCTAGGAAAAGAGCCCGATATCGTAATACTCGACCCCAGGGCTACCCTTGAAACACCTAAATGGTTACTCGTGTCATCTGCAGTGAGGTCAATTGATCACGCAGTTGAAGCCCTTTATTCGAGGGATTCTACACCTTTTGTGGATTCATTAGCCAAGGAAGGCTTTCATAAAATTGTAAATTGCCTTAGGGATATTGATTCTCTAGACAGTAGGTTAGAGTGCCAAATAGGAGTTTGGCTGTCATCTCTCACCATGAGGTATGCGAGAATGGGCATGAGCCATATGTTTGGCTATGTTTTCGGACCCAGGTTTAACATTCCTCATGGTTACACTTCATGTATATCCCTTCCAACAGCTATCAAATTTAATTATGAGGCATCTAAGGAGAAACTGAAATCAATTGAAAAGGACAAACCTCTGTACGAATTTCTAGATAACTTCCTTATGGAAATTGGTGTCAGGAGAAAATTGTCTGAGTACACTAGTCTAGAGGAAGCTCTTAAATATGCTGAAATATTTTCACAATTATCAAATAATAGTGGAAATCCTACTAAACTGTCCGTAGATGATGCAAAGAAGTTCATTCAGGAGGTTTACTAACCATAGTCCTCTTTTTTAGTAATTCTTAAGGAAATTACCAACTTTGTCCAGTTTTATTCATAAACATGATTAAATAAGTTTTAAACGTCTTTTATTGATTAACAGGACGTCAAAATTACGTTAAAAATTTAACATCACGTGACGTCAAATTTGTAAAAATTGTAATATTATTGGCTCAAAATAAGTTAAAGTTTCAAGTCATCAAAAGCGATTCTTACATTTCTTGTAATAACTCTTTTATGTTTGTAAATATATTTAATAATTAATGAGTGTTAGTTCAATCAAGCTAGATGATATTGATGAAACAATTCTCAACATACTTAGGTATAACGCTAAAAAAAGTTTAAAGGAATTATCAGATGAGTTGGGAATCCCCATTAGCACAGTGAGATATAGGATTAAGAGGCTTGAAGACTCACAAATAATAAGAGGATATGTTGCAGTTGTTGATAGGCTTAATTTAGGTTTAAGTGTGTCATTAGTTATGGAAGTTGAGACTGTGCCGTACTCCATAAAGAAGGTCGCCCAAGAGTTAGGTCAAATTCCTGAAGTTGCCCGAATTTATGGACTCGATAGTGGTCCAAAATTACACATTCATATGATCTTTAAGGATGAGTCTAGTGCGCATCAATTTATCACGAACAGACTTTACAATATTAAGGGGATTAAGAGTGTCTCGATCTCTAGAATAATTGAGAGATATAAGATAGATCCATCTATATTACTGTAAAAAAGTAAAAAGAAAAATTTTATCTTTCATTTTTCTCTTTAGTTATCGTCAATTTTCACGTTAAGTGATTTTATCGGCATAACTCCTGGTATTTCCCAATCCTCATACATCTCATCGACCATTCTCTGGAAATATTCCACGTCTTCTTCGGTGAAGTGGGAGAATCTTCCTTGCTTCTCCAAGAACTCCCTCACGGGCTTTCTTTTAGTTCGTCCTTCCACAATGCTCTTTGTTGGCTCATCATATACTATCTTACCTTCAATGTACTCATACAAGGGCCATATTCCTGTCTCCACTGCTAGTACTCCAAGTTCATGGGAGAATTGAGGATCATAGTCCCATCCTTTAGGACATGGGTCCAGGGAGTGTATAAATGTCGGTCCACCTATCTCTAATGCTTTTCTAATTTTATTAAGACCGTCCAGTGGGTAGGCAGGATTCATTGTAGCAGCATATTTAATTGTTCTGTGTCCTGCTATAATCATAGGGACAACACTCTTTTTCCATCTCCTCTTCATTATTCTTCTTACCTTTCCGGGTCTACTGAAGGTTGTCTGAGCACCGTAAGGTGTCATACTAGTCTCCTGAATATCCGTGTTAGCTGAGGACTCATTGTCATAGAGTATTATAAGTAAATTGTAGTCATAAGTCATAGCATTCGATACACCTGACAGTCCCATATCTGCACAGCCTAAATCACCGCAAAAGGCGATAACGTTTATAGGTTCTTGTTTAATTTTACCTTTCCTCATTAGCGCTTTAAGCGCTGCTGCAGTACCTAATGCCGCTGCCCCTGAACCTCCTAATTGTGTATGCACCCATGGTACAACCCATGACGTTGTATAGTACGTCGTATTGGCTACATACATACAACCTGTGGCTCCTATCACTATTGTTCTTGGTCCGGCAGATTTAGCTAGGAATCTCATCAGTAGTGCTGACTCGCACCCTTGACAGGTTCTATGACCTGATGTATAAAACTCCTCTAAGGGAGCGTCTTTTATTGTCTTAATAATTGTTTTATACGCTCTTTCCTCTCTTTCCTTCTCCACCATACCTGATCACCTTTTACCAGGGATCACCTCTAACTCCTGCCCAATATACGGGCTTAGTTATGGGGGTATCCCTATGCTCATAACCGATCTTGATTATTTTCTCTACATCTTGTATTGTTACTTCCCTTCCACCTAAACCTCCTATGAATCCTAAAACCTTTGGTCTCTGATCTAAGTCATATAATGCTGATCTTATTTCCTGATACACAGCCCCTCCCCTATTTGGTGATCCAATTGAGTAATCCCTGTCAACTACGCATACTACTCTTGTATTGCCTAGGTATTTCATTACGTCCTGCGTGGGAAATGGTCTGAACCACCTTAATCTTAGCATTCCAGCCTTATACCCCTCTTGCCTCATCTTCTTTATTGCCACCTTCATTGGTTTAGACACAGTTCCCATCCCTACTAAGATAACTTCAGCATCATCCGTCATGAATGGTTCCACAAAAGGATTTTCAGGTAACTCAATCTCCTTAGTAGTTCCTGGATATCTTCCAAATACCTTCTTAAAATTATCATAAGCCTCTACAATCACATTCCTTGCCCTTTCCATTGCTTCATCATGCTGTCTTCTCAACTCCATTACCCAGTCTTCATTTACCTGTGGAGCTACAGATATCGGGTTATCAGGATGAACCATGTATTTGCCCCTATTATAAGGGGGAAGAAACTCTTTTGCCAATTCTTTAGGTGGTAATCTCACTATTTGCTCTGCATGGGTTAGAAAACCTCCATCCATTGACACACCTACGGGTAATAGTACTCTAGGATCCTCACCAACCCTGTAAGCAATAAGGGTAGTGTCAAATGCCTCCTGTGCAGTATCAACCCAGACCAGTAACCAACCAACATCTCTGACCATCAATGCGTCATTATGTTCTACACCATAGGCTCCAGGATCGTCTAATGCTCTATTTCCAATTATCGCAACCACAGGTGCTCTATCTGTTGCAGTAACAACTATCGCCTCCATTCCATACATCCAGCCTGTACCACTACTGCCCACTAGAGTTCTTGCACCAACTAAGGAGGCATGTTTGACAGCTTCAAACTGTCCATGCTCCCCCTCGGCAATAACGAACTCAGCATCCAATTCACCGTCTGCTATTAACTTAGAAATAGTATCCATTACCTCAGTGTATGGTCTAATAGGATATGCTGTAACAACATCCACATCAGCATACATTGCGGCATGAGCTACAGCTTGTGTTCCATTCATTAATACTTCTTTTTCAATTAATTTTCTAGTCTCAGTCATCTTCCCAACCCCGGAACGTACACCCTTTCTTTTCTTGCTTGTCTGACCTGATTTAGCCAATCCTTATACTTCACCTTATTTTCCTTCCACATTCCATACGGTCTCCTATAATCTGTAAACATCTTCTCATCAACCATGACTATACAATCCTTTACAGGACAAACTTCCGCGCAAATTCCACAGCCTACACAGTAATCATAAGCAATGTCATAATAACCATCAGGTGTTTCATCAAAACACTCGTCAGGACAGTAAATCCAGCACAATTTGCATTTAATACATGTGTCGAAGTTTACGGTAGGTCTCTCTGATTTTGTTGTCCCCCTCTTAAATTGCTCATTTCTTCCACCTCTAGGGACTGCGGGTACTACTGCGCCATCTAGCATTTCTTGCCAAGTTAATAGTCTAGGTGGATTGTAAGGGAAGTCTATCCCCTCTCCCCTCATGATCCTTCTGTAATCGACTGAAGAATATGCCTCTTTTATTGCAGAAATTCTCTTTTCAGGATTAGTCTTCTTTTCGCTCACAAATTTCACAAGGTGTTCAAGGTCGATTATATCTGGTCTTAATCTCGCCAATGCCCCCCATATTTTCTCCATAGTTAAGTCGTCCTTGAATACCCATAGACCAGAAAATGACGTATCACCCTTCACTACACCTAAAGTCCAGTCAAAATTCTTCTTGGGAACCATCTTTGCCAATTCATCCAATCTTCTGTTAGAAGTCACTATCATTGTACCATTCTCCTTAAGTTTCAGGTTTATTGGTTGAACTCCTTGCCATGCCCACGATTCCACACCCTTTAGTAAAGTGTCATCAACTACAATGATACTGTCAACAAGATCTGGTTCAACTCTAGTTGAGTATCCTATTAGGTCTTCTTCGCTTATTCCATTTCCTATTCCAACATAATATTTAGCTGGCACTCCATTTCTCTCAGGGGAGTCTCCATACCTTCCAAATGAAAGGGCTGGTTTTCCCATCTCTCTGGCTGTGTAGACAATGCCCTCAGCTATGTACTTGGCTAGTCTTTTCTGAAATATGCCCCTATACGTGATCTCTACATATACCGGCTCTCCTGATTGCACTCTCATCAAAATATATTTTTTTATCTTAGTATATATACATTAATATAAAATTTTAACAAAATATATTTTGTCCTATCTAACTTTAAAGTCATGAGTATGGGAAAGTATTTAAAAAATTTGCAACTATAGTTTACTGTAAAATACATTAATTCTTAATTACTACAAAGCTAAAACTGGTTTCAGAACTAGGAAAAAGAGAAGGTTAACTCATACTATAAGTTAAGGAATAAAAGACACAACTATATGAAGCGTAATATTTTCACTATTACTCGACTATTTTAGCGCTGATTAAGTCCTTAATTCGTTTTATAATGTTACTCTCATCAAATGTGTAAAACGTTATCGCAATACCTTTTCTGCCCATCCTCCCAGTTCTCCCAACCCTATGTATATATGTCTCAATGTCTCTAGGAGCGTCAAAATTAATTATTATATTTACATCTATTACGTCAATTCCCCTTGAAGCCAGATCAGTTGCCACTAGTATGTTGTATCTACCGTTCTTAAAGCCATAAAAGTTCTTCATCCTCACTGACTGTGGCATATCTCCACTCAGCAAGCCGTTTCTTATCCCCTTGTTCTCCAGAAGGTAATGTAATCTCTTGGCTCTCTCCCTAGTTCTAGTGAAGACTATTATCTTATCTTTTCCATCTATCTCATCCAGTAGTTTAGCCACCTTATCAGTCCAGTCATTTCTAGCTCTTATGAATTCATGCTGTACTTCCTCTACAGGTTTGTACTCATCTAGTACTATTTTCTCTGCATCAGGTGAGAACTCTGTGGCTAGTTCGGCGATCTTCTCTGGTATAGTTGCTGAAAATAGACCTACTATTTCAGGCTTTGAGTTATTTAATATCATTCTTATATCGTCAATAAATCCCATATCAAGCATCCGATCAGCCTCATCAATTATGACTACCTCAAATTTCGAAAAGTCAATTTCTTCCTTGCTCCACAAATCCAATAATCTACCGGGAGTACCTATAACTATCCTAGCCTGTTTCTGTCCTTCATACTTCACTCCTCCTATAACTAGACTAAAATCAACCTGTTTGTATTTACCTAACTTCCTGAGCTCATCAAGTATCTGTGATGCCAGCTCTCTGGTAGGAGAGAGAATCAAGGCTGTCTTCCCGCTCTCTAGGATAGGGATTAAGTAGGAGGCTGTTTTACCAGATCCTGTCTTTGCTTGGACTATTACGCTTTTTCCCACAAGAAGCCTAGGAATTACTTCCTGTTGAACCCTTGTAGGTTTTTCATAATTAGCGTCACTCAATGCATTCCTCATTTCAATACTTAGATTTTCGAACATAACAGTGATACTGGAATATTGACACTAATAAAGTTGAGTGAACTATGAAATGAAGAAAGCCTTGCTTTTTAGGGGGAAAGTCAGCTGACTTCCTCTCCGCCCTAAAGGGCGAGGCTTTCGTCATTTTGTAAAGGTGACATCGAAATAGAACTTTATGATATCCATAATCCATCTATTCATGTATCTTCCAACACGAATGTTATTCTTTAAATTCCACAGTTCATAAATAGATTTATGACCTCTTCACCATCAGACCATTTAGCTAACGAGAGGACCTTTCTTGCATGGATAAGAACAGGAATCGCATTAATAGGTTTCGGTTTTGTGATAGCGAGATTCGCATTATTCCTTGAAGTATTAAGGGGAGGTAAGACTACAGGATCGTCAGTAATTTATGGTGAGATCATGATAGTTTTGGGAGGAATAATGATAGCCTATGGTACTTATAACTACTTGAGAAATGAAAAGGATTTGAAAAACAACACTTTTACACCGAGGACAACTGAGAATACTATTTTTGCAACATTTGTGCTTCTCATAGCAATAGTACTTGCGTTAATAATAATAGCCTAATAAACGATCTGAAGTTCTTTTACCTTTTCGTCTATTGGTTCCATAGATTTTATAGGTTAGCTTAACTTATTATTGATCTGTCACAATCGAGAATTACACTACTTTCCATTCCTACTATTTAACGATAAGTATACTCCTATAAGTATGAGAATTAAGCCTATTATCTCAGGTACGTTGGGAATAACTTTCAAGATTAAGATACTCGTCAAGTATGCAATAACGGGAACCAATAGAGAACCCGTACTGGCGCTTACACTCCCAAGGTCCCTTACTGCATTAAACCAGAAGTAAAATCCAGCTACCTGCGCTATTAATGCCAGGATAAGTAGAAGTACAACACTGGTTACACTAAAATTAAAGTAGTAATCTAATGGAGTTAAGGATGACAAAAATGGTATCGAGATCAATGACATGAAGGCATTAAGTTTGATTACGTTATCTTTCGACAAGTTCCTGTAGTAATAGACAGTTCCTATAGCCCACGATAAAGAGCCCATTATTCCAGATAATAAACCAATGTTAAAGGACAGTGTTGCTGAAATGAGTACCCCCAGCACTCCTATTATCACACCTGACATTCCCCTTAAGCTAATTTTACTGCCCAGAATTAGTTCTATAACTAACACAAAAATGGGCTGTGTGTAGATCATAGTAGCTACTAGACCTGGACTCGGGGATAAATATATTCCTACATTAACTGAGGCAAGTAAAATGATTACGTTGAATAGGGCATTTACGAATTGCTTAATTCCTATAGAGAAACCTCTTCCTAGAAAGTAAAAAAATATGGTACCTATTATTACTCTTGCCACACTGACCAGTATTGGCGAAACAGAAAATGTCACTAGCTTTGTGAGAGGATATGCAATTCCCCAGGCTAAGGATAATGGTATAATCCACTTGAAAAAAGTTATAGTATCTCTCTGCATTACAGAACCAGTGAAATCCTTTGAATACATTGGATAAAAATCTATTTATGATGGTTTCACTAATCAGAATTTAAGTAAACTCTTGAGGAGGAGGAAAAAGGTTTGCAATCCATTGTGAGATTTTCTCATGACAATTCCACGTATATAATTGAGGACTCAGGAGTTATATCACGGGTTTATGGTCAAGAAAAGTTCCAAATCCTAGTGGTAGATAGGATAGATCATCATAAAATAAAAGTGGCTGTTGAAAATGGGTATAAGCTATTTGAATGTGTGGAAATAAACGATAAGGAAAATTGTCTAATAAAGATTTTACACGCAATATATCCTGAATGTAAAACTTGTAAGTTTACGTAATGAGGAAAGCTTAGCCACTTATGGCGGGGAGGAAGTCAGATTCAAAAATGTTATTAATGCCAATTTAATTTCATGAGTAGGTCTAGTCATTGTATTTTGTTTCAGGCTCAGTTTAGCTCCTTTATTGGCATGAGATGGCTGGTTGATCTTTAGTTAGTTTTCTGATATCCTTCCTCAGCATACATAATTCTTAATTTTCAGCCATTAGAGAGTTATTAGTATGTACATAGAGTTCATTGAGAGGGAATTATCCAGTGAATATCTAGTTTACAGTGACCTAAAGCTCGACAGAGCTTATGTTACTGGTGCAGGGGATTCTTATGCAGTTGCTCTAACAGTTGAGGGTAAGACAAAGGGAAGATTCAGGGCAATAGATCCTTATGAGGCTTTAGCATATGACAGCTTGGAATACCCTTTAGTGATTATATCCGTCTCAGGAAAACCTAAAAGTAATATTAGATTAGCAGAGAAGTTTAAGGGAAAGACTAAGATATATGTAATCACGGCTAATGAAAAGTCTATTCTAGCTAAACTAGCAGACTATGTTATTACTATTCCATATTATTCGAAACAGGTGCTGCCAGGAACTCTTTCTTTTCTCATGAGTCTAAGTGCGGTATACTCATTAGCAGGAGAAGAAGTTGTCAGGAACGAGATAAATGAGACTATAGACCTCTCAGATAATCCGTTCTTTGTAGGTTATAGGGAAAATTATGGTATAGCGTATTATGGAATGTTAAAGTTTTCAGAGATTTTTGGCTATTCAGCTAATGCCGAGAGACTGGAGCAGTTCCTTCACTCACCTATTTTTTCAACCAGAGGAAGAGAAATAGTTCTGTTGGGTAGTAATGATAGCAGAGAGGATATTTTAGTAAACCTAGTGAATTACACTAAAATAGTGAAAACTCCTTGTTCTGATGCCTTTTGTAACACTAAAGTTCTATTAAGATCAATAGTACAGAAGATGAAGCGAGAAAATTGGGACAGGGTATATTTCTTAGAAACTAAAAATATATTAGATATCAGCTCGAAAATGATATATTGATAGGATATGGAGAGCCTTGATTTAACTACTGATGTGGAGAAAGGTACCTGTGAGTCTGGCTCAACATATATGAGCTTACTCAGGTTTTGGCTCGAAGTAGGTGGAAATAAGGAAGTAAAAGTGATAGCTTGGAAGGGAAGACAAGAGGGTCAAGTTGATAATTGGGTGAGCCAGATGGCAGATAAGGGAGTAAAGATAGTCGATAAAAAGATAAACAATGAAAAAGTCACCTACATAATATATCTTTCATAACGCTCTTCTTTCAATCATTATTTTCGATCTTTGACGTTACGTTTACAACGCATGAGAAAGAAGTCACTCCTAAAAAGATTCGTGGAAATAACTTAAGATTAAAAGTTTAAGAACCAGGTTTACGTTCGCATATTTCACGTGTTATTAGAGGTTCTTGTAGTACAAATTTATGTAATTAACATAATTTTAGTTTAGCATTTTTAAAGGTTAGTCATAAGGAGATTGACGACATAATTTATGTCACACTTCGTGTTATTCACTGTTGAGAATAGGTTACGTATCCACAAATTACTCTTTAGGTTGTAAAGCTGATAAAACAATAAAACTCGCTTCTTTGTCTGAAGAGAGAGTGCTTAAAGTCTCTTCCTCAAATTTACTTTGCCTTAAAAATATATTGGAATGGAATCTGAAACATGAAATACTTTTCTTCAGGATAAGCTCCAATACTATACCATTGGCTTCACACCCCAAATTCCATGTGAATTGGAAGGATAAGCTTTCTCACATCCTGGGAGATATGGGGGACTTCATAAAGGAAAACTCAATAAGAATCTCCATGCATCCAGGTCAATATGTGGTTTTAAATTCTGTCAGGGAAGAAGTGGTGAGGTCAAGTATTATGGAATTAAAGTATCATGCTGACTTGTTAGACTCCATGGGTATTGGAGGCAAAATTCAAATACATGTAGGAAGTTCTATGAATGGTAAAGAGGAAAGTCTTAACAGATTCATAGAGAATTTTCATAAGTTACCTTCAAACATAAGTAAAAGACTAGTAATTGAAAATGACGACAAGGTGTTTAGCTTAAAGGATTGTCTATGGATAAGTGAAAGGATAGGTATTCCTGTCATTTTTGACAATCTTCATCACTCTATTCTTAACAACGGAGAAAGTCTGAATGACGCACTAAGTCTAGTGAGGAGGACTTGGAAGGATAGACCTATGATAGATTATAGTGAACAGGAGCCAGGAGAAAAACCTGGAGTCCATGCCTCCACAATCAATGAGGAGAATTTCAGAAGATTCGTGAACGAGGTGGATGAAGTTGATATAATGCTTGAGGTAAAGGATAAGGAGATTAGTGCACTAAAGGCTGTAAAAGTGTTAAAGGAGTTAAACAAATTAGGCTAGAGCATTGATTAACATAAATCCAGTTTATTAAATAAAAACTAGATCGACACTTCATAATCTCTCTATCGTGTTTACTACTGCTCTCTTCAAATATCTGATGGATAAATTAGACTATGATGATAGGGTAAGTTCTTATCGTATCAAAGTGGTACTAGAGGTTTTCTATAATGTGGGAAAAAAAGAGCTAGTTTAATTTGAGAGAGAAACTATGGCTTAAATAGGGCTGGCGCAAAGATAGCAAACAAGACTCCTACTAATATCAGATAGAACAGTATGCCAAACGCCCACGGTAGGTTAGCCCTTATTACCGTTCCCTCATTTCTCACATACTTTGTGGTAGACACACCTGCACTTGCAGTCTGTGGTGCAACAGGTTTACCTAATTCGGCGCCAACAGAGTTTAAAGATATTGTTATTCCTACTGGTACTCCTGCTATATTTGCTGTAGCTGCTTGAAATGCGCCAAATAATGCATTCGAGGAGGTATTGCTACCTGATAGTGCACAGCCTATCCAACCGAATAGTGGTGATACTATTACAAACAGAAAGCCTAAATCTCCTGCCCTCCAGGCTAACGAGTACGCCATACCGCTGAAGTTGAACACATATGCTAAACCTACAACAAACACTCCTGTTAATATCCCACCCCAATACTGTAACAATGATTTCTTGAGGGCTTGAGCCATTATTTTACCTGGGGTTCGTAATATTCCACATATTATAAGCCATGATGCTAGAATTGAAGTGCCTGCAACGAACGGATTAAACGCAAAACTTACGCTCACAGTCTTGTGTAACAGTGAAGAGAAGGCAGGCTGGGCTAAAGTGAAAGAGGAAACTTTAGTTAATGGAGACCAGGGTCCAGTCCAGAGAGTGACTACTATTATTAACGCTATGAAGGCTGACCAAGCTAGAATAATATCCCTCGTTTGATACTTTTTACCCTTATCTGATTCTCCACCATTAGTCTGTGATAGGACAACTAGCCTCTTTGGTTTCCATACCCTTACGAATAACAGTAACACTGCAAAAGATACTAAGGAGCCCGTTATATCTGGTAAATAAGGTCCAATAAAACTGGCTATTGGGTATTGACCTAGTATATAAGATAAAGAAGCTAGTATTGCTATAGGCCATGCGTCCCTAATCCCTCTCCATTTATCCACTAAGTACAGTAGTATCCATGGAGGTAACAATCCTAAAAATGCTACAATTTTAGCAACAGATGAAGATACAAATAATAACGGAAGTCCTGTAGTGGAAGCCAAAATAATTATTGGAGTACCTAGGGCTCCATAAGATACAGGTGCATTATTTGCTAGTGCAGAGACTTGTAAGGCTTTTAGATCTTCAAATCCCAACGCTATAAGTAATGGAGCTACAAAAGCCCAGGGGTATCCGAAACCTACTAAACCCTCCAGTAATGCTCCAAATGACCATGCCAAAATAACAGCCTGAATTCTCGCGTCTCTTGTAGCATTTCTCACTAACCAATCCTTAAAAACATCAAACTTGCCTGTGAGGACAAGAGTGTTATATATTGTTAACCCCCAAAACACAATCCATGATATGTTCCATGAACCAACTAGGGCACCGATTAGCCAAGCTTTAACAACCTGGTCTGCAGGAGCACCCCAAACGAGAATACCAACGAGAATGGTTACTATAGAGCCTATTAATGTTGCAATCCATGCCGTTAACCTTAAACCAGCTAGTAAAACCAGTAGGACTACTATTGGTGTTAAAGACGCAAAAACCGTTAGAGCTACATTACCTGTTGGATTTAACGGTTGTGTATACATGGCTATTTAAATATATAAAATATATATTATTTAAATTTATATTTAAAGGTAAGTCAGTTTTAACCAGAATAACTTTTACAAACTGCACACTTACATATCGGAAAATTTGAAAATTTTTAGTTTATGTACTAAATGAAAATAATGTTTAAATATATCATTAAAGTAATTCAATTAATGATAGAAGTCAGGTCAATAATTAATGGAGAAGAAAGAAGGTCTGATGAATATATTTACAGGGAATGCCCTTACAACGTTGACACGAGTGTAACAAAAATTAATGTAGCTAAAGAGTCTGATGTCGAGGAGGCAATCGACGTTGCCAGGGAATTCTTTGATAAGGATAAAAACGGATGGGTTTCAAACTACAAGGCAAGGGATAAGACATTATTCAGAATAGCTGAAAAAATAAGGGGAGAGATCCAGGCCTTATCCAAATTGCTTGTAGAAGAGATAGGGATGCCTATAAGACAAGCTAGAGTACAGGTTAGTGCTGCAGCTGACGTATTCGAGTACTATGCAGGTTTTGGAAGTAAGATATACGATACTTCAAAATTCCTTCCCAGCAAGGATATGGTACAAATCATAAAGGAACCAGTAGGTGTTGTGGGGTTAATAACACCTTGGAATTTTCCATTAACACAGAGTGCAAGAAAGCTAGCCCCAGCCATTACAGTAGGTTGCACAATAGTCTGGAAACCAGCAACTTACGCAACAGGTATAGCATACCAGTTAGCAAAAATCATATTGTCTTCAGGAGTCCCTAAAGGTGCTCTAAATGTTATATTTGGTCCAGGGGAAAAGGTAGGTGCACAAATAGTAAGGAGCAAAAAGATAGATAAGATATCTTTTACAGGTGAGACCAACACCGGTAAGTGGATAATGAGTGAGGCTTCTAAGGACTTAAAAAGGGTTTCATTAGAGCTAGGAGGCAAAGACCCTATTATACTATTTAGTTATAGTGATTTGAAAAACGCTGTAAAAGGAGCAATCTTTGGGGCTCTAAGGAATGCAGGTCAGGCATGTGGTGCAACCTCTAGACTATTGGTGGAGGAGAGTATTGCAGAAAAGGTCGAGATGGAGATAAGTAATGAAATTAAAAAACTTAAGTTAGGTATTCCACTTCAGGAGGACACAGATATTGGTCCGGTAGTGTCGAAACCCCAAGAGGATAAGGTAATTGACTATATCGAAACTGGGATAAAGGAAGGATATAAGTTACTTGTTGGAGGTAGGAAAGTTACTGACGGCGAATTTCAAAGAGGTTACTTTATTGAGCCAACAGTGTTCTCTAACGTGGATAATAAGTCCAAGATAGCCCAGGAGGAAATATTTGGACCTGTTCTTGTAATAATTTATTTCAAGGACGAGAGGGAGGCAATATCCTTGGCTAACGACGTTATATATGGGTTAACAGCATCTATATGGACCAATGACTACAGGAAGGCAATTAGAGTTTCCAGGGAATTAAGGGTAGGTACAGTGTGGATAA
The DNA here is from genome assembly GCA_000508305.1 of Sulfolobus acidocaldarius SUSAZ. Taxonomy (NCBI): domain Archaea; kingdom Thermoproteati; phylum Thermoproteota; class Thermoprotei; order Sulfolobales; family Sulfolobaceae; genus Sulfolobus; species Sulfolobus acidocaldarius. The sequence goes on from CP006977.1 coordinate 854,311, forward strand.
ATGACGTGTACACACAGCCCTCAGAGGGTCTGTGGGGTGGGTATAAGCAAAGTGGGATTGGCAGGGAATTGGGAATACAAGGTATTGAGGATTTTCTTGAAACTAAAATGTTGTATACGAATTTAAGTGGATCTTACCCTCACTTTAAACAAGTGGCCAAGGATTAAATTTAGATAGACCTTAAAACGCTATAGATGAGCTTTATTAGTTTCATTTAATTTGCGTCTATAGCGGTTTTCCACAAAATAGAAAAATAATCCTAATCTTCATACTACAATTATCTATTAGTAACCTCATAAATCAGTTAAATAGTTGACTAAAACGTTTTTACTTTCTTTAACCAATTATATATCATGAAGGTTGATTTAAGCCCTTTAAACGGCATTGTTTCTGACAAAACATTTCAAAAATTAAAAAGTATAAACAACCCTTCCCTAGTCCATTTCTTGAGCCAGACCATAGAGCTTACTACCCCAGACAGCGTTTACATATCATTTGGTGAAGAGAAGGACAGAGAATACGTTAAAAAAAGGGCTTTGGAGACTAAGGAAGAAATCAGGCTCAAAATGGAAGGGCATACAATACATTTTGACCACCCTTTAGATCAAGCAAGGGCTAGAGAGGACACTTTCATTCTATTTGATGAGAAAATCCCATTTGTGAACACAAAGCCCAGAGATGAGGGCTTAAGGGAGATGTTATCTCTATTGAAGGGTTCTATGAAGGGTAGAGAGATGTACATAGGTTTTTATTCATTGGGTCCAAGGAACTCAAAATTTTCAATATTAGCAGTGCAAATTACAGATTCTCCATATGTAATTCACAGCGAGAATATATTATACAGGAATGCATTTGAGGATTTTTATGGAGATAAACCGTTTTTGAAATTCATTCATTCAAAGGGACAATTAGATATCAAGAAAAGGAGAATTATGATAGATGTTAAGGAAAATACCGTTTATAGTGTTAACACCACATATGCTGGTAATAGTGTAGGCCTGAAAAAACTAGCCTTAAGGTTAACAGTTACGAAAGCTGTAAATGAAGGTTGGCTTTCCGAACATATGGCTATTGTGGGATTTCAGGGAAACCGTGGTACCCATTACTTCACAGCATCTTTTCCGTCAGGATCTGGTAAAACATCAACTTCAATGTTAGGAAGTCTGATCAGCGATGATTTAGCATTTATAAAGGAAATTGACGGTGTGTGCAGAGCAGTAAATCCTGAGATCGGTATTTTTGGAATTATTCAAGGAATAAACGAGAGAGATGACCCTGTAATATGGGATGTATTACATAAACCCGGTGAAGTTATTTTTTCTAACGTGTTGATGACAGACGACGGAGGAGTATATTGGGAAGGAAGTGAGGTTGAAAAACCCGAAAAGGGATACAACCATGAGGGAGTGTGGACTAAGGAAAGTGGAAAACCAGCTTCTCATCCTAATGCCAGGTTCACATCTCCTTTAACATCATTCAGTAATTTGGACAAAGACTATGATAGTCCACAAGGTGTTGTAATTGAGGGAATAATTTTTGGAGTTAGAGACTACTCCACTTTAGTCCCTGTGACAGAGGCTTTCTCCTGGGAACACGGAGTCATAACTATAGGCGCTTCAATGGAGTCCTCTAGAACTTCAGCAGTTATCGGCAAAGCTGATGTTTTAGAATTCAACCCTATGGCAATACTTGACTTCATGCCTCTGTCCTTAGGAAAATACTTAAATAACTATCTAACATTTGGCAGAAATCTCAGAAACGTCCCCAAGATATTTAGCTTCAATTATTTTCTTAGGGACGAAAACAACAAATTCCTCAATTCCAAGGAAGATAAACGGGTATGGGTTAAATGGGCTGTTAAAAGAGTAGAGAGTGAGACTGACGCTATTTACACACCTGTAGGATTTATTCCATACTACGAAGATCTAAGCAAACTGTTTGACTCCACTCTGGGCAAGCAGTACACAAAAGAGGCATACGAACTTCAGTTTACCCTGAAATTAAGTAAATATCTGGAAAAGACCGAGAGGATAATTAAGATATACTCAGAGATAGCAGACACACCGATAGAGGTTATTAATGAATTGAAAGCACAAAAGGACAGGCTACTAGACTACATAAATAGATATGGCGACAAGGTATCTCCATTCCAGTTAGTGAAGAGCTAAAACTTCTCTTTTTTCCCCATTTAACACCACACTACGTCAACGTACGCGATCTACACTATTCTAGACAAATCCATCGTTCATGGGTCTTTTTTCCTACTTCCACTTATTAGGCTTCGTAATTCTGACGTAAAATCAGTTAATGGCTTCATATCCACACCCTCAAATTTCTTAACTATCTCCTTTATTGACTTGTTTATGCCAGGAATCACCAGGTCCTCATTCAACTCTATTAACGGAATTGCTAAAAATTCTCTCCCCTCTATCTCAGGATCTGGAACAGTTACCCCTTCCTCGTTGATCACTCTGTTTCCATAGAGTATTAAATCGAGATCAATAGTCCTAGGTAAGAATTTATTCTTTGTCCTTTCTCTCCCTAGTTCACTCTCAATTTTCCTCAATATGTTATATTTCAAATCTTTCGGCGACATATTAATTCTGCTCTCAACGACACAGTTAAAGTAGTCAGGTTGATCCGGGGGAATGGATTTAGTAAGATATACTGTGGAAATTTTCCTAATTTTAATCATTTTGTCTAGTAACTCTATCGCTCTTCTAACGTTATCTTCAGGGTTAATGTTAGACCCAATTGATATATATACTTTAGCTAAGTTATCTTTTCTTTTTGCTCTCACTTCGACTGAAACATTTTTCGCTCTGCTCAACGCACCCGGTTTTCCGACCTTTACCACAACTTTCTTTATTCTATTATCTTGAAGAACGACCTTACTCAGCCTGTACGCAAGGCTCTCAAGTAAGTTAAAAGAGGAGTTCTCTACATAGGAGATGATCTCCTTCTTTAAGACTTTATAGTCAACAGTTTCTGGTAGCAGATCACTTTTGGCTCCTTCTCTTAAGTCAGCCCAATAATGGACGTCTATAGATACCTCCTGCCTCATTTCTTTCTCCTGCGGGTTTATGCCAATAATTGTATATAATCTCAAGTCCTCTATGGAAATCTTGTATGTCATAAGACCACCCGTGGAGTTAAGTGTTCTCCCCCATCAACATAGATTACCTGTCCTGTGATGAAATCACTCTTTATAAGGAAGATTACAGCGCTTACAACTTCCTCCACGTTACCATAGCTCTTCATTGGAACAAGACTCTTTAGACTCTCTAGATAGGAGTAATCTTTCCCTTCAGGTGGTAGTATCAGCCCAGGGGCAACTCCGTTAACCTGAAAGGAAGGAGATAGTTTTACAGCTAGAGAAACTGTTATGGTCTCCAGTAATTTCTTGCTCAGGAAGTAGGGATACCTTTCGAAATTATAGCCTGAAATGATTGAGTCTAATATATTGACAATTTTGCCCTTATTCAGCTTCTTAGAGAAGTCAAGGGATAATAGTAGGGGCACCCACGAGTTCACTGTTACCACACTGTTAAGAGTTTCCATTGTAACCTCAGAGGCTGGAAATATTGAGGCGTTGTTTATGAGGAAATCTAGTTTCCCCTCAGTGAATTTTAATGCACTATCTAGAATTTTTCCGTAATCCTTAGACAACTCTCCCTTTACTAACCAACACTTTACCCCAATCCCCTCTATCTCTTCCTTTAACTTGAGTGCACTTTCCTCACATGTATTATAATGTAAAACAATGTTAACTCCTTCTTTGGCTAAACCCAAGGCAATGCCTCTTCCAATCCTTTTTGCACTACCTGTAATTAATGCCGTTTTTCCCTTAAGATACACATTAAATATATGTCATTATAGTTTATATATTAAAGTTAGATAAAATAGTTTTTTGATAATCTTCTAGAAACATCTAAAAATATTATTTATATACTGGTGAATAATGCGAAAAAATTTGTGATATAAGACGAATTATATTTAGTAATACACCTTTAAAGAAAAAATAGTGTACAAAAATATTAGAAAATTATATTAACATACTAATTAGATGTAAACCAAAACATTAAATAAAGTCAACTATTAAATATACTTAATGAGAACAAAAGGAGATTTTCTAAATTCTCTACGAGATAAGAGGAAAGTTTTCTATAGGGGAAAACCTGTAGAAGATATAACTACTCACCCTATATTGAGTATATCTGCACTTCATGCTTCAAAACTTTTCGAATATGCTGATAGGATGTATGAGGACCCCTCATTAGGTAAGGTAAGTAAATTCTTCAAAAAGCCTACATCAACTCAAGACTTGTTGGAGAGACATAAACTAATTTACGATACCACAATATACTGTAACGGAATATTCAACATATCTCAAGCAATAGGGAGTGACGCAATATTTGCACTCACTATCACTGCAAAACAATTGGACAGAAAATACGGTACAGACTACACTAAAAGAATACAGAAATACCATGAATATGTTACTAAAAATGATTTGACAATAGCTACAGCACAGACTGATGTTAAAGGGGATAGGAGTAAAAGACCTTCAGAACAAACAGATCCAGATATGTACGTGAGAATAGTGGATGTTAAGAGCGATGGTATTGTAGTAAGGGGTGCTAAGGCACATACAACTCAATCTGCTGTGTCAGATGAGATAATTGTAATACCAACTAGGGCTATGAAAGATAGTGATAAGGACTACGCCGTAGCTTTCGCAGTCCCTGCTAATGCGCCTGGGTTGAAACTTTATGTGAGACCAATTGACGAAATTGAGGGAAACACTTCAGCAGTCTTAAGTAAAAAGGACTACGAACTTGAGACCATAACAGTTTTCGATAACGTGTTTGTCCCTTGGGATAGAGTCTTCCTCTTTAAGGAATATGATTACGCGGGAAATATTGCCATGTTGTTTGCAACTTATCATAGGTTTACTGCACTGTCCTATAGGTCAGCACTAATCAACTTATTCCTAGGCTCAGCTAGAGTGATGGCTAAAGCCAATGGAATAGAGAACGAAAAACATGTGAGAGACGATGTAGTTGACCTGATACTCTATAAGGAAATACTCAGGAGTACCGCTATAACTTCTGCTATTAGCCCTGTAATGTTAGAGGGTGTTGCAGTTCCAAACCCGCTGTATGTAAACGTAGGGAAACTATACTCCAATATGCACTTCCATGACGTGATTAAGGACTTAGTTGATGTTGCTGGAGGTATTATCGCTACACTCCCATCACAGGAGGACTTTGATAGTGAAGAGGGTAAGACAATTACCAAGTACCTGAGAGGAGCTGTAGACGGAGAAGAAAGAGTGAAGATATTGAAGTTGGTTAAAGAGCTTGCAGCTAGTCCTGTAGCGGGTTATCTATTAACTGCAATGGTTCATGCAGAGGGATCAATAGAGGCTAGTAAGATAGAGCTGTTCAGAAGTTATGACTATAGGGAAGCAGAGGGCTTAATCAAAAAAATTCTTAGTTGATTTTTAAGTGAATTGCACATTTAAGCAATTCCTCTTTTTATGCTTTCCCCTGCATCTACAACGAATACCTGACCTGTTAATCCCTCTATTTTAAGTATAGCTGTGACAAACTCCGCAATGTCCTCTGGCTCCAGCATTTTTCCCATCAGGGTTGTTTTCTCTACAAATTCCTTTTCACTCATGTTCAGTAATTTGTACATACTCTCTCCTAACTTTGTCTTAACCCATCCTGGAGCTATCGCATTAACCCTTATTTTAGGAGCCAATTCAAGCGCCATATATTTGGTGAGACTTATTACAGCTCCTTTCATTGCTCCATACATTGAGAGACCATAAGCTGGTAAAACTCCTGCTATTGAGGCTATATTTACTATTTCTCCTCCTTCTCTCATCTCCCTTGCAAATGCTTGAGAACAATAAACTACAGACTTGAAGTCTACGGAAAAATGTTTTTCAATTAGCTTATCATCTGCGTTCATGAACAGGGAGAATAGTCCTAGTCCAGCATTGTTTACTAATATATCTACAACACCAAACCTGTCTAGAGTGTTTTTTAGAAGTGTCTCGCAACCCTCCTTAGTCCCTACATCAGCTAAAACTCCTATGGCATCTCCACCAGTTTTCTTTACCATTTCTACGGTCTCATTAACTTCTTCTGCTCTCTTCTTGGCATTTATCACTATTTTACTACCCTCCTGGGCTAACCTTAATGCTATGGCTCTACCTATACCTCTACCAGAACCCGTCACAACTACTACTTTGTCTTTAAGCGAGTACATAAATTACATTATGAGTCTTCATAAATAAATTTTATTAATCAAAAAGATACTTAAAAATGTACCGTAGTTTTTCTCTCACTTAAACATGTCTTTAAGTAATGCTCCAATCATCACTGTTACTTGACGTGATGTTCTTGGTGAACCCAAAAATGCATGAACATTGCCATTTACTCTAAAACTTAATGTTGGGACACCAGATTCCATTAGTCTATAGGCATAGGCTTCTCCCTGATCCCTTAAAGGATCATATTCTGCAGTAACAACTATAGCCTGGGGTAAGTTAGATAGGTCCTCTGCAATTAATGGTGAAAATAATGGATTGTATAGGTCCTTCTCATCTCTTATGTACATTTTAACGCCATAATCTACCGGTAAATTGATGTCAAGAAAGTACCCTTTCCTATACCTGTTCATAGATTTTGACGCGAGATCAAGGTATACGAAAGGAACCACAGGTATCTGTGCTGTCAATTTTAACTTATTGTCTCTAGCCAACAATGAAGTAGCAGCCACCAGATTACCTCCAGCACTTATTCCAAATGTTGCAATCTTATCCTTATCAATACCAAGCTCTCCCGCATTATCTCTTGCCCATATTATAGCGTTGAAACAGTCATAGACTGCAGTCGGAAATTTATATTCAGGTGCAAGTCTATAGTCTACTGATATTACTGTACACTCACATGAGTTTGAAAGAATTCTTGAGATAGCATCTTCAGTCTCTATACTCCCTAATATCCATGCCCCTCCATGAAAGTGCATTACCAGTCCGCTGTTGGTTCTTTTTAGGGGAGAATATATTCTAATTGGTAACTCATAATCCTCTAACTTTATTTTCATGTCTCTAGTTTCTCCCACCGGATCCTTTGGCACAGCCTTTGCCAACAACTCATTTACTTTATATCTTATTTCCTGGAACTGATATTTGGTGAAATCTATTATATTAGCCTTATAATAAACTTGAAGAAAATTCCTCACTTCTGGGTCCAATGGCATAACGTCTAATTTTAGTTGATAGCATAAAAAATTAATCCAAATAATTAACTTACCTACTAATTTGTGTTTTATAAACCCTAGAGTATATTGCTGATACCACAGGAATTGATACATCTACCTTACAGTGGGAACCATTGTAGACGTCCAGATGACCATATTTCTCTAAAAGTATCATACTGTAAGGACGATTTCCAGGGAAGGGATTATTGCTCAACCTACCAGCCGATAATCCAAACCCACTTATTATATCTAAGATAGGTAAGGATATTTTGCCGTACATGTTGTCAAAATCATATTTTAGGTATGGACATTCTTTCCAGTCTAACATAGTCTGAGTTTCGAGGTATATCCTTATTGGCCAATATCTGTCAAAGGTGGACATTGTGTGCACTAACACTCTCGGATCATTATATCCTGCATATACGTTTGTTAGTAATCCCGGACCCCAACCAGAATAAAGGGTAAAAGTTGCCCATTCCAATATGTTATTCCATTTTTCGCCGGTTATTGGATTGATTCTTGGCTCGAGAGGTTCGCCTGTAGTAGGGTTTAATGGTGGTGCATTAGGATTCTTATCGATATACTTAAAGAGGAAGAGAGCCCCCTTTATACCTCCAACTTCAATTGCCCAACTCTTGGTACTCTTGATTTTCTCTAAGAGACCATCAAAATCGAGGGAATTAGTAGGTTGTCTTAGAATAGGTCCCCCATCAAGTAAAATTAGACTCTCCAAGTCCTCAGGGAATAGAGTTGCAAAATTTACTGTGGCTAAACCTCCGAAGCTTTCACCAGCTAAGAAGACCCTTTTAAATGAAGATATCTCCTTGATAAACTCTACAACCTCTTTAATGTCATTTATCCATTGTTCCCATCCCCAATCAAGCATGAAGTCGAACTCACTGGGGTCTTTCTCAGGAGTCAGGAAGTGAGTCCTGTAATCCATTAAATAAACATCAATACACCTATTAGCCCAGAAGAAAGGCTCATCAATGTCTTCATTCCTCTTCCAATCATCATCCACCGTATTGGCAGATAACTGCTCACCGTTACTCCATGTTCCCGGAAGTATCAGGAGAGATGCTATGGGTTTGCACTCCTCTTTGACAAGTCTATGAACACCGATAGTCCCTAAGGGTGGCGTTTTTGACTCCTTCGTCCAATAATAGTGTTTTAAATTGGGATAATCCTTACACTTGTACTCTTGCCTCAAACTCCATGTCATAATTAAATTATTCTTCGGGTTGTTTATATTTCTTGATTAAAATTAAACTACTTCATTTATTAAATGTATTTGTGTAAATAATCTTCTTTACTATAATCTCACCACAAGAGCTAACACTGAGCTGACCTTTTAACTACAATGATAGTCGACTCAAAAATCAAGTATCGTCTGACTTCCTATCCGCCCTGAAGGGGAGGCTTTCCTCATCATGCAACCGGTATATGGGCTCTCAAATAAGAACTTTAAATGCTAGGGTATATCTTGATCTGACAGACTTCAAACATATAACAATTTTCCTAGAGTAATTCACTACATTCAATATAGACTTTCCGCTCCAAGTGACTGATGCTATTATGTTCTTCCAGACTTTCTCCTTTTGAAGATAGGTTAGAAGAAAGCCTCTTCATAAGCCTTTCACATCAAATTACCAACATAGCTATCTTCACTTGAGCTTTTTTATATCTCTTCATCAAAATTAAACTATTTGTTTTATTCATTATATCTTAATGTATTTTTGCAAATAATCTTCTTTACTCTAATCAATAAAATTAGCGGAGAAGTTTATTATCGAGTATACCTTTTAACTACAATGATAGTCGACTCAAAAATCAAGTAGTAAAGGTGGTGTAATGTATAGGGCTCCTAAAACTGAAAAAGGGAAGGAATCGTTAAATAAAATATTAGACGCATCTGTTGAGCTAATTGCTGACAAGGGTTTTCTAAGCACTAGTATAAACGATATTACAAGCAAGGCTGGAGTTGCTTACGGTCTTTTCTATTTTTACTTTAAGAGTAAGCATGACATCTTAGATGAGATAATAAGGCAGTTCAACAGAAATATGAGATATTATTTGAAAACATATACACAGAACCTAGATAGTAGGATTGATGTGGAAAAAGTTGGGATGAAGAAATTCTTAGAGTGGATGAACGAGAACAAGAAGTATTATAAGATATTTATTGAGACACAAGTCCATAGACCTGACATATATAAGTGGCACTTCATGAAGCTAGCCGAGAGATACACTACAGGTCTTACAGAGGCAATGAGGAGGGGTGAGATAATAAATGTAGACCCTGAGTTACTGTCTTACGTTCTAATCGGTATAGCCCATATGCTTGGTAAAAGGTACGTCTTGTGGAGTAACTCTGGGCTCACATTAAAACAGCAGAGGGATCTGGACTTAATTATAGAAAATATGTTGACACCAAGGTAATTGTCATTGTTTTTATATATTTCGTACACATGATAGTAACTATCTTTTTTTGATAGCTTTTCCTTTTACTCCATATCCTCACTACTGTTCACTTGACATGAAAGGGAATGGAGAAGTTTTTAGGTTTCATATTTTTCATTAATTAGTGATGTTGGTTTTCAAAAAAGATTATATATTAGATCTAAAGTAATTCAGTATATGGGCGAAGAAGATAAAGAGTTAGAGGAGTATAGGAATAAGGTCAGAGAGTGGATTCGCAAGAACGTACCTGAAGAGATAAAGGAAAAGGGAGATATGGCGCCAGTTGAGGTCTTAAAGAGCTGGCAGAGGAAAATATATGAGGCAGGCTATCTTGGTGTCTCATGGCCCAAGGAATATGGTGGTTGGGGAGACAGTCCCATAAAGGAGATTATTGTTAGAGAGGAATTTGCTAAAGCAGGAGTTCCTTATGCTACAATAGGTTTAGGAGTATCGGTCACAGGTCCTGCAATTTTGAACAACGGAAATGAAGAGCAGAAGAAAAAACACATAAGGAGAATCCTTACAGCGGAAGATATATGGTGTCAAGGGTTTTCTGAGCCCCACGCGGGATCAGATTTAGCTGCAATCAGAACTAAGATAGAGGATAAGGGCGATCATTATGAAGTAAATGGGCAGAAGATATGGAGTAGCTATGCTCATCTGGCTAATTACTGTCTTCTGCTAGGAAGGACAGGAGACCCCTCTGAAAGGCACAAAGGGCTAACAATGCTCATAGTAGATATGAGAAGCGAGGGGATAAAAGTTAGCCCTATCAAGCAGATAACTGGAAGATCAGAGTTTAACACGGTATATTTCAATCAAGTAAAGGTGCCTAAGGAAAATGTTGTAGGTAGGGTAGGAGAAGGATGGAGAGTGGCTATGTCAACACTGAATTACGAAAGACTAAATATAGGTACAATTCTATTCGCAGTCGAGAGGATAATCAGAGATCTTGTGAACACTGGCTATAAGGGAGAATCCTTAATCAATACAGCTGAAGATATAATTGCCCTGAAAGCCTTTTACAAGAGAATATTGGAGAGAATGAAAAAGGGATATATAGCTGGTCCAGAGGCTGCCATGATTAAGTTAGTAGCTTCTGAGTCAATGCAAAAAGTCTATGAGAGTGCATTCAATACCATGGGTCCAGAGGCTCTGGTGGTAGAACGTAAACCTGGTTTCAGACCTGAAATAGTTTACGGACTATTAGCTTCAAGGTCAATTACTATTGCAGGAGGAACGTCGGAAATATTAAGAAACCTGCTCGGAGAGGTCGTGCTAGGATTACCTAAAGGATAATGAGGTACATAAGGAACTAGATAACTAAAAAATATGTTTTTATTCCTTTACATTTTCTGCGTACTTAAGAAGAGAGATAAAAAATGATTATTTATTCTCCTTTAAACTGTGGCTTTCTCCTCTCTAAGAAAGCCCTTACTCCTTCTTTTACATCCTCTGTTGTGAATAACAGTCCAAATAAGGCAGACTCTAATTCCTGTCCAGTCCATATATTAGCCTCATAACCTAACTCCACAGCTAATTTGGCAGCTAATAGTGATAACGGAGACTTCTCTGCAATCTTTAATGCTACTCTCCTAACTTCCTCCTCAAATTTGTTTGCCTGAACGACCTGATCAACTAGACCCATTTTATACGCTTCTTCTGCAGGGATCATATCACCAGTGTAAATAAGTAACTTCGCTCTTCCTTTACCTATTAATCTTGGAAGTCTTTGTGTCCCACCAGCCCCGGGAATTATTCCGATATTGATCTCAGGCTGACCTAATTGGGCTAAATTAGATGCTATTCTGATATCGCACGCCATTGCCAGTTCAAGTCCTCCGCCTAGGGCAAATCCATTTATAGCAGCGATAACTGGCTTGGTATAAAGTTGAATCTTGTAGATGACGTTTTTCATATACCTGTATCTCACAACATCAATTGGTCTCAGTGTAGTAAATGACGTTACATCAGCACCTGCAGAAAATGCTCTACCATTACCAGTGATAATGACCACTCGGACATCATTATTGAACTCCAACTCGTCCAAAACCTTGTCCAGTTCACTCATTAATTCTTGGCTTAATGCGTTAAGTCTCTCTGGTCTATTTAAGACTATCCAGGCTAAGGGAGGTTCAACTCTAAGTATTAAGGTTTTCAGTGTCTTTTGTTGAATCTTCCCGTACTCAAAGAATCCTGAGCCTGACTTCATTCCGACTTTGCCTTGAGAGACCATTTCTGTCAACAGTGGATCTGGATTAAATGAACTTATTTCTGTTAATTTCTTTAACTCTAACAGTGAATTCACAACGTTATCTATTCCCACCTCATCAGCTAATTTCAGTATACCTTTCTGGAATCCTAGACCAAGAACTGTACCTAAGTCTACATCCTCTTTACTGGCTATATTCTCTCTCACTAATCTAGCAGCTTCATTTACTGCTGGCGCAATAATTAAAGCTGGGTTTAACTTCTCTGCCAGCTCTTTAGGCAATTCAGGCTTAACGTACTTACCTGGACCTGGATAGGTATAAAATCCCTTACCACTTTTAACACCCAACTCATTGTTCTTGAACTTTTCAACTATCAGTGAGCAGATTGGTATATCGTCTTTCACTCCTAGTTCTTCCCTTGATTTTGAAATGTAGTACGCAACATCTATACCAGTGTAATCTAGGAGTTCAAATACTCCCATTGGGAAACCTAGTTTATATCTTGCAACAGCATCGACTTCCTTTATGTCAGCTAGCTTCTTCTCAACTACTATGCACGATGCGATATTTATTCCTCCTAAAATCCTGTTTACAACGTATCCAGGAATATCTTTGTTTATCATTATAGGCTGTTTTCCTAATTTCTTTGCTAACTCATATGTTACCTTTGCAGTCTCATCACTGGTCTTGTCGCCCTTCATCACTTCAACTAGAGGCATAAGTGCAGGGGGATTAAAGTAGTGCATTCCAACTACCTTATCAGGTCTCTTTGTAGCCTCAGCTATTTTGGAAACTGGTAGACTACTGGTATTAGTTGCCAGTATTGCATGAGGTGGTAATAACTCGTCTAATTTTGCAAATGTCTGTCTCTTTACATCTATTTTCTCTGTTATTGCTTCAATGGAAAAATCGGCATCACTGACTGTCTTATCCAATCCAACTACAGGCTTTATCCTCTGGAGTACTGTCTCTACGTCCTCCTTTATTGCCCCTCTTTCCTTTAACTTTGTAAGACTCCATTTGACTTTGTCCATTGCATTATTTAATATGTCTTGAGAGACATCACTTAGATATACTTGATAACCTGCTATGGCTGCTAGTTCCGCTATCCCATGACCCATAGTTCCTGCTCCGATGACGAGTATTTTCTTAATGTCTTCTACTTTCATAGAGTAGTATAAAATTAAAGGGTTAATAAATGATATCCATTTCGATTAAAGTGTATAAATTATAGAAGTTCCGTCATTTATCTCCTTAATTTTATCCCTGTATAGGAGGTACTTTATATGAGCCATAGTTTCGCCCATTGCCAACTGCTTATCAAAGTTTGATAACTCATCCCACTTCCTGTACCAGGAAATATTCATTGCTATCTCAAAGGCACTAACTCTACCCTTCTTTTCCAAGATATCAATTATTTCTTGAAGTCTATGGAAGTGATGCTTCTTAATCTCTTCTATTCTCTCTTTAACGTTAGTAAATGGTTCTCCGTGGGCAGGGTAAATTGTTTTTATCTCCAACTTCTCTATCTTATCAAGACTATTCAAATACCTACCTAAGGGATCGTCATATGGAGCGTGAAGCGAAACATTGGGTGTGACATTCGGTAGGATATGGTCTCCACAAAATAGGTTTTCCCCGTATTTCACACATGAGTGACCTACTGTATGTCCTGGAGTCCAAATAACTTCAGCCTCATTACTTCCTATTACTATCTTATCTCCGTCTTTTACACCCTCAAATTCTATGTCAGTTAGAAGTTCTTTAAAGAAAGCCCTTTGACTGAAAATTCTCTGCAGAAAATTTTCTGGGAAACCATTCCGTAATAGGTAATCCTTCATTTCTCTTTCATGTACTCCCTCTATGACATCAGTAATAAATTGTAGTTCTTCCTGGTTAAGTAAAATTCTGCTTTTTTTAAATAGCCTAGCCTGCCCTATATGATCTGGATGATAGTGGGTTATAAGTACATAGTCAGGATAACCACTCTTTTCAATAAATTCCTTCAAGATTACCGCATCATCCTCTATGGGAAGACCCGTGTCGATAAGCAATGTATCATCTCCGTCCCTTATAACGTAAGAATTAATGTGTTTTAGGGGACCAGGCATTGGCAGGCTTAGTGTTGTTATCATAGTTCAAGAATTTGATTTTGAGTTATATAAGCATATTAGAAAACCACAGAAAAAAGCACAGATATTGGACACTAGGGCAGACGCGTTAATTTTTATTCAATTTAATATTTATAAATTAGCAACTTATAATAGATATAATGATAAAAGGAATTCCCTCCACAGTAAATGATGAATGGCAACTGAACTTACATAAAATAATCGAATATGCCTCTAAAGTCCACGGAGAAAGAGAAATAATCTCTGACAGAAGATTTCAAGGTGGACTACTCCACAACTTAAATTATAGAAAAATTTTCCATAGAATATCAAGCTTCACAAACTCTCTTGAAAAGGAACTTAATGCAAAAGCCGGTGATATTATAGGTATATTGGGTTGGAACGATCACAGGTATTTTGAGTCATTCTTCACTATCCCATCACTTGGAGCAGTGTTATTGGAATTAAACATTAGACTTCACCCTGCAGACCTATTATACATTTTAAAACACACTAAGGCAAAGGGTCTTCTGGTTGACGATTCATTACTTCCATTGGCCGAGGCTCTATCTAAGGAGTATAATTTCGACTACACTATTGTCATGAGTGACAGACCTTTAGAGGAAATCAAGACAAGTGTAAGGAATGCGTTTGGTTATGAAGAATTAGTGAAGTCCGGCTCACCCAACAGAAAATTTGAAGAGGTAGATGAAAAGTCTACGGCATTTGCTGCATTTACTACTGGGACTACAGGTCTACCAAAGGGTGTATTTTACTCCCATAGGTCAGTGGTACTCCATGCGTTAAACATATCTAGAGATCTTAAACCATCAGATGTGATATTACAAGCAGTTCCGTTCTTCCATGTCCATGGTTGGGGTACTCAGTTTGCTGGTGCAATTACTGGTTGTAAGCAGATATTTCCTGGTAGACCAACTGTTGACTCCATGGTTGAGCACATTTTAAATCATAAAGTCACGAGAACTGCAGCAGTACCTACTGTAGTTCTAGAATTATTAAGACGAATAGAGACGATGGATCCTAAACCAAATTTAGCCGGCTTAAGACTAGGTATTGGGGGAGCGGAGCCTCCATCAGCTTTAGTTTCTGCCTTGGCGAAACACGGTATTGAGACGGGACAAGGATATGGTGCTACTGAGACAGGACCGGTAGTTGTAGCAGCGGTAGCTAAGCCTGAATTCGAGCAATTACCTGTTGAGGAGAAGTTCAAGAGGCTGAAACAAGGATTGATACTGTTTGGTGTCGAGGTAAAAGTAGTTGATCCTGTATCAGGAGAGGAGCTCCCATGGGATGGTAAGAGTGTGGGTGAAATCTGGTTTAGGGGACCGTGGATCGCTAAGTCATACCATAATGATCCGAGGAGTGCAGAGTCTTTTACTAGTGATGGATGGTGGAAAAGTAAAGATTTAGGTGTTGTTGATCCTTTGGGCTATGTTAAACTAGTTGACAGGTTAAAAGACGTGGTTAAAAGCGGTGGTGAGTGGATTAGTAGTATTGATTTGGAGAACTTTTTGATGGCTCATCCTTATGTTAGGGAGGCTAGTGTTGTTGGTGTTCCTCATCCTAAGTGGGGTGAGAGACCATTAGCTGTGGTCTCACTTAAACCTGAGTATCAAAGTAAGGATAAGGAAGAGGTAAAGAAAGAGTTGAAGGAACATCTTTTGAAGAGGTTTGCAAAGTGGCAGTTACCAGATGATATTGTCTTTGTTGACGAAATACCTAAAACCAGTGTTGGTAAGTTCAGGAAGGAGGAATTGAGAAACAGGTATAAGGACTATTACATGAAACAATAGTCGATCTAAAGAATTTTTTACTTTGTATTCAATTTATTTATGATTTTCAATAACAGGCACTACTGTAATGTTTGAAGATATATCTCTTTTATTAAGTATTAAGTCGTGTTGGTTTTTCTACTTTTTGGCAGTTTTGTAATCCAATTTATTAGTTTATTTTTAGCATAAGTTTATTTTTAATTCTTTAAGCAAAGTTTTTAACATAAGAGTTACTATATAAAGATATGGTATTAAATTTCGAAGAATACAAACATACGTATTTTAAGTCAATAAAGAAAGGAGGGATTGATTGGTCTCTATTTCCCATGAAGTTGTACCAGCTAGGCAAAAAACTATTTTGGGATCCATCAACAATTAATCTTACCCAGGACAGAGTTGACTGGGATAAGCTAAGGGATATAGATAAGTTTCTTATGGTTAATGTAACATCTAAGTTCGGTGCAGGCGAAGAGGCAGTAGCCCTTGATCTACATCCCTTGATTGTCACATTTGTTAAAGAAGGCAGAGTAGAGGAGGTTATGTATTTAGAGCAGTTTATTTTTGAGGAAGCGAAACATGTAGAGGCTTTTAGGAGGTTCTTGGACGCAGTTGATGTTAAGGAAGACTTGGTGGAACTAACTAAGGATGTTTCACCAAACTACGCAAAGATATTTTATGAGGAGCTCCCAAAGGCAATGTGGAATTTGAATAGAGACCCGTCCCCTGAGAACCAAGTTAGAGCAGCAGTAACATATAATCTTGTGGTAGAGGGGGTTGCTGCTGAAGGTGGATACAATATTTTCAAGTACATAACAAGGACATTTAATATATTTCCAGGACTAGCAAAAATGGTGAATTATATAGCTACCGATGAGTCAAGGCATATAGCCTTTGGGACATATCTCATTGCAAGGCTCATAAAAGAAGGAGGAGAGAGTGTATACAAGGCTGCAATGGAACACATTAACTACTTGGGACCATACGCTGTGGGAATATTTTCAGAGCCTAATGTACCACAAGGGGTGGAGATACCTCTGAAACTCAACCCAGAAGTCACCGTTGAGTACGCTAAAAAACTATTGAATGTGAGAATTCAGGCTATCCAGAGAGCTAAGGAATTGAAGTTAGAGATGCTTACACCAAAAGATTTAGATGTAGTTGAGACTTTATAATGGTGAATGCCATGTTACTGGATCCCACATTCGAAATGAGCGATGACGTAAAACTGATTTTAGGAAGTATTAAGGAACTGTTGGACTCTAAGTGGGACACAAAGAAGTTTAGGAGTGTTTTAGAGGGAAATAGAGAACTCACTGAGCAGTTATGGAAGGACATAATAAAGTTGGAGATTCTACCATATATCTCCAATTCGCCCTTAAGAGATGCCGTAATAATAAATGAGTTAATTGGTAGTAGACTTCTGCCAGGTATAATAGCTAGTAGTATAGTTGCCTCTAGAGGAATAAAGAACAAGGATATACTTGATAAGCTCTTCTCAGGCGAAGTTAAGATAGCACTATCTGACTCTAACTATGTTCCAGCTGCAGATCAAGCAGATCTAATCCTCGTTGATAACACAATAGTGAAGAGAAAAGATGCGGAATTGAAAAGTTTCAACTCCCTAGATAATTCGATGAAAATAAGTGAAGTTAAGCACAATGCTGGTGAAAATGTGCAAGTTAATAACGCTGAGATGTCTATACTTTTTGCATCGCAAATGTTAGGACACGGACAGGAAGTGTTAAACATGGGTGTAAAGTACAGCAAAGAGAGGATAGCTTTCGGTAAGCCTATTGGCTCTTATCAAGCTATTAAACACAGAGTTGTAAATGACGCTGTTGATGTAGAGCTAGTTAGGTCGATAATATTAGAAGCGTCTGATAACATTAAGTATGTATGGTTAGCAAAGGAGTTAGCTAATAAAAAGATACCAAAAGTGATTTTAAGTGGTATTCAAGTACATGGTGGGATTGGCTTTACTGACGATATGGACATACACTTACATTTGAAGAGGAGCCTTACCCTTAGCAAAATTTATAACGGAAAAGTGGACATTTCAGAGTTTCTGCAATCTTTATAATCTCCTGGTTTAAATTATTATAAGAGGTTAAAACAATGCTACAAGAAGTATATTTGGTAGATTTCGCTAGAACTCCATTCACAAGGTTTACTAGAAAGGAACCCCAAAAAGATCCTTTTTATAATTTAAGACCAGAGGAGTTAGCAGGTATAGTTATAAACAGGTTAATAGAAAAGAACGGGATAAACCCTAGAGAAATAGAGGAGATAGTTACAGGCTGTGCTCTGCAAGTCGGTGAACAGTGGAGCTTCGGAGGAAGACATGAAGTGTTTGCATCGAGATTACCATATACCGTACCATCAATGGCAGTAGATAGGCAGTGTGCTTCCTCAATAACAACTGTTGCAATAGGAGCAATGGAAGTAGCTACAGGTATGGCTGACATCGTATTAGCTGGAGGAGTAGAGAAAATGTCAAAAACTCCCATGTTTGATAACCCACACATAGAGCCTAACATGGTTTTTCTAACTGACCCGAAATACGCTGAGTATGATCTCACAACTGGTTACGTTATGGGTTTGACAGCAGAGAGACTAGCTGAGGAGGCAAAGATATCCAGGGAAGAGATGGACAGATGGTCACTGAGAAGTCATCAGATGGCTACTAAAGCCATCCAAGAGGGCTATTTCAAGGACGAGATAATACCCTTCGAAACTGAAGTAGAAGGAAAGAAAATTACACTGACCACTGACCAGTCTGTGAGACCAGACACAAGTTTAGAGAAGTTATCTCAATTACCTCCAGCATTTAGACCAAATGGTACAATTACAGCAGGCAATTCAGCTCCTCTGAACTCGGGTTCAGCATATGTACTACTCATGTCTAAAAACGCATTAAAGAGGTATGGATTAACACCAATGGCTAAAATTAGAAGTTTCGGATTTGCAGGAGTTCCTCCAGCGGTAATGGGTAAAGGTCCAGTTCCTTCTTCTAAAAAGGCTTTAGAAAAGGCTAACTTGAATGTAAAGGACATATCCCTTTGGGAAATAAATGAAGCTTTCGCTGTAGTAGTACTAAACGCTATCAAGGAATTAGGATTAGATGAAAGTACTGTTAATAAGAGAGGTGGAGCTATAGCCATAGGTCATCCATTAGGTGCAACAGGAGCTAGGATAGTTGGGACTTTAGCTAGGCAATTATTGATTGAAGGAAAAGACTACGGTGTTGCTACGCTCTGTGTAGGGGGAGGACAAGGAGGAGCAATTGTAGTAGAAAGAGTATAAAAAGTTTCTATTTTTCTCACTATTTTTAAGGCTTTATCAGAATTTTACCATGTCTTTTTCTGTCCTTCAACATCTCTAAAGCCTTATCAAAATCCTCTATTGATACCTCACCACCTATAACAGGGGTAATCTTATTTTGCCTAACCATCTCCAGTGTGTCCACTATGTCCTTCTTTGTAGCCCCAGCATGTCCGATTAACTCAACATTCTTTAGAACTAAGTAACCTAATCTTAGACTGAAATTGACGGAAGGATCAATATTTCCTACTTGTACTATCTTACCACCTATTTTCAGTGACCTCATACTCTCATCAAGAGTAGGACCTCCTACGTTGTCCACTACTATTGAAGGTTCTCCAAATCCTTTTCTAACCTCTTCAGCGAATTTGTTCCCCACTACCACGTAATCTGAAAATTTTCCAACGATCTTAGCCTTACTCTCTTCACTTGTTACTCCTACTACTTTTGCTCCTAAAGCTTTAGCAACCTGAAGGGCATGAATACCAACACCACCTCCTGCACCAGTCACTAAAACTATATCTCCCTGCTTTACGTTAGCTCTTTTAAGCCCCCTGTAAATCATTGCAGCAACACAAGGAACTACTACAGCTCCCTCATCTGAAACTCCCGGAGGGACTTTAACAAGGGAGTTTGCTTTCAGAAGTATTCTCTCTGTAAAAAATCCGTCAAGCTCCTGTGCATAGAGTTGCCTGCTGTTACAATATATCTCTTCTCCCATCTTACAGTTATCACAAGTCCAATCTGGAACGTAAAGTAGTGAGGTCACAAGATCCTCCTTTTTGAATCCATCAACACCTTCACCTACTTCCTCAATTTCTCCTACCATCTCATGCCCCAATATAAGAGGGTATTTTGAGCGAGGATAAAATCCTTGGATCTGAAGAAGGTCTCTATAACATAGTGCAGCTTTCCTTAACTTTACCACCACTTCTAATTTACCTGCCTTTGGTTCTTGTACGTTCTTATCTATTTTATAACCTTGTTTAAAACCTGGAAGAATTACAGCTTTCATAGTTCAATTAAATATAAACAAACAAAAATAAATAAAATTTTGTATTCAAAAACTGTTGTAGAATACTCGTCTCAGTGTTGCCCCTATTAGACCTATTGCGTCCATACCCTGAGGTATTAAGGGGAAGAAGGAGACGAAGCCGTGAATTACGTTATTAAACCTGACACTGGTAACAGGTATGCCTGACATTAATAGCTTATTAGCATAAGCCTCTCCTTGATCTCTAAGAGGATCATATTCAGCAGTTATTATCAACGCTGGAGGTAGTCCAGAGAGATCCTGATTTAGTATTGGCGAAAATTTAATGTCAAGTAAGTCCATGTAAGATCTTAGGTACTGAGAACCGAACCATTCAATTTGTTCCCTTGTAAGGAAGTACCCATCGTAGTACTCTACCATTGACCTTGATGTGTAATCTGCACCAGTAGCTGGGTAGATTAACACCTGATGTTTCAGGTTAATTTTACCTTTTGTCAGAATTGATACTACAGCAGATAAGTTTCCTCCAGCGCTATCTCCGCCAACTGCAACACCTTGTTTAACCTCTAGGCTTTCCGCATTTTCATAAATCCACTTTGTGGCATCCACAGAGTCAACAACAGCTGATGGGAATTTATTCTCAGGTGCTAGTCTGTAATCTATAGACGCTACAACGCAATTACACGCGTTTGTTATTGCTCTACAAAGTGGGTCATATGATTCAATATCTCCTATAACAAAACCTCCACCATGAAGATACACTAGTATTCCATAAGGTCCCTTAGTCTTGGGATAATAGACTCTAGCGGGAATCATGGTTTCTGTTCCAGGTATCTTTATGTCCTCCACATTTCTCACATCCATCTTTGGAGCTGCAGAGGATATTTGACGGAAGACCTTTCTCACTTCATCTACAGGTACCTTACCTATTGGTATTACAAAACCAG
This sequence comes from Sulfolobus acidocaldarius SUSAZ, assembly GCA_000508305.1. NCBI lineage: Archaea > Thermoproteati > Thermoproteota > Thermoprotei > Sulfolobales > Sulfolobaceae > Sulfolobus > Sulfolobus acidocaldarius. Next base: position 875,428 of record CP006977.1, read on the forward strand.
ATTCTAAAAGTTTCTTTATGGTTGGATCTAAAGGCATAATCTATTTATACATTAGAAATAAATAAACCTTCCTTTAGTTTATTTTGTTTCATAGTAAACTTTTAGTATTTCTCTACTCCATAGTTTCAACTTCTTTCGCCCAACCAATAGTTCTCCTAACAGCCTCCTTCCACCCCTTATACAATCTCTCCCTTTTATCTTCCTGTAGCGAAGGAATGAACTCCTTATCCATTGCCCATTTACTCTTCAATTCCTTAAGTGAATCCCAGTAGTCCACCGCTAAACCTGCAAGCATGGATGCACCCATTGATGTGGTCTCTATCACTTTAGGTCTGACGATCCTTATCCCCAATATATCAGCCTGAAATTGCATCAACAAGTTATTTTTCGACACTCCACCATCTACTTTCAGAACATTCACAAGTCCTTTGCCAATGTCTCTCTTAATTACCTCTATCACATCCCTAACTTGATATGCGATTGATTCCAAGACAGCCCTGGCTATATGTCCCCTACTTGTCCCTCTTGAAATTCCTATCATCAGACCCCTAGCATATGGATCCCAGTAAGGAGAACCTAAACCAGAAAATGCAGGGACAAAATAAACTCCTCCGTTATCTAAAACACTTGACGCAAGACTTTCGATTTCATCGGAACTACTTACTAAACCTAGTCCATCTCTAACCCACTGAACTGCAGCACCGGTTGTAAATATGCTCCCTTCTAATGCATACTTTACGTCTTTACCGATTTTCCACGCAATGGTCGTAAGTAGATCTTTTGAATCATATATCTCCTCTCCAGAATTCATTAGTATGAAACTTCCTGTGCCGTAAGTACATTTCATATCTCCTTTACTGAATCCCAGCTGACCAAATAATGCAGCCTGTTGATCTCCGGCATCTCCGCTGATCGGTATGTTTCCAACAGACTCAGCGTATCCATACACTTCACTGGAGGACTTAACTTCAGGCAGTATTGCTTCAGGAATTTCTAGGATTTCCAGAATATCCCCATCCCATTTCAGATTTTTTATATTAAACAGCATTGTCCTAGATGCGTTAGAGTAGTCTGTAACATGAACTTTGCCATTAGTGAGTTTCCAAATTAGATATGTGTCCACTGTGCCAAACTTTATTTCGCCCTTTTCTGCTTTTTCTCTTGCACCTGGAACGTTATCAAGAACCCACTTAATCTTTGAAGCGCTAAAATACGGGTCAGGGATTAAACCGGTCTTGCTCTTAAACAGGTTAAGGTAGTTTGATTTTAACCAATCTGTTATATCTGAGGTTCTCCTATCCTGCCATACTAAAGCATTGTAAACCGGTTTTCCACTCTTACTGTCCCACATTATGGTGGTCTCTCTCTGGTTTGTTATGCCAATAGCAGATACCTGGCTAATCTCAATCTTGGCTTTCTCTATAGCTTTCTTTATCACACTTACCTGTTTTTCAAATATTTCCTCAGGATTTTGCTCCACATAACCTGGTCTTGGGAAATACTGTGTAAGTTCAGTCTGTGCCATGCTTATGACGTTTAGGTCTTTATCGAAAACCAGAGCCCTTGCACTTGTAGTCCCCTCGTCCACTGCTAAAATGTATTTGGACACATAAACTATTTTAAGAAACTTGGTATATAATTTTTATTTAATGATAACGTATAAAACCAAAGAGTTTTATATCATTACTTATACTATACTTTAATGAAGCAAAACAGGTCAGTCATAGTAATTGGGGGAGGCGCCACAGGGTTATTCACAGCTTTGGACCTAAGTTTGAGGGGAATAAACGTCACTTTAGTGGAAAGAGGAGACATTGCGTCAGGGACATCAGGAAAATTCCATGGTTTATTACACAGCGGAGCCAGATATGCGGTCAATGACCCTGAGTCTGCTAAGGAGTGTAAACAGGAAAACGAGGTCCTGTCTAAGATAGCACCTGAGTTTGTAAGAGATACTGGAGGAGTTTTCGTGGGTGTAACTGAAGATGATGTAAACTACTCACAGAGATTTTTATCAGCTCTTAACAGTCTTGGAATTACTAACAAAGTAATGGATGTCGAAGAGCTCATCAGAAGAGAACCCTTCATAAATAAAAAGGCAAAGATAGCCATCTGGGTTCCAGATAAGGTGGTCTATGGTTATGATTTACTGGCGACTGTGGCGCTAACAGCGTCTCTCAATGGCGCGAGAATTTTAACTTACAATGAAGTGAGGAAGGTCTTGAGAGAAGGTAACTCTGTCAGGGGAGTGGAGGTTAAGGATAACATTTCTGGTGAGACTAAAATCTTGAAAGGAGATATTATAGTAAACACGGCAGGACCTTGGGCTTTTAGAGTAATTGAAATGGCTGGATTAGGCGAAATTCCATTACTCCCCACAGCTGGAATAATGGTAGTCATGAAGGAAAAATTGAACAGTATGGTGATGAATAGGCTTAGACCCCCTTCAGACGGAGACATTATTGTCCCTTATGGAGATTCATCAATAATTGGAACCACAGCAACCATTATTCCTGATCCTAATGATTTTGAAATATCTGAGGAGGATATAAAGATGTTAATTGAGGAAGGGGCGTATATGATTCCCAAGTTAAGGGAGGTAAAACCTAAAAGGGCATATGCGTCTGTTAGACCTTTAATTAAAAATGCTGAGGATGGAAGAGGGGCAACAAGGGATTTCATGATCATTGACCATGAAAAAGTGGATGGCTTAGATGGTTTAATCTCCGTTATAGGAGGTAAGTTTACCACTTCTAGACTAGCCGGTGAGAGAGTAAGTGATATGGTGTCTGAAAAGCTAGGAATAAGGGAGAAAAGCAAGACAGCTACTATTAAACTCACATCTGAATTAGATGAGGAACTCTTGGAAAAGAAGAGAATACCTAAAGTATTGGTGAAGATGATACGTGACAGGAAGGGGTCTCTCGACGAGGATAGGTACTCCACAGCAATGTATATCCTTTTGTCATTACTGGCGAAGGGAGAATAAGTATGGAAATGAGTGGAAAGTTTCTTGTAGAAAAACCTGAGGAAAAGGTAAAGGAGTTACTGACAGACCCAAAAATGTTCTCCCAATGCTTACCCGGAATTCAGAATTACGAGATATCTGGTGAATCAATTAAGGCTGTCTTCAAAATCGATGTAAGTGAGATGAGAATCCCACATATCACGACACTTACAGCATCCATTAATGCTACAATTACCACCGAGAATAACAACCAGATACACATAAAAGGTAGTGGTAGATCTGCAGGAGTTAGTATAAAGATGGATATAATTTTGGATTTAGGGTCTGAAGAGGGTAAAACTGCAGTAAAGTGGACAGCTAGCTTAGATATGGGTATGTTAACCAAGCTACTGGGCGAGTCCAATATAATACAGATTGCAGAGTCTAACGTGAAAAGTATAATCACTTGTCTTTCAAGAGTATAAATAAAAAAGAAGGAAGGACTTTTTCCATTTTGAAACCTAACTGTCCAACAAGAAAAGACAAGGGAAAAATCAGACTACATTGAAGACATATGTTAAATATCCTTCAGGATCCCTTCTTGCTACTTCCAGTTTTACCTTAGACCCGACATTCACATTATTTCCCTTTATCCATCCCAAAACATTTACGCCATTATTAATCCTTACAATTCCCACAACGTAATCATTGTAATGGGAAAAGGATGTGGGTTTAACGTTAACCACAGTAAATGCTATAACTTCGCCCTCCCTAGGCATCTCGATCCATTCGAGATTTGATAATCTGCATTTTGGACAGTCATCTTGCGGAGGGAAATATATGGTACCACACTTTTGACACTTTGTGGCAAGCAATTTTCCTTCCTTTAATCCCTCAAAGAACTTGGATACCTTCTTCACGGGAAACTGATAGCGTAAAGTAATTTCCCTTACTCCAACCCAAATTGGATTACCAGTCTTCTGGTCATTCACAACAGGTAAACCTGTAGATTTAATCACATTGTCCAAATTCTTTACATACGCTGAAATTTCTTTTTGGATCTTATCTCTAGTTTCGCTCACACTCAACTTGAAGGCCTCCTGGTTGAGTATATTGTTATGTATGCGTAGTGTCCTGTTCCTCCTACGTTGTGTGTTATTCCCATTCCGTTTCTTATATCTGCCTGTGTTCCCTTGTGTGCCCTGTATAGTAGTTGTCTTGTTATTGATACTGCCATGCTTACTCCTGTTGCCCCTATTGGGTGTCCCTTAGCCTTTAATCCTCCGTCAACGTTTACTGGTATCTTTCCCCCAATATATGTCTCCCCATTTCTTGCCATCAAATGACCTTCTCCCCTTTTTGCAAAACCCAAGTCCTCATAAGCCATTATTTCAGCAATTGTGAAACAGTCATGAACATCTGCAACATCAAAATACCTCCAAGCGTCATTAAAATCGATCTTAGCCCTCCTATAAGCCTCTTTTGCTGCTACATAGGATGCCTCTATACCTGTGAAATCAGTCCTTCTGCTCAGATTAGCAGTTCCACTTGCTACTCCCTGAGATACTATCCATACTGGTGAGTCTGTTATCTTTCTGGCTACTTCCTCAGAGGCTAATATAAGTGCAGCCGCACCATCAGTAATTGGTGAAGAGTCCAGTAGCTTTAAGGGCTGTGCCACAGGTCTAGACTTCAGGTACTCTTCCATTGTTATTTCCTTCTGGAATTGAGCATAAGGATTCCTTGCACCGTAATAATGGTTCTTCACAGCGACACTACCTAAATCCTCTTCCTTCATTCCATACTTCGCCATGTAAGCACTTGCGTATAATGCGTAGTAACCTGGGAATGTTAAGCCGAAGTTTTCGAATTCCCAGAAGTAGTTCCCAGCCCTTCCTATAAGTTCTATTACTTGAGGGTTAGGGGATTGGCTCATCTGTTCTACTCCTACAACCAGAGCAACATCTATTTCTCCAGCTTTAATTGCTTGGTAAGCATCCCTTATGGCAGCACTCCCTGTAGCACATGCAGCTTCAACCCTCATGGTTCCCTTGGGTGTTAAATCACAATATTCTCCGACCACTACAGCTGGTAGTTCTTCTGCACTCCACATTCCAACATTTCCTACTACAAAGTATTGAATGTCCTTCTGTTCAAGATTAGCCTCCTCTAAGGCTTGTTTTACAGCTTCCCATGCTAACTCTTGCATACTTACGTCGTTTCTTACTCCAAACTTTGAATGTCCTGTTCCAACAATTGCCACGTTTCTCATGAATCTCACTTGTTCTTCTCTGCCATTTCTCTTAGTACTTTCTTATCTATCTTGTTAGTTGAAGTTAAGGGCAATGTGTCGAGAAGTATGAACTTATCTGGTATCCACCACTTCTGTATCCTTCCCTGATCTGCTAAGCCAAGCATAAACTGTCTTAACTCGTCTTCAGTGACTTTCTCCTTAGCAACAATAAAAGCAACTGGTCTTTCACCCCACTTCTGATCCTTAACACCGACCACAGCAACTTGCGCCACCTTTGGATGTAGTGATATGGCGTCTTCCAATAGTAATGAGGGTATGAACTCGCCTCCACTCTTTATGGCGTCTTTATCTCTATCAACTATATGTAGGTAACCATATTCATCAATATAAGCTAAATCGCCTGTGTGTAACCAACCACCTCTCCATAATTGGGCGGTCTTCTCAGGATTCTTATAATACTCTTTTGTGAGCCATGGGGATCTTACAACTATTTCACCTATCTCTCCAGGCTTCTTGTCCTTACCTGTATCAGGATCAACGACTCTAATTTGAACTAGAGGTATTGGGACTCCTGTGGATATTTGAAGTAAGAATTTCTTTTCAGCGTCCAACTTCTGTGCTGCATTGTTATAGTATCCCATGCTTAATACTGGGCAAGTCTCAGATAGACCATAGCCAGTAGTCACTGTGATTCCTAACTCCCTTGCCTTTCTTGCTAAACCTTCAGGTAAAGCGGAACCACCTATAGTTACTTTCCATTTCTTAAATACGTGAGAATACTTAGGTGCATCAGGATGAGTTAAGAGCAAATGAAGGATCGTGGGAACCATCGCTGAGTAAGTTACCCCTTCTTTTTCCATTAATTTCAGTATGAATCCGTAGTCGTATCTACCTGGTAAGACATATTTTGTACCAGCTAAAAACGTGACAAATGGGAATCCCCATTGATGAACATGGAACATAGGCACTAGGATCATATACACGTCTTCTGGTGAGAGATTAAATGGCGACCTTGTGCCAGTTAAAGCTACACTCATAGCATGCATGAACAACTTTCTGTGAGTAAACCACACTCCTTTAGGTTCTCCTGTTGTACCTGAGGTATAAAATATAGTGGACATGTCATTCTCCTTAACATCAAACTCCTCAGTAGGCTCATTGCTCTCAATAAGTTCCCAGAAATCTGTGTTGGAGATTGGGGATTTAACTTTCTCCTTGTTGTCACTATACGTGATTACCTTCATACCAGGAGGAATAATATTCTTTGCCTTTTCAATTAGAGGTACAAATTCGTCCCTGACAACTAAGTATTTGTCCTCTGCGTGAAGTATAGTCTTTACAATCAAATCCAATGGGTACCTTAAGTTGATCGTATGCAAAACAGCTCCACTTAAGGGCACTCCGTAGTAAGTGTGGAAGTATACATCAGTATCCCAGTCTAGAACCCCTATCCTCTCCCCCTTTTTCACTCCTAGTTTCTTCAACCCAGTAACTAATCTTTTTACAGAATTACTGAATGAAGAAAAAGTATATCTTCTTATATCCCTGTATACGATCTCTTTATCAGGAAATGTTCTAATACCTGTATCTAAAATTTTATCTAATGTTAATTCGTATTCGTAATACTCATTGCTCATGAAATAAATAAAACAAATCCAGTATAAAAAATTAGTTACATTTTTATGCCAAATAATCTTCTAGCAGTTTCCTTTAATATAACCAGTTTTTGTATATCGTTTGCCCCTTCATAGATTTTCATTATTTCAACATCTCTTAGCAACCTCTCGACACCGGTTGAAGTGGCTACACCATAACCGCCGTGAACAGTTATAGCCCTTATGGCAGCCCTCTCAGCAACCTCTGTGGCAAAATATTTAGCCATTGATGCTGCGACTATTCCTTCATCTACCTTACGTTGGTCTATGAGTGAGGCAGCCCAGTAGGTTAATAGCCTTGCTGCGTTTACTTCTGTTAGTGTTTCTGCTATTTTCTCCTGGACCATCTGGAATCCTAGAAGTGGTGAGCCGAAAGCACTCCTTTGCACTGAGTAGTTGGTCATTTTCTCTAATGCAGCTTGAGCAACACCTAGGGCTTGTCCAGCAACACCAACTCTAGAAGCATCAAATGTAGACATTGCGTATTTGAACCCCATACCCTCCTCTCCCACCAAGTTCTCCGCAGGAACTTCCACATCCTCAAATGCCAGCTCAGCAGTATTTGAGGCTTTTAGCCCCATTGTCTCTATTCTGTTTAATACTTTTACTCCTTTCCATTCCCTCTCCACTATGAACATTGATATTCCTTTCCACCTTGCATTTGGTTCTGGTGGTGAAGTCCTTGCAGTGACAATATAATAATCAGCAATACCACCATTAGTGATAAATATCTTCCTGGCGTTTAGAATGTACTTTCCATTCACTTTCTTGGCAGTTGATTGTATTCCTGCAACATCACTTCCTGCCTGTGGTTCAGTATTTGCAAACGCAGCAGCCTTATCTCCCTTGGCAACAGGTGTAACATACTTCTTCCTCTGCTCCTCACTACCAAATAGCAATATTGGAGTCATAAATAAACCTCCTACTGCCACTCTTGTCGAAAGTGCAGCCCATACTCTTGCCATCTCTTCTTGTGCTATAACTGTCATCAGTGAATCTCCGCCTTGTCCTCCATACTCTTCAGGGACTGATACACCGTATAAGCCTAACTCTTTCGCTTTTTCTAAAACTTCCTTAGGGATCTGTCCCTCTTTTTCTCCTTTTTCTACGTACGGTGCTACGTCCCTTTCCATGAATTCCCTTACTGCCCTTCTAAAAAGTTCATGTTTTTCTGATATTTCTACATTGAATGCTTCCAATGTTTTAAAAGGCAAAACCATGCTTAACTTTACCTTTCAGTCCTATTAAGCTTTTCTTCCAGACCGTTTATTAAAAGATGTGAATTTGAAAGACTGAGCGGAAATCTCCTTTTTTCCTAAGCCTCTTTCCTCGTTTAAAAGTTTTTTATTAGGTTTTTAAGGTAAGGATAGGGGGTTTCCACTCATGATTAGATTACTTGTGGGGAGTTTTGCAAAGTTATTAGTTATATCTATAGGATTAGTGTTATGTTTATTTGAAAAATTAGAACTGCCTTTAAAATAATCAGTTGATTATAATGTCAACTTCATAAAAGTTTGAACATAGTAGGTCGGGTCGGCCAGGCGTGAATATAGTGATATTAGAAAGTTGTAAATTATACTTTTGAATACTTTTCGGACATGAAATATAACATATTGTTTAAAATTTCTGGATCTTTATTACCAGTCCTATGATGACGAAGACATAAATGTGACTTGAGATGTAAAAATATAGACAGCTAGGAGTGAGATGGAAACATGTCTTATCGTCATATCCATTTAATGTGAAGTTGATTACGGATAAGATTTATATAAGCACGTACGTCTATACATAAGGTATGAAGGTTAAGGTTACACTGTCTATAGATAGTGAAGTTTTAAAGAAGGCTAAAGAACTTGCCGTTGAAAGAAAGGTCACTCCCAGTTAGATTTTCGAGAAGGCAGTATTGGAGCTTGATAGTTTGTCAACTGTCAATAAAATTACGAGAGAATTAGATTTATTGCCTAGGCTCATTTCCTTTGTAAAGAGTTACCAAGAGTAGAATTACCTTAAACGCTAGTGGTTTAGTCAGGGTAATGAGAGATGAACGTTTATCTAGATATTAGCGCAATAGTTAATAGATAGTTTAATGAGCCCGACAGCCACAAAGTGGAAGAAGTGTATAGAGAGGCTTGGAAAGGTTCACTAACCATCTCATTTTCAATATACTAGGTGAACTGATCCGTGTGGCTGGTAGATTGAAGAGTTCAAGGAAGGTTAACATTGATATTAAGAAAGATTTTTTAGATAAGTTCTTTAAAGAGACACTTAATCTCTTGAGGTTCAGGACACTGAGATTGATCCCTACAGACTCAGAGACCGTTTTAAAATCATTATGAATAATAACTAAGTACCATGTTTATGTAGCAGACGCAATACAGATAGTTAGTTGCGTCTTTTCATCATGCGAAAAATTGTATACTGCCAATAAGAGATTAGGAGAGATTGTCAGAAAACTAGGGATTGATGTGGAGATCCTAGGTTAACATTCTGAGACTGCTGTCTATAATCATTAAAAGGTTAATAATTATTATAATTGCCTGCATTAAAGCATTGATAAAGGAGGTTATTTAATAGTGCATCTCAATGAAAGAGCCTGAAGAGTTAGACTATACAAGCTTTTTCAGGACTCCTATTAACATTTTACCCTGAAATCAGTACATGGACGTAGCTTAAACTCATAATAATCTTCCAGTGTATTGGCTACTTCAGATAGGAGTTTTAATCATAACGGACTTTTTCCACATATACACTGCTGGTACAATCATATAGGAAAATAAAAATAAAATGAAGTACTACCTTATTTCCCAGAAAGCTTTGCCACTACTTGCTTTATCTCTTCGTAGTTGGGCTCTATACCAGGATTGTCTGATACCCACTTATATCTAATAACTCCGTCTTTATCGATAATGAATACTGACCTCTTTGATATCACATAGTCCTTCAGGACAGGCAATTCTCCAGCTATACCATATGCCTTTACGGCTACTCTGTTAAAGTCACTAAGTAATGGGAAGTTTATCTTATTCTGCTCCTTAAATGCCTTGTTTGAAAATGGAGGATCCACGCTTATTCCTAATACAACTGCATTAAGTTCATTAAACTTGGATAGAGAGTCTCTGAAAGTACACATTTCTCTCGTACAAACACTGGTAAATGCACCAGGGTAGAATGCCAAAACGACTACCTTCCCCTTAAAGTCTGTCGGTATTTTCCATTTCTTTAGGTCTGTATCCACTAATTCAATCTCGGGTGCTTTTTCTCCTACTTCAGGCATATGAAACTATACGTAAGCTAGAATATAAGCTTTTAATATATAAGTGCTAAACATTATTATATCCTTATCTTAACTGGAATAATAGAAGACAATATTATAGACCTTCTAGTTATTACTAGGTAATTCCTTTTAGATTTATATAATCATTATTATACAAGTCTATCTGTTTACTTTATTTAATTTCTGAATTAATAAAACCCTTTCATTGTTTCATGTAATAGTCCTTATACCTGTTTCTCAATTCCTCCTTTCTGAACTTACCAACACTGGTTTTAGGTATTTCATCAACAAAGACAATATCATCTGGTAACTGCCACTTTGCAAACCTCTTCAAAAGATGCTCTCTTAATTCTCTTTTAACCTCGTCCTTAGGCAAACTCTCATAGTCTGACTTAAGCACTACAATAGCCAAAGGTCTCTCACCCCACTTAGGATGAGGAACACCAACAACACTAGCCTCCCTAACATAAGGATGAGCCATCAAAAAGTTTTCCAAATCTACACTACTAATCCACTCACCACCGCTTTTAACCACGTCTTTTAACCTATCAACAATCTTAATGTGACTTAACTCGTCAATCACAGCTAAATCTTTACTTTTCCACCACCCATCACTATTAAAAGACTCTGCACTCCTCGGATCATTATAGTATGACTTAGCGATCCACGGTCCTCTAATCCAGATTTCGCCTACACTCTTACCATCCCAAGGTAATTCTTCACCTGACACAGGATCGACTAACTTAACCTCAACACCAAATGTTGGATAACCTTGACCCGCCTTTATACGTCTCTCTTCCGGAGGTAATTGCTCTAACTCAGGTTTGATTCCTCCTGCAACACCTGGTCCAGTCTCTGTCGCACCATAACCATTACCAGCTACCTCTATGCCGTACTTAGCAAGTGCAGAAACTAAAGCAGGCGGTGCAGCTGCTCCTCCTATTCCAACTATCAGCCCTTTTAAATCAGGCTTTGGATTCATGTTCTCAATTCTTCGGAGTAGTTCAAAGAATACAGTTGGAACTCCCCCTGTTCTCGTGACTTTATGATTTAAAATGTGCTCAACCATGGAGTCAACAGTTGGTCTACCAGGAAATATCTGCTTACAACCAGTAATTGCACCAGCAAACTGAGTACCCCAACCATGGACATGGAAAAATGGGACAACTGGAAGTAGTACATCTGAAATTTTTAACCGTCTTGAGGCATTTAATGCGTGAAGAACTATTGACCTATGGGAGTAAAATACACCCTTTGGTAGACCTGTAGTCCCAGTAGTAAATGCAGCTAAGGCTGAGCTCTTCTCATCTACCTCTTCAAATTTTCTGTTGGGTGAGCCGGACTTCACTAATTCTTCATAACCAAACGCATTCCTTACACTTGTCTTGATTTCCTCTAAAGGTCTGTCACTCATGACAATAGTGTAGTCGAAATTATACTCCTTAGATAGAGCCTCGGCCAATGGAAGTAATGAATCGTCAACCAGAAGACCTTTTGGTTTGGTTAACTTTAAAATGTATAATAGGTCTGCAGGGTGAAGTCTAATGTTTAATTCCAATAACACTGCTCCAAGTGATGGGATAGTGAAGAATGACTCAAAATACCTGTGATCGTTCCAACCCAATATACCTATAATATCACCTGGATTTATTTTCAGTTCACTCTCTATTGAGTTGGTAAAACTGGAAATCCTTTCCAGTATTTTTCCGTAATCTAGATTGTGGATTTTGCCACCTAAAGACCTTCTGTCTGAAATTATTTCCCTTTCTCCGTGAACTTTTCCGGCATACTGAATTATTTTATGTAGGTTCAGTTGCCATTCATCATTTACAGTTGATGGTATCCCCTTTATCATAATAGAATATTTTAAACTTGATTATTAATAAATATTAAAGTTAAAAATTATCCGTTAGTTATTTGCCTAAGCTTGAACTATTATAAAATAAGTGACTAGTTACTGCTCCCTTCAGAGTAAAAATTATTAGAAGATAATTGCAGTGACGAACAGGAAAAAGCGAACTATAATTAATTCCATTACAGTTTCAGGTTTATCTATTCATCTGATATTCTTCATCTAAAGAATACACTCATGATAAAAGAATTACAAACCTCGCCCTTTAGGGCGGGGAGTGGGTCAGTTATCCTGAAATCTGTGTAATCGGTCCATTTAAGTTGACCACTAAGGTCAGCGTTGTAAGAGAAGATAATAAAAACGTCATTTTAAATGAAAACGAATTGAAAGATAGATATGCGTACTATGTTATAGTTAAACTCTATGGATTTACCAGAAGCTTCTTCAGGATAGAGTTATTTGACTTGAACGTATTAAAGGACTCAATTCCCGTAGTGTTTGGTAATGTCTCCTACTCTTCATTACCTGTATGGATAGATGAAGTGGATAGGAGAGCAAAAGAGGTGGTTAGAGGGCTATTTTACCTATCTTTTGAGAAGTTGAATGACATTCTCTCCTTCCTCCATGATGCTAAATTGGAGGCATTAGAAATAGGTAAGACCTTAAGTATTAATGTATCTGAATGACGAGACAAAAGTGTCTTTTCAAACTAGGTTAAGTGGCTACATGAGTTCTCCTAAATTCCCTCACCACATCTCAGCCTCTTCAAAACTGCGACTGTGACTCTTCATTTAGAGTATTATGTAAAAAGCCTTAAAGAGGTTTCTAAAACAGTTCTAATCCGCTTGGGTGTTTAGGGGAGAGAATATAATTTTGTTTACCTGTTTTGGAAATCTTCTATTCTATGAAGGAAAATTTTTGAGATACAGCCTTTAAGGTATTACTATATAATTAATTAACTATGATGGTACTTGAGAGCTCTCGTACATCTCATTTAATTGACTGCCTCAGACTTAACTACCCTAAAGAGGTAGCCCACGCCATAGCCTTCCTTGTGTCTGTAAGAAATAATGAAATAGATCTTTTAGGATTCGAGCCAACCAGAGATTCAGTAGAGTATGTTAACTACGTTAAGGCTAAAAATGGTGGAACAATTAATTCTTCTGAATGTGGAAAAATAAAGTTAGAATATAAGGAAGAAGTTATCAAGAGCACTGCTAAAAAATTAAGATATAATTTAGCTGGTGATGGAGTTAAGTTTACTGATGAAGAGATGAAACTCCTGAATGAATTAGGGATAAAATAAAATCTGTAGCTTAAAAACGTACTAGCTCTATTAATGATGAAATTTTACCTTTAAAGAGATCTTTTTAAAGTTTAATATATCTAAAAATTAATTTTTCCCTCTCCTTTATAACAGGAGGAGAATCAGGTTTTAGAGTATTAATTTAACTGTTTATCCGTTTCCGGAAAAACTTAAAAAGCAGAATAATCAATTCATTCAATATATAGTTTCTATAGATTATATAAATACTTTTTGCGAATAAAACTTTAAATGTATTACATGAGTACATTAGTACATGAAAAGGATTCTCTTAATCACATTATTTCTCACATTGTTTATAACAAATTCTTCTTTTACTTCATTCTCTTATAACACTCAAACTCCGATAAAACACATTATAATAATCATACAGGAGAATCACTCTTTCGACAACCTGTTTGGCACTTATCCTTTTGGATATCCTTCTATTGTAAATAACATAACGCTATCAGTAATGTTCCCCCAGGGACTATACACCAATTACACTGAACTAAAACAAGGTACACTAGATTACATCTCAGTTCCTAATGTACCTTGGCTGCCTATCTTTGGTTATTCTCATCCATACTATGCTAACTCCTATTCCACTGAGGATCCAAACGAGGGATGGACTAATTATCATGGTGATTATTGGTTCGACACATTCAACGGTTTTGTTTTTTACTCAGGACCTCAGTCGATGGCATACTTCTCATATGAACAGTTGGCTCCCTTGTGGGACTATGCTGAAGAATACGTCTTAGCAGATAATTACTTCTCCCCAGTTATGGGGCTTACAGCACCTAACAGAATAGCTTATCTCACAGGAAGTCCTCCCTCTTTTTACACCGATGAACCAGGTCAAGTGATTCCAATTCAGCAGAGTATATTTTATCAACTTTCTGAGTACAATTTGACATGGAAATATTACGTTTACGGCTATGAGGGTGGAGTACCTTATCCTTTAAATATTTTCATAGGCTCTGATAGTTACACCTCTCATTATGCTAACATCAGTCAGTTTTATGAAGATTTAAAAAACAGAAATTTACCTTCTGTATCTTGGGTCATGTTCCTAGGTGGCTCCACAGACCAATATGATATGCACCCACCAGGAAACCTTACAAGTGGAGAGAAACTTTTAGTTGATGTCGTTAATGCTGTGATGGAGAGCAAAGAGTGGAATTCCACAGCTATCTTCATAACATTTGATGAGGGCGGAGGATACTTTGATCAGGTAACCCCTCCCTCTGTTAATTATTACGGTCTTGGCCAAAGAATTCCATTACTTATCATTTCTCCTTATGCGAAAGAGGGTTACGTTAATAATTACACAATGTCAGGCTACACCCTCCTAGGTTTCATCGACTACAACTTCAATTTGCCCTACATCACCACACTTGCAGAGCAGGGAGTCCAAGGTTTATTGCACAGCTTCAACTTCAACTCTCCCCCTAGGTCTCCTATAATATTAGAGCCCTATAATTGGACCTATCCTATACCTCTCCAATACCCTGTCCATTATGGTTATATTGCAACTGTACCTAAATATGAGGGATATGCAGAGGTTTACTATATGCCAATATTGAACTTCCTATTGCCGTTGAATTTAGTAGCATTTGCGATTTTAATCCTCTCTGTAAAGTTTAAGAGAGTTTTGCTGAAACCGTCTTTAATAATATTTCTAATTCTACTGGGGATTTCAGCTTATGTATACACTACTAGTCCAATATATCAATTTGTCAGTGAATATTATTTAGCCTCGTCCTTCATAGGTGTTGTGATCAGTTCTATTTTATTTGTCAAAATATATAAGAAGTATTTAAGGAGATGAGGTAAAGTGACCTTTAATGAAACTTTTCATCACGTGAATAACTTGATAATCCCAAAAGGATGTGAGGTTAAATAGTATCCCGTGACAAAACAGAGTGACTGATAATGAGTGGAAGTATGTATTACTAGGTAACTGAAGTATTTCTTGAATTAAGGTTTTCTTTCACATTCGATTTCGTCCTGGTTTCAACAACTATCAGTACGTGAATATTGTCTTTACTAAAATTCCATTTTAAATACTTCCTTCTCCTCTTGATAGACTGTCAACTCTCTGCTATTGGATTCTAACACTCCATAACACTTATGAAGTTGGGAACTATCTACTCTCAAATATTTAGTCTCGAACTGGAAATTATGAAAGGTGTAACAACCTTGAGTCATATGTCCGTTAAAGAAAAGTCTTGGTTTCAGCTCTTCTATCCCTTGATATACTAAGGCACTGCCCTCGTCCTTGCTCATTTCTGGATATACTTCTGGGAGATATGGGGGTTGATGCATCACTAGTATATCTAATCTATCTACTGCCTTTTTTATCCTGTAGATTGCATTTCTAAATCGTGTCGGAGAGGTCTTAGGAATTCCCTTTTTACTTCCTTCCCCTATTAGTCCATTAATTCCAGCAATTTTTAATCCTCCTACCTCATACACCTTTCCGTCATGCATAACGTAACCTTCGATAAGCGGAAAATTCTCATGATTCCCATAAACGGTAAGTAATTTTTTCACTTTAGACATAATATTTAAGAAGTCATTAGGTGTCATCCCATCATCCCAATCACCAGCTGATATGAGAACATCTGGCCTAACCTTATCAATCACGCTTAGTAACCATTCTATTGCAACGGATTCATTATAATTCCTATAAATTCTGAAAGACTTATGAACATCACTTACTAAAAGAAATCTCATACTATTAAATCCCAGTTTCACATTTTTAACTTTTCTTTCTGGAAATAGACTTTCAGCATATAAGTATAAACTTGAAATAATCTAATATTGTGATGTAAGTGTTCCGTAGCCTTAATCTTCAAGAATGTTTTTGAGAGTTGCTTTAAAGCACTTAAAGGGGAGTAAGATTTGTTAAAATGTCTTAGCACTTGCTTATAAAATATTAAAAGGACTCAGCATTATATTAACTGGTGGGTCACCAGTAACTGGTGGGGGTACATGTTATTTGACTTACATCCTAAGATAGAATTAAGAGAGTTGTTTGGCAGAGGGACAGAAGTAGAATATATTATACACCAGATTATTTCGAGAAATTGGATTATAATTAGTGGACAAAGGGGAATAGGAAAGACTAGTGTTATGAAGGTTAGTATAAATGAGTTAAAAAAGAGAAATTCTACTGATGGAATATACTTAAACTTAAGAGGAGTTAAGACACTGAGAGAATTATTATCTCTCCTCATTTCAGAAATAAATAGAAATAAACTTTTCAACATATTCAATATTAACGTTAACCTAAACTTTGGTCCTTTAGGCGTTGAACTTAAGAGAGGCAGATTGACAGTCCAAAGAGGTTTGCTGGAGTTACTCCTGTCAATAAATAGAGATATGGTTATAGGGCTTGATGAGGTTCAGGAACTCTCCCCTGTTAGTAAACCTTTACTAGATGTCTTGGGAAACGTCTTTATGAGTAATCCTAAAGTTAGGTTCATTTTTTCCGGATCCTACGTAGGTTTAGTCAAGGCACTATTGAGTCCTAAGGAAGGATCACCTCTGCTTGGGAGACCGCCAGTCGAGGTTAGATTAAGGCCTTTTGATAAAATTACATCAATTAATTTCTTGAAAGAGGGTATGAGGGAGCTAGATGTCGATTTCGAGAATAATAAGGCTGAGGAAGTGGTCAATAAACTTGATGGAATAGTAGGTTGGTTGACTTTATTTGGTAATAACTATGCCATAAGAAAGTTAAACTATGAGTATTCATTACAGTCTACCATAGAAGAGGGTAAGAGAATAATGCTGGAGGAGTTAGATCATTTCCTCGAAGGAAGGAATAGAGAGTTATATTTAGCCATATTATCCTCCCTTAAAATTGTCAAAAGATGGAAGGACATAAAGTTCGCTACTTCTGTGAAGTTGAAGAGGAGTATTGATGATAAGGAGTTGAGTTCCGCCCTTGAATCCTTGATTAAATACAATTTCATAGATAAAATTAAGGAAGGTGAATATCAGATAACAGATCCTATCTTAAGAGAAATAGATTTCGACCATGTGGCTGACTTCCTCCCCGCCCTAAAGGGCGAGGGTTCCGGGCATTAGGACTCTGTCGAGTCCCGCACTTGCCCGGCAGTCGAGAGGCTCAGAGAATCCCATAAAGATTCATAACTGCGACCACATCGCGGTCGTTCTCATAACCACATGAAACACACCTAAATTGCCTATACGCATATTCCTTCATTTCACCTTTACATTTCGGACAACGAGTAGAAGTATAAAACGCAGGAACTTTAACTACTTTAAGGCCATGCTTTATCGCTTGCCACTCAATCCAGTATTGAACACGACGATACTGCATTAAATACAATTTATCACGAAACGGTTTGGCTAACTTATCAACGTTCTTAATCATGTTGTTTAAATCCTCAATAAAAATGGTAGACACGTTATACATTTTAGCTATCTCAACTACCCATTTTCCTGTTTTCTTTGCAAAATCCTCTAGTATCCGAGTGGCTCTTCTATGAAAAGTGACATATCTATTATGTATCCTCTTGACTGTGTTTACCTTATTACCATACTTTTTTTGAAGTCCTTCAGCCAACGACTTGTAGTGTTTAGCGTCATCAAGACGTGTAGGTATAATAACATGTTCTTTATCATTACCTACAGTGAGATTCTCCATGTTAACGTCAACAGCAACACCACCAGACGCTACGGGTGGCTGAATCTCCTTCAGAAAAGTGACTTTAAGGAATGCCTTGTCGTCTACTATCTTCAGTCTAGCTTCCCTAATTTCCCAATCCTTATACAGTGTGTAGTTTCTAGGATAACCAATAATGGAAAGATCGCCAACAGAAGTTATGTTAACTTTCATTTTCTCAAGATCAAGTCTATACGATAGTTTGGGCGTTAGCCACACTGAGAAGCGTTTGATTTTTGGAAACTTTCCTTGCTTAGGGTTTTTCCTCCAGCTATTGTAGACCGCGATGGCGTTCCTATAACAATCTTCAGTAACTTTGGAGGGCAAATTAAACTTCTCTCTTAACTGTTGATAAAGGGCATCATGTACTTGCTTTATAATATTCTTCGCCGGCTTATTCTTCTTTAACCAATCCATTACGAAATCGAGTGCTTTACCATACTGAGAAACGAGGTAGAGTAGTCCGGCTGAGGGGGAGATCCTAAACGTGATTGTAGATCGGATCTCGATTCCCTCATGAGGGTGCTTAGAGTTACTCCCCTTAACCTGACTACTCATAAGAGCATAAATGAACAAGTAGTTTTAAAAACTTTTACTAACCATAAATGACTAGTTTTTCGTTCTTCTAAATCTACATCCCCGCCCTAAAGGGCGAGGCTCTCATTCTTTTGTAAACCACATTAGTAGATATAGTATTTAAAAGAGTTTGTTACGATGGATTTATTTGATCAATATTCTTCCTCTATCCAAATAATTAGTTATTATGATGAAAGAACGTGATTATAAAAAATAAATGGAATTTGTATAATGCAGTAGGAATTGAGATCATAAGCCTATAAAACTCTTTTATCTCCGTTATTAAGTAATCCAATTAGAAAGGTAAAAAGCATATTACTTTTAAGATTTCTATATTATTAGCATTTTTCTTTATTCCTTCCTTGCATATATGAGTTATTTTCCTTTAAATTCTGGTTTTCTCTTCCGAAGAAAGGCTTCATGGGCTTCCTTGATATCCTCAGTCTTAGAAGAAACCATGAAAGATAAGATTTCATAGTATAGGCCGGCGTTTAAACTACATTCAGCCCCTTTTTCTATGGCGAATTTAGCCATCCTCAAAACTAATGGGCTTTTGGAGGATATCTTCCTAGCTAATTGCATGGTAAACTCTTCAAGCTCATTAGATTTAACATAAAAGTCTATCAACCCCCACTGATAAGCTTTAGTTGCATCAATGAAATCCCCCGTATAAATTAAGTATTTTGCTCTCTGTTCACCTATTTTTCTAGGTAATCTTTGTGTACCTCCCCAGCCCGGTATGAAACCTATGTTAACTTCAGGAAATCCAAAAGTTGAAGTTTCATCAGCTACTATAAAATCACAACTTAAAGCTAGCTCTAATCCACCACCTAAACAGTAACCTCTAACCATAGCTATTACAGGCTTTAGATAATCATCAATTAAGTTAAATAATCTCATCATCTCATCAGCTACGTTATGATAATTCCTTAAGATATAAGGATCGTTCAAATTGACGCCTGAATCTTTTAAATCATCGCCTGTTGAGAAGGCCTTATTTCCATGACCTGTCAAAATTATTACTCTGATCTCATTATCTTTAGCCAAATTTTCAAAAACCTCCCTTAATTCTTTCCTCATTTTCACGTTTATTGCATTTAATACTTCAGGTCTATGGAGTAAAACCTTTACTATCCCTCTTTCTGGCCTCTCTACTTTTATAGTTTCATAACTCATTTCTTCTCGCCTTTATACATTTTAATTAACTCTTCTCTTCTTACTTTTCCTGAAGGTGTCAGAGGCATTTGATCCAGTATAATTATCTCCTTGGGCACATTATACCAAGCCATATTTGCTTTACACCATGATAACAACTCGTTTTCAGTTAGCACATGCCCTTCCTTCAATTTTACAAATGCTATAGGAACTTGTCCACTTTCCTTATCTGGAACACCTATAACACCGACTTGCTCAACCAAAGGATGTTTTAATAATAAGAATTCTATTTGAGGTGGATATACACTAATTCCCTTAACCTTGATCATCTGTTTCTTTCTAGCTATATAATATAAGAACCCGTTATCATCATACATACCCACGTCTCCAGTGAAGAACCATCCCTCCTTAAAGCTCTTTAGGCTCTCCTCTGGGTTATTTGCATAACCTTCCACTACAGAAGGAGATTTTACAACGATTTCTCCCTTTTCTCCAAAATTTGCCAATTCTCCATCCTCTTTAACTATCTTAACTAATGTACCTGGTACAGGTATTCCACAGAAGACCGCATTATTCTTCTCGGCAAGTTCTATATCCAGATTGTTTAAATGAAAACCTCCAGTAAAAGTATCCATAGTATGAGTTTCAGTAAGTCCGTATGCAGCCTCTCTCAGTATACAGCCAGTCAACTCTTGCCATCTTTTCCTTAACTCAACAGTTAACCCCTTTATAAAACTGGAACCTATGCAAGTGTTTAATGATCTCAAATCATAATCCTTTACTTTAGGATAGGAAATCATGTCCCAATATATATCGAAAGGACCATAAATCGTGGATACATGATACTTATGTATTGCTTGAATTCCTGCAGTAGTATCCCATCTCGTTAGAAGTACAATTGTACCCTCTGAAACTGTAGGTCCTAAAATTCCTACGTCAATCCCAGCTATCCAAAATATTGGGACTAAAACTAAGGTCACACTATTACTGTATATCTGTCGAGCGAAATCTTCAAAGTCAACATGGGTATTTGGATATCTTTCAATTAATAAATGCGCAATTGTGTAAGTGTATATAACTCCCATTTTGTAAAGTATGCCTTCATGTTTGTGCATAACTGATTTAGGCAGACCTGTTGTGCCTCCTGTGAAGTTCATTGTGGCATAGTCATTTAGATTGATTTCTATACTAGGTTTTTTCCCTGAATAATTAGACAAAGTCCTTAGAAAATCAGTAGGTTCAACTGATTTAATTGAGGGGTAGACGGGAATTTCAGGATTTTTAGGAATCACTTCATCAAACGATGTGGTAACGACCATTACTTCTCTGGTTTTATCCCCTAGAATTTTTCTTATCTCATTATGGACTGCATCTAAAGTAATAATGAATCTTGGAGAAGACGATCTTATAAAATACTCTAACTCTGCTCCTTTTAACATAGGATTAAGAAATACTACTATTCCTCCTGCTTTAAGAGTCCCAAAATAGGAAATGTAGAACTGAGGAAGATTTGGCAAAATAAGTGCTACTTTATCACCTTTTTTTAATCCGTTTTCAATCAGAAAATTAGAAAACTGATTACTCCACGTATCAATATCCTTATATGAGAATCTGTTACCATAGTAGATTATGTAAGGTTTTTCCGGGTTAATTATGGAGTACTTTTCTAGGTATTCATGAATAGGTAATTTTCCAAGAGGAAGTATAGGCTGTTTAGGCAATGACGGATGCGGCCATATTTTCTCCCATTTTCTATTTAATGATAGAATATATTCATCAAAATTCATTATTTTTAAATTGTACTTGATAATTTATAAGTATTATAGACACCTAGACTCTCTTTTGCACTTATTTAAAGAATCCACGATAATAAGGAACATGAGTTTTTAATGATAAAGACACCGGTTCCTTATAGTGTCAGATCATTTTTGAGCAGTTTGGTTGAATGAGTACACATTCAAAATTAGTCCATAAATTGTAAAAGTTGGACTGCCATTACGTGAGTATAATATTTATTAATCCTACAAATTTATAATTTTGATTATGAAAGTCGATGATATTAAGAAAATACTCGTAGTCGGAGCAGGAACCATGGGTCATGGAATAGCCGAAGTGTTTGCCATAGCTGGATACCATGTGTACCTCTCCGATGTATCAGAAGATATTCTAAGTAAAAGCCTTAACAACATAAGATGGAGTTTAAGTAAACTTAAGGAGAAAGACAGGATCAAGGAAAGTGTTGATAAAGTGCTTTCAAGGATTATACCTGTTGTCGGGTTAAATGAAAGTATAAGAGATGCCGATTTTGTAGTTGAAGCTTCTCCTGAGATAATAGATCTGAAAAGACAAATATTTTCCACTCTAGATAAACTACTTTCACCTGATACAATTTTAGCCACAAATACAAGTACATTACCAATTACCAGTATCGCTGAAGTCACATCGAAACCTGAAAGAGTTGTAGCCATGCACTTTTTCAATCCACCAGTTCTCATGGAACTTGTCGAAGTAATGAAAGGGGAAAAAACCAATGATGAAGTAGCTCTAACGACTTATGAATTAGCCAAGAAGATAGGAAAGAAACCAATACTGATAAAGAAAGATGTGCCAGGTTACGTTGTAAATAATATTCTAGGTGCAGTCTCAGGTACAGCTTGTTTGCTAGTGGAAAAAGGACTAGCAGACATTAAGGAAGTAGATGCTGTAACCATGTATAAGTTAGGTTTCCCAATGGGAGTATTCATACTTGCAGACTACAGTGGGCTCGACATAGGATATAACGCATTAAGATCTAGAGAGAAATTGGGTTTAAAGTCCAATAGACCTCCCTGTAGTATGGTGGAAGAGAAAGTTAAGAAAGGCGAATTAGGTGTAAAGAGTGGTAAGGGATACTATCAGTACCCTGCACCAGGCAAATATCAAAAGCCTGAAATACCTAGAGAATTAGCGGAGAAATTAAATCCAGCTCTGATTCTTTGCGGAGCAGTGAACGTGGCTTCAAGGATGTATAGGGAAGGGATTGTCAGCAAGGAGGAAATAGACTTAGCAGTTAAATTGGGATTAAACTACCCTAAAGGAATATTTGAATATGCTGATGAAATAGGCATAGACGAGATACTTAGCGGAATGAAAACGCTAAAAGATATATCATCATCTGATTTCTACGATCCTGATCCACTTCTCCTGGAAATGCAGAAGAGTAACGAACTGGGCAAAAAGACGGGTAAAGGATTTTATGAGCATAAGAAAGCAGA
Organism: Sulfolobus acidocaldarius SUSAZ; assembly: GCA_000508305.1. Lineage (NCBI taxonomy): Archaea > Thermoproteati > Thermoproteota > Thermoprotei > Sulfolobales > Sulfolobaceae > Sulfolobus > Sulfolobus acidocaldarius. The sequence goes on from CP006977.1 coordinate 898,400, forward strand.
AGAGAAAAAGTTAGACACTATAATCGTGAGGATAGAAGAACCTATAGCAACAATTATTCTGAATAGACCTGAGAGGTTAAATGCAATCAACGGAAAGATGTCTGAGGAGATAACCAGTACACTTTCAACCCTAGCTGAGGATCAACGGATAAGAGTAGTCATTATTACAGGGAGTGGTAAAGCGTTTTCAGCAGGTGCAGATGTTACAGGTTTCCAACAGTCTGGTAGTCCTACGTCACGGGCAATATTCAGAAAGGATCTCTTCAGTACCGTAACTAAGTTCCCTAAACCAGTTATCGCTGCTATAAATGGATTTGCCCTAGGCGGAGGACTTGAGCTGGCAATGGCGTGCGATATCAGAATAGCTTCCTCTAACGCTGAATTAGGACAGCCTGAAATTAACCTAGCGTTAATTCCAGGTGGAGGAGGAACCCAGAGGCTAACTAGACTAGTTGGGAGAGGTTGGGCTAAATATATTGTATATTCAGGGGAGAGAATCTCCGCGTCCTTGGCTAGAGAAATAGGATTAGTGGAATTTGTAGTGCCTCCGGAGAAGTTAGAGGAAGAGGCTAAAAGAATAGCGCTTAAAATAGCTGAGAAATCACCCTTAGCATTAGCTGCAGCGAAATTAGCTATAGATTCCACTGAAGAGAGGGAAATATCCACTGGACTTAACTTAGAATCAACATTATTTGGTCTTCTCTTGACTAGCGAGGACTCTAAAGAAGGAGTGAGAGCATTTATGGAAAAGAGAAAGCCTCAGTTTAAAGGAGTATAAAAAGGTGATATTATCATTTTTCTATTGAGATATTACAGTGAAGTCAAAGAAGTAAAGGAACATTTAAGAGTGCAGATAATACGTTTGTCTATTACTAACAAGCTAATCTTTAACTTTTTTTTATACAATATTTCATAGCACACTGACTTCTTATCTCGAGCTATAGAAAGTAAATCAATAACTTTTATTATAAAAATATTTAATAAAATTCATCATTATTCTCCAATATTTTCAGAATATTAAGAATTATATTTATATGAAGTCAAAATAAAAGTAAAATAATGAGTTCAGGCAAACCATCTGCATTAGATGAGTATGTAGCTAGAATAGATAGACTACCAGTATGGGGTTTATCTTATGCTTTACTATGGGCTATAGGAATAGGATATTTTGCCACATTATATGATGCTGTGTCGAATTTAGGATTAGCTTTACCTTATATACCGTTTATCAATACCATCCAAGCCTCTATAATCGTCTCCATAGGATTAGCAGCTTACATAATAGGCTCCATAGGATTAGGACTTGCAGCTGACGTAATAGGAAGGAAAATAGCGTTAATAGCCTCATTTGTATTACTAACAATAGGTAGCCTAGGAATGGCGCTTTCTATAAATTACCCCATGTTATTTGTGTTCAGGTTTATTGAAGGAGTTGGTACAGGGGCATCATTAAACTTAGCTATGGTTTACATATCTGAGTTCTCTCCAAGCTCTAAACGAGGAAAGTACGGAAACTGGATATTTATATCCGGCTGGATTGCTGTGGGTTTAGGGACTTTATTAGTTGCATTTATAGTTACGGCTAGCGAGGCTTTAGGATGGAGAATAGCCTTTGGTCTAGCTGCAGCCCTAGGGCTAATATCGACCGTTATAGTCAGCATCAAAGCTCCTGAAAGTGTAAGAGTCTTAATTAAAAAGGGTAAGTATCAGCAAGCAGAAAAATTGGTAGAGGGAATAGAAAGAGTTAGTATGATAAGAGCTAAAGTTTCGACATTACCATCTCCTAAGATAGTTTCATATGAGCAAGAACAAGTAAGTCCTCTGAAAATATTAGGAGAATCTAAATTCCTGAAGAGGTTAATAGGATTAACAGTATTCTGGTTCTTCATATACTTTATCCAATACACCTCAACAGGATTAGGTCCAACATTTGTCAAAGCAGTTGTTGGTTTAACACCGGGGCAGTATGTTGAATACATTAGATTATTAGGGTTTGTTGCCGTAGGAGCTACAATAATATCTTTTGCGATGTTGGGATTCATTGAGAGAACTGATAGAAGAATATTAACGCAAGTTGGCGCCATAGGTTTTTTGGTAAGTAGTTATCTCACAACATTTCTCATATTGAATAAGGCTCTAATACCGTGGTTTATTGCTTATTTCCTTCTTGAGTTCGTTGTGAATCCACCTTATCTGGCTGGTTATTTAATGTCCAGTGAGTCATTTCCCACTGCTTCTAGGTCAACAGGTTTTGCCATAACTGATGGAATAGGTCATCTAGGTGGTGTGTTCGGACCATTACTTCTATTCCCATTGATCTCAATTGTAGGACCATTGTATGCTTGGGTCATATTGGCATTACCGGTTCCTTTTGCAGCTGCTCTACTATGGTTTACAGTCCCCAAGACAGTAGGAGTAAGATTAGAGGAAGTTAATGAAGCAATGAGGCAAAGAGGTGCGAAAACCGGTAGTTAAAACAAATTAGTTGAGTTTTTCAGGAGAAGACATAAAAAATCATTTTATTTTTTGTTTTAGTCCTCCAATAATTGGAAAAACTATTTTTATATAATGAGGAAAGCCTCGCCCTTTAGGGCGTAGAGGAAGTCAGACTGATACAACGTCATAGAAAAGGAAATTTTTTGTAAAAATTCTTTTTATCCTAAAACCGAATATAGGAAGGGGATTTGATGAAAGCGTCCAAAGCTTTGCTCGAACTTCTAGATAAGTATAATGTTAAACACGTATTTGGTCTTGTAGGAGAGACCTCATTCCCTCTTTACGATGCGTTTAGTGATTATCTAAATATCACCCACGTGTTTGCCAGAGATGAAAGAAATGCAGTAATAATGGCTGATGCGTATGCTAGATTCTCCTATAAACCTGGAATTGTCGAGGTTCCAAATGTAGGGGCACCATATACACTTCCGGGATTGGCTGAGGCTAACATTTCAGGAATCCCAATCATCATGTTTGTTAGTGATATTCCAACTTATGCCGAAAAAAGAAACATGTTAACTGAACACGATAATTCTTACCTCAACAAGTTATCAAAGGAATTCATTACTGTAAACGATCCCTCCCAATTACCTAGAGTCATAAGAAGGGCATTTAGAATCGCCACAACCGGAAGGACAGGACCTGTGGTAGTTAAAATACCTATGAATATATATGATGGGGAAGTGAGTGATGAGGAAGTATATTCCAACCCTGAATTTTCGGTCTATCCCTCCCTCAGATTCATGCCTGACCCAGAAAGGATCACTGAGGCGTTAAAAATACTCTACTCCTCCAAAAATCCTGTAATAGTATGCGGTCAGGGAGTCCTATTATCGAATGCAAGTGAAGAAGTAGTCAAATTAGCAGAGGCCTTGTCAATACCAGTAGCGACGACCATAACCGGGAAAGGCTCTTTTCCTGAAATACATCCTCTCTCTATAGGCGTAATAGGAGCCAGAGGAGGTACTAGATTTTCTAATAAAATTCTAGCTGAAGCTGATGTAGTATTCCTGATAGGAACAAATACTGACTCAGCCAACACATGGGACTGGAGGTTACCTAATAGTAAATCAATAATTATACAACTGGATGTTAGTGAGAGAGAACTGGGTAATAATTACAAGGTTATCCCACTTTTAGGCGATGCGAAACTCACGTTGAAGGAAATGATTAGAATGATAAGGGAAGTTAAGAGAAATCAGTCCAGTAGTGAGATTGAAAAGGAGAAAAGAGGTTTTGAACAGTTTGTGGAGTCCCTTGCTAATGAAAAAACAGAGCTTACAAACCCTGTAAAATTCATGAAGATACTGTCAGAGTTCGTTGATGAAAAAACATTTCTGGTAGTGGATCCAGGGACAGGAGCGATCTTTAGTTCAGCATACCTTAAGTTGAAGATGGCTGGAAGGAGAATAATGTATAATTACTCCATGGGCGGGTTAGGGTATGCATTGCCTGCTTCAATAGGTGCTTACTTTGCGACGGGTGGTAGGATACTCTCAATTACCACCGATGGAAACCTATTCTTCAATCTTGGAGAGCTTGAAACTGTTAAAAGGCTTAATGTTAACGTTAAGGTTTTCGTATTCAATAATAAGTCATTTGGATGGATAAGAGCTGCTATGCTAAGTAAATATGGAAGAGTACTTTCTGGGACTGAAATCAGTGAAATTGACTACTCAAAACTGGCGTCTTCATTTGGAATAGAGTACCTACGTATAGAGAAGAGTGAAGAAATAGAGAGCGTGACCAAAGAAGCATTAGTTGACGATTCTCCTAAGTTTATCGAGGTACTAGTAAAAAGTGAAGATAAGGTAATTCCTCCAGTACCTGATTGGAGGGAAATTAAGGATGGTAAATTTATGGGTTAAAAAGTTTTTAAATCCACACATTAAGTATTTTTATGAATTTACTTTTAGATCCTGAAATAATTTTTATGTGGTTTAATATATAGCGTTATAAAACTAAATAGAATTAATGGAGTGCACATAATCAGTTACAAAAGAATGAGAGCCTCGCCATTTATGGCGGGGATATATATTTAGAAGAACGAAAAACTAGTCATTTATGGTGTAGTAAAAGTTTTTAAAACTACTTAGGTATATCAAATTTAGTATGGATGCGGGTTTTGAGTCAACAGAAATAATTGATTGAGTTTTGTATATCTTAAATCAGTATAACCTATTTATTCAACATCTTTGTTAGCAATTAAGAGAATAACAGCTACAACACACTCTGACTCCATTTAGCTTTATAAATTAACGTATAACCTCATTACCTATTGTGGTAATTTTATTCAAAAAAAGAAATTAAGAACATTTAACAGCATAGTTTTTAGTTAAATATGATAAATAATTGTTTCTGAACATGCATTAAGCCACTGACCTCCTCCCCGCCCTAAAGGTCGAGGCTTTCATCATTTTGTAATACCAGTGTGCAATAAATAATCCTGAAGATAGTCCAACATCAGAAAGCCGTATATATTCTCATGATATGCAATATATAGAGTTAATTTGACTTATTACTGTAACTATTTGAAGATTTTTCAATGTAATTCTGCTACAACCAGTATTAATTTCATTTAACACATTCTTATATAATTCCTTTTCCTAAGAATAATCTATGTTATCAAGGTCAATTAACATAGCTTTCGTCCTGTTATCCATAATAGGCATAATTTTATCCTCTTATTTGACTTATGAGACCTTGACTGCAACTTTCAATACAGGCTATTGCAATATAAATAGCTATGTAAACTGCGGAACTGTAGCCTCAAGTCCTTATTCTAGGTTCTTTGGAATTCCCGTGGCAATACTAGGACTAACCTGGTTCGCATTAATGCTAGGATTGTGGATGATAAAGAAAGAAGTTACCATTTACCCTTGGATAATAGGAGTTATGTTTGTGGGATATCTAGTTTACTCTGAAGTGGAATTAATTCATGCGATTTGCATATACTGTACTACCGCACATATAATAGCCTTAGTCATGGGATATTTTGTATTAAAAGTATCTAGACTTTAGAAGACTAACTCCCTCCCCACCATAAATGGCAAGGCTTTCATCATTTTGTAAATCTCTCTCGTCTAAAGATACAAACTAACTCACACTTGTTAAAATGACGTAGATACAAATAGAGTTAATATTATATGGCTCAAGTTTTAAGCTAAGAGGTTTTTCCTCTATTCCTCTACTAACCTACCTCATACGTATCCATTTACAGTTAACTTTTCCACTACCTTGCTCCACACACCAGTTTTTACGTAAACCAGAATCACATATGTAATAACATTTACCAAGAAGAGCACTTCACTCCCTAGATAGAGATTTAAAGAGCCTATTACAGCCTCCGTTGTACCTAAAACCGGTAGTATTAACATTATCAACATCCTAGAGACAGTGAGGAAGGCTTCCTGGTTCGCATAGTCTACACCAATATCCTTAGTTTGAGGAACACCTGAATAGGTAAATAAAAGCCAGGATAACGGGCATATTAGGAACGGATAGGAGACAGTTATAAAAAACAATGATATATCGCGTAATAAGACTAAAGAGACTATAAAGGGTGATAGGGCTATAAATGACATAATTACTCTACTCAGCATTCTGTACCTTATGTAGCTCACGAAATCCAAATTAATGAAGTTTATCCAGAGCCTCTCAGATTCAATCGAAAACCCCACATATACAGAGTAATTTATGTATCCCATGATAGCCAATATTAGCAACCATATAAAGTTATGACCAAAAAACCACGTCAACAAACCTAAAATGACAGATGGAGGTATAATTACATAGAGTATGTTCCTAAATCCTGCCCTTGCACCAATAATTGAGTGAACGGAAGTATAAAACATAAGTTTTACTATATTTTTCGGTAATTCCTTATTCGACTTCACCTCTTCTTTTGACAACTCATACCTATCACTTCCATACGCATTTTGATAAATTTCATTTGATGCATAGATAGAGAATATAATGCTAGTCAAAGACAGGAAAACTAAAACTATTGAACCCAACCCATTTCCTTGAATAACCCAAATGATCGGGTTAAAAGTAGGAAATAATAATGCAGTAATAATGATATACGCTGATATTGCTAAAACTATTACCAGTCTTCTAAGAGTTGTAAGGGACTTTAGAGATACAATAAGAATTGATAGTGAAGTGGTAAACATTACAAGGTTTATGATATTAATAACGTTAAGAGACGTGGAGTATGTAACAACGAATGAGATTAGAAGAATTATCATGTATATTGAGTCTGCAATTCCAGCTAGAAGTAGAAGATATTGAGGTCTCTCCTGAGTAGTTAAAAGAAAATCTATATTACTTTTAATCTCCATTTGAAATAAACCTCTGATAATAGAGAATGTTAACACTAAAAAAGACGTTATGAGGAGAGTTATTTGCCCATAATCAATAGGAAACACCTGAAAAGAGTAGGGGTTGTCAATAATTACTCGAGATATTAAGGCTATCACGTTAACAAGAATCAGAAATATGAAAACACTTACATTATACCTCTCCTTGAGACTGTAGTAAAACATCTTCAAAAATCTGGCTCTCATTAACTTCCTCATTTTATAATAAGGAGTCATAACCTATTAGTTTTTTATTCTTATCCTGACTGATGTTAGTGAAATTCTCCAGGAAGTAAAAAATAACATATGCGAAAATAAACATGTATAAAAAGCTTCAACATAACTTAATACAAAATTTTAGAATTTGTTTATATCATCTTCTCCTTATTAGTAGTACTACAACAACCACGATAATGATCACCACTACGACCACAGTAGATATGATTCCTAAAGGTAATCCTGAACTGGAGGAAGCAGGGATTGATGGAGATGTGGTGGATGATAGTGATTGTGTGGTCGTTGTAGAACTTTGTGAACTCGTTAAGGTAGAGGGTGGAACACTTGATGAAGAAGTGGTGGACGTCGAAGTTGTGGTTGTTGATGACGTGGATGTAGTCTGGCTAGTGGTCTGAGTAGTAGTTGAACTTGTGGTTGACGTGGTGGTGGAAGACGTAGTGGAAGTAGTAGTTGATGTAGATGATGTAGAGGTTGTGGTAGATGATGTGCTTGTTGTCGTAGTACTTGAAGAATATGAAAACGTTGGCGTAGACACATTAATAAGCGAGATATATACATTATTAGTTTTAGTCAGCTGAATCTGATATAGATACCCATTAGAGTAAAAAGCCTGTAGTGGGTATAGATATGAAGAGGTTGAATTATATATAATATTCCCGTTAGTGTAGTTCACTAATAGGTAATTGTAACTATCCCTATTCTCTATTACATTATTAATTACCATATAACCGGGTGCAAACGTAACTTGAGTCGGTAAATTCACACCGGGAATGGGGGTGACATTATAATTGAGGTTTTCTAAATTTAATTTAATCAAATTAGTCCCTACTACAAAGAATGCTGTATTATTTTCAACTAAGCTTCCTGATGGGATTGTCCCACTGCTGGGAATTTCTTCTAATATTTTACCATTGCTAGTATTAATTATCATTGTTGTTGTTGAATTCGAGACTATTAAGTAATCCTTTATCAATTCAGCCCCAGATAAACCGCTTAAGCTTATATTCCATTTACCCAACAGAGTTATCTCTGATTTGAAATGTAAAGCTGAAGGGGTTACAGGACCTAGAAACGAAGAAATTAGTTGGGATGGTGGCGCTAAATAAATTATTAGCATATTGCCATAACTAGAATTAATGAAACTATATACGGTCTGATTATAAAATCTATATATTACTTGGTTCGGAATATATAATACACTTTGATTACCAAGTAAGGTTATGTAAATTAAACCGTGTTGGGTAGGATAAGCCACGGTATAGTTCCTGAATAACTGGGAGCCCACCACTTTAAGCTTCGATATTGTAGAGACATTACTATAGAATAGGTTCTTAAAAGTGCCCGAGAATAAGCTACTTAAGGCTGACCCATTTACATATATTGAGTTAACGACTGAGTATGAACTATTGAGAGGTATGACGGTTGACTCTACACTGAAATTTATTGGAGGACTCACTGTTAGTATCTTAACTAAATTAGATGAGTTAACATAATACACACTAGAGGTATACGATATTCCTTGAAATACATTAGAATACTGGTTAACTGCTAAGAGTATCCCGCTATTATAACCTTGGACATTAGTTACAATACCTGTAACTGAATATGTAGCCTGTGTCTGTAGCTCAACTGAAGATATAGTTATTACCGATAGTAATGTTGCCACAATAATTATAGAGATTATATTAACGATTCTCCTCATGATTGAACATAATTGAAACTAAATATAAAAATTCAACATAAACTAAAGGATAAGTTCTAAGACGATATCATGTTAACTTGTTAAGTATCTTATTTACTCTATTAAAGCTTGTGATTTCTAAAAATTTAATTACTAAAATAGTGTCCTATATTTACGCTGACGCTCATAAATCCAGTCCTCTCTCTCAGAATGGCAATGAACTCCGTATTTTTTACATAAATCCTTTATTTCATTCTCCTTTTCTTCCCACCACGACTGAGTGTAATCGAAGTTAGGCAAACCCCTATAACTATTGTATCTATCATATACTATGAATGATGAAGTTTCGCTGGCTAACTTTATTATTTCCTCAAAACCGCTGTCATTAACCCCTTTTATAATAGGTCCTAGGAAAATCCAAGTTCTAACACTTCTAGACAACTTCTTAAGGGATTCTGCTCTGGCCCTAGGGGGAGGAGCTAGAGGCTCAATATATCTACTCACAACCTCATTAAACGTAGTAATAGTAAAACCTACATCCACCTTATCACCATACCTTGACAACAAGTCCAGATCCCTGACAACCATAGGTGACTTAGTTTGGATAGAGACTCTAAAGCCATGGGATAGGAGAACCTCTAAGCTTTTCCTAGTCAGTCTATATAATCCCTCCACCGGTTGATAAGGGTCTACTATTGTTGATATCCCCACTACTCCTTTCCTATACTTGTAGACCTCCCTCCTCAGAACATCAACAATATTTCTCTTAACCGTTATAACTTCTCCCCATTCATCACTAACATACCTTTGGGCATAACAATAGATACAGGAAAATCTGCAGTTACTATATGGGTTTAAGGAATAGTCAATTTCTTTCAGACCAGACTTACTAAGTGCACTTTTAACCTCAACTTCTCTAATTATCATTAAAATAACCTCGACCTAAAGAGCTTTACTACATATGATATATTTAACCACTCTTGAAGATCCACTTTCAACTCTCCTTTAACTCTTCTTAATGCTTGGTCAAGTGTATCGAACACTTCTGGTCTCTGCTTAAACATTTCCCTAATATTTTCCCTCACAAACCACACTCCTACAGGTAAATTAAATCCAGGATAAATCTCTCTCCATAATATCACCATAGCTTGCCTTTTCCTTAAGCGAAGACTTTCGGCTATCCCCAACCTCGAAGCATAATAACAGCCACCGATTTTAGGATATGTTCTCCTTCCCCTATACCCCTCATAATCTAACTCCAGTGCTACTTCCCCATGACCAAATTGGTTCCATGTGCTTCCAGGAAACCATGCTTCACCCCACTCAAAAGCCCAATTTCCCGGTATCAGGATTCCTGCAAAGAGATTCTTCATATGCCTCCTTACGTAAACTTCGATCTTGTCAACAGTCTCAAAATGTTTTATTTCCTCTATTAAACTGTCTGAGACCACTTTATCAACAGCTGTTATACTCCACCTTGTCGGAACCAATTTCCTCTTTACCCCTAGCACTCCCACACTTAAAAGACGCGATATTATGTTAACCTCGACCTTATTGTTGTAGAGAGTCATTACGGCGTCTCTAGACTTAAGGTCCTTGTCTTCATAAACCCTTTCCACTATCTTCTGAGGTGTTGATAATCTGCCCAATTTAAACCCCCTTATTGGTGCGGAAGGACCTATAGGTGGTAATGTTTCGTCTAAGACAATCTTTCTAGGTTCCTTGGTAAATTCCATTTCTATCTCAGATGGTCCTGACGAAATTGAGAGGGTTTGAACATCATGTAAAAACCTTGGGGGATTATTAGCATCGGTAACTTTGAAGGACTCCCCTCCCCTCACTAGACTTAGCCTTAAAGATAAAAAGGTGTTAAGATCCATGTTAAGCCAAGTTTTAGGGTCCTCGTATACTGATGTATCATCTACCACTGGAGGAGCTGATGGATAAACACTCACTTTTGGGTATCCATATCTTCCCACAAAGATTGAGGGGGGAGATGAACCAATCATCTCTTTAGGTACCACTATCTTCTTAGTTATACTTTTAACTACGATGGGGCAATAAGCCAGTCCGCATAAGTACTTTGAACTTCTGCATACTACACAGAGTCTAGGATCCATTAAAGATAAAATTCTCGGAATACCTTTTACATGTTATCTAATAAAAAGCGGTATTACAGTATTATACACGTAAATCGCGCTATGAGAGATACTGTAGTATTTGGAGAGAGGTTTTGATAATACATACATAGTTTAGGGTTGAAACAATACATTTAGTCTCATTAGATTTGATTTAGGTTTAAAAACCTTTGACACTTTTTGGGTCATTTTACTTTTTATTACCGCTGTTCAAATAACCATTATATAAAACTCTTCATTTTAACGAAACAGTTCTATCTGAAAAGAAGTTTTATCTAAAATTATTAGAATTTTAAGTACCATTTTTATGTTTCACTTGAGATTCACCGCCCGTAGTAAACTCGATAAAAAATGAAAATCGGAGCATTTATCAAATAAAAAAAGTATCTAAAATACGAATAAAAAGGTTTTAATTTAAGTATTTATCCCTTCTAATATCCGTAATTTTTACTCCTAATTTCAACTTTTCTACAAAAGCAAATTAACAACAGCATAGTCAATATGGTACGTTATCTGTCTTTCCAATATTTCGGCTGGCTTATTTCCGACTGCCCCTACAGGTACGATCCATGTTCTCAACTCGATATTTCCAGTCTCCTCAAGCTTATCATCGCTTAACTTAGCTAACTCCTCTCCTTTTCCTTTCTTCAATGTCTCCAGGATAAAGTTATCAAAATCAATGTCAATTTTACCATAATAGGGCGTTCCTGGAAAATGGGACAAACCTCCTGTACCAATTATAGCAACCTTTTCGTTCTCTGGTCTTTTCTTAGCTACAATTCTGGCAATAGCCCTACCCAACTCGAAGCATCTTCTTACAGGCATTTTAGGTTCCACGTTAGCATTTAAGTGGATAGGTACGATTGGAATTGAGTAATCCCTGAATATGTCCAATAAGGGTATGAAGAAGGCATGTGAAAGGGGTTTGTGCTGGGAGAAAGATGGGTCAAATCCCTCCTCTACTAAACCGAATAAAATGGATTTTGCTAGCTCGTAGTGGATTTCATATTTTACTACACCTTTTTTAGGAACCCTGGCTTCAGCCTCTCTATCAACTATTACGCTAAGCATGGGAAAATTATCTAGGAAATATGATTCAAGATGATCAGGTGCTATTATTATTAATGCGTCAGGTTCAGCCTTTCTTATCCTCTTCCCTAACTCATATATAGCGTCATGTATCTTTTTTGTCTGTTCAGCATAAACTTGGGAATATGTTACCTCCTTTCCCAGTTGTGGAGCATGTGAACTACATGCTGCAGAAACTACCCTCCCCATAACATAACCACTTTAATTATATTATAAAAAGACTGAATTTAAATTTTACCTTAATATTTGTTACCTCAATTTAATATAAAAAGCAAATTATGAATCTAGAGAAAGGTCTAAGACACCTGGAAAAAAGAAAGACTTTACTTCAAAATACCGAAACTATAAGGGCTCTAATCTCTGATACTTTTCCTTTATAACTTTTTGAACTAATTCTAAGATCTCCTTATCATCCAAAAGCGTAAGGAAATCTAACTCTAGGGGATCCAAGTAGATCTCCCTGTCAAACTTTGTAGACGATATCTTCAATCTAGAACCGTTTGCGCTGTTATCTATACTGACCCTGACATAGGCGAATTCGTTCATTAATTCAATCTCTTGGGTCACATGGAACACCGCTATAGGATAAAGCTCAAGTTCCTAGCCTTTAAAATGGTATCTTGTATGATTACTTCCCTATACCTTATCTTGAATCTTTCATTATCTTTCACAATCTCGTCCTTCCTTCTTGCAAATATCATCTCAGGGCTTAGGTCACCTCTATCTCGATAGAAAATCAGGTTGCTCTTAACTATGTACGACCTATCCTTTCTATCTATTATCATAATATTTGAGACCGTTCTCATTGTGTGAGATGGTGGGTTCTCAGCCCATGCAGTCTCAACAAATAACCTATTCACTCTTCTCTCTAAACTTACTTTATCCTCATCTAAAATAGGAATCAGCTCTGCATTAGAAGTAAAATCCACAAGATAAACCTTATAGTTTACATCGTCAGTTAGGAGGGAAAACCAGTCCTTGTATTTTCTTTCATCCAGCATCTCAGCCTCTTGATACAGAAAATTGACTATAGACAGATACTCGCCATAGTTATACTCAGTCATCTCACTCACCACTCATTAAGGTATTGATACCATGTGGAGTAGAATCCTCTAAGGGATACTTCACCATAATACTCACCAACAACCCCCTTAGCTCCGCTTCCTAGAACCTGATCTGCTTCCTTATCCATGCCTAATCCCCTCTGATAATTTAGCCCGAAATTGAATCCGTTTCTAAATAGTTTATACTGATTTTCATTTAACCTTTGCCAGACCTCACCGTCATCTTGCTCCAATAACCCACCTGGACCGAACTCGTGCATAGCTCTTCTAAATATCTCCTTCTTCGTTTCCACGGGAAGATCTTTAAATAACAATACACCACCTGCTAACTCAGTCTTTGTTGGACCCCTTGGATGCCAAACCCTGAAAACTATGTAATTCCACGTGAAGTGGAACGAAAGATTAGGGAATATATGGAAAGGACCAAAGGGAAACATATTTTTAACAAACTCACCATATTTTTGCACGAGTTTTTGACCTGCGTTATATACTTTATCCCTAAAGGGCATTATCCTCTCTATGTCTACTGCTGACCTGGCTGTACCTCCAGGTATTGACACTATACCATGTCCATTCCCTGGGTATATTGCACGTACATTATTGGTATACGGTCGCCTTAATCCAATATTAACTACAGATGCATGGGTAGAGGACGCATGATAAGCGTCTCCTGCAAAGTTCTCGATAGTCAACTTCCAGTTGACTGGTATTAGCCACCTATGTATACCTCCATACACCTCAAGATTCTCTCCTCCGTCAAACATATCCAATATCAAATCCAGGTATAACTTCATGTTCCCCAAAAACTCTTCCAATGGAACCGGACTATTGGAAAATGTAGCCCATATTCCTCCTTTATAAAACGCGATATTTTTAATCTCTTTGAGTCCCCACTCTTCCTTATTCAATATGTCCGTGTATGCTGGCTCGTAATATGGTACACCTACTAATTTTCCCTCAGTTGAAAATGTCCATCCATGGTATGGACATCTGAAGAACATTGAATTGCCTGAGGTCGCTCTACATAGTTTCATACCTTTATGCGGACAATAATCAATAAATGCTCTTACCCTACTGTCCTGATCTCTCACTACAATAACTGGAACTTCCCCCATAGTTGTTGTAAAATAATCTCCCTTCTGTTTGATCATTGACTCAAATCCCAGGAATAACCATGTTTTCCTAAAAACCGTCTCTAACTCCCTCTCGTAAATATCTTCATCCACAAAAATTGAGATAGGTATAATACCCTTTTCAGGTGAAAAATTAGCTAACTTACTTTTTATGTCCATAACCTTTACCTCGTTATTATTTTTTATTAATATTTCATGATTATAAAAATTTTGTGGTTAAAAACTATAACGAATTGTAATCTATAACTATAAGAATAATATATGTTTAACTATTTATATTTTTTGATAAGTGTTAATCTCTCTCCTTTAAGGCTCTTCTCATTATTTTCCCTGAAGCTGTCTTAGGTAGCTCATCCACAAATACCACTTCTCTTGGGACCTTGAAGTTAGCTAACCTCTGCTTAACAAACTCAATGATGTCGTTCTCAGACACCCTGCCTTTATAATCGTTTTTTAAAACTACATATGCCTTAGGTATCTCTCCCCTGTACGAATCACTTTTTCCTACCACAGCCACTTCCTTTACGGCTGGGTGTTGATAGATAATGTCCTCCACTTCTCTGGGCCACACCTTAAAGCCTGACACGATTATCAAATCCTTTACCCTATCCACATAATACAACCAACCGTCTTTATCGACCTTGCCTAGATCTCCTGTATAAACCCATCCATCCCTTATGGTTTTAGCTGTCTCCTCAGGTTTCTTCCAGTAACCCTTCATGACGTGCGGACCCCTAACAATTATTTCACCTACCTCACCAGGTTCCAACTCCTTACCTGTTGAGTCCACTATTTTAACTTCGGTAAATGGTACAGGTTTACCTATCGACATTGCATTAGTCTCGGGATCATAGGGAGCCCTCTCCTCAACGGGTTCCACAGAAATAGTTCCCGTCGTCTCAGTCATACCATATCCATTTCTGATATGCACTCCCGTAAGTTTTTCCCATTCATCAACGACCCGTTTAGGTAAGGGAGCTCCTCCAGAATATAACTTTTTAAAGGAAGAAAGGTCTCGCTTCTTAAAATCTGGATGGTTCATCAGCGAGATGTAGCCTGTGGCAGGTAATAAAGTAAAGGATACTTTCCACTTCTCTATTAATCTCAAAGCCTCTCCAGGCTCAAACCTATACATTATCATAAATGGTAATTGAGAAATGAGACTAGTTGCAGTTAGCACGATGCCTATGTTGTGAGACATGGGGGAGAAAATAGCCATAGTGTCTTTTTCATCTAGTTTAAAAGACTGCTTTATTGTCATAGCGCCAAAGAAGAGGTTATAATGAGTGTACATAGCACCTTTAGGCTTACCTGTAGTCCCTGAGGTATAAAGTATAGTTGATAACTCTTCTTCTGTAGCGACATGAACATCTCTTAGTTCCCTGTTGTCTTTTATAATATACATATAATCATGGTCTGCTCCAAGAGGATATTGCCTAGAGATACTAGAGAGATATGGGGGTACTTGAGAAAGGTACTCTAAGCCAGTTGTGGTAATCACCATTTCAATCTTAGTCCTGTCAAGTATGGGTAGCAGGTTGCTCTTAACCTCTGTCTCTAGACCTATCAGAACCTTACACTCTGAGTCGTTTAAAAAATACTCTAGCTCATGGCTTTTGTACATGATATTCAATGGCACTATTATACCTCCTATAGCCCATGTAGCCAATTCAGTTATCAAAAACTGTGGTATATTCTGTAAGTATATGCACACTCTATCTCCCCTACTTATTCCCCTCTCCACCAGATAGTTTCCTAAAATTTTTGCATGTCTTGTAATTGAAAGGGTCTGTATTGCTTCATCAAAATAATAGATGATTATATTTCTCTTTGGTGCTTCAAAAATATCTTTATACACAGGACTGAATTCCATAGTTCATATAAAATTGATTAGTAATGAATAAAAACTTTACTTTTTTGTGATAGATAAAAGTAAAACTACGTAAACAAAGCTTTTAAACCATTAAATGATGTATTAAATTTGAAATGCCAAATAAATTATATGATTTTTCAGACCCAAGACTATATAATTTACACAAGTTACTAAGAGACGTAGTAGATAATATAGAAATAAGGGAGAGGTTTTTTAGATCGCCTAACGAAGTAGCTAAAATGTATAATGTGAGCGAAAATGAGAAGGAGATTATTTTAAGAGCAGATCCTAAAGAGATGTTTGATTACGGTATAAATCCCTATCTAATCCATGACTATCGGCTAGTCGCTCTAGGTATAGGAGATAGACCACCAGAAATACAGGTAGTATATAAGGAGAAAAAATAATCTTAGTCGAAGATCTTTTTCTTTTTTCTAGCATTTAATTTTAGTATTCTCGCATTGCAAAATTATCCCGATAAATAACAGGAAACTCAGGAATTTAAAGGATATTTTAGGACAATAAAAAATCCTGAACTTAATTTTTCTTCCTTTATCAGAGTTCTAATTGCCTGTCTTTAGTCTCTATAATTAACGCTATTGTTGATATTATCGAAATTATTGCGAATATAACTATTATAGTGGATAGATATGGCCATGCTTTACTGTATCCTCCTACAGCATCTATTATAGCTGGAGCACCGAAACCTGCTATAAATCCAATTATTAGACCAGTTAGTTGGTAACTTAGTCCTGACCCCGAGTATCTATATCTTGCAGGGAAATTTTCTGTTAGACTGGCTGAGTATGCACCTGCTACTGCTTGTATTGATCCCCAGTACAATACGAAACCTAAAATAATCAGACCGAGACTTTTAGTACTTAAGAGGAGGAAGCAGGGAAAGGCAAATATTGCAATAAGTGCATTCCATATAATCATCATAATTTTTCTTCCGACCCGATCGGCTAAGTAACCTGTAAGTATAATCAATGGCGATATTACGACCGATGCAACTCCTAATGCCAGGTTTCCGGTTATAGGACTAAATCCGATACTTCCTAAATATTGAACTGCATAAGGTGCTATTGTTATTAATCCTCCTCCAAAAAATGGTAATCCTACTAATATCAAGCCTATTATTTGCCTAGTGTTCTTGCTAAATACAGTAACCGCAGGGGTCTTTTCAATCATCTTTTTGTTAACTAGTTCGGTGAAAACGGTACTTTCATATGTAATATATCTGATAATAACACCAAAAATTACTAGGACTCCTCCAATAACAAAAGGAATCCTCCAACCTATGGTAACGAAGGAAGGTCCTGTGAGTACTGAGGCAGCATATACTGCTAATGACGAGACCCCTAGACCTAGAGGTAAAGTCATAGGAACCAAAGAGGTCCAGAAGCCTCTATTCCCAGATTTAGCATACTCTGAGACCCATGTAAGTGCACCACCGTATTCGCCACCTACTCCGATTCCGAATATTATTCTCCAAAGGAAGACTAGATATGCTGCTGCTATACCAATTGAAGCTGTTCCTGGAGTAGCTGAAAGTGCGAATTGTGACCCACCCATTAGAATCAGTGTTAATATAAGTGTATACTTCCTTCCACGTTTATCTCCTATGTGTCCGAAGATAAAAGCACCAATTGGTCTTGTTAAGTAAGACACAAGGAATGATAAGGCAGTAACATATACAGCTATACTAGAAGGTAGACCTGAAAAATACACTGTAGGCCAGACTGTGGATGCTGCGGCACTAGCTAAGAAGAAATCATACCAATCGACAAAAGTACCTATAGCAGATGCGGTTGCAACTCTTCTAAGGTGAGATTCTGGACTTATCTCCTTACCTATAGGCTTATCTGGCTTCGCCATTTTTATCTACTTTTAGTGTATATTCAGTGCATATATAAGTCTTTTTTATAATAAAACATTATTTATATATCTTTTACTACATGATAAATATTGAAGTTTTTGCTAAACCGTTCTGTTGAGCAACAGAGATTTTCATTATTGCTAAAATTAACTAAGGATTAATACTGATGAACATTACACTATAGAAGGTGCCACCAACTAAGAACTAAATAATTATTTTCTGACTTCTTTCCTAAAGTTAAAATTTTCAATTTTTATCTGAAACGAATATTAAGATTCTTTACTGACACTAAATGTTTAAACGATATCTAGGTATGAATCTACACAAAAATCAATTCCACATGTAATCCAAACATGCTTAACATATTAATCAAAATAATAAGGAAGGTTTTTATACTTAGTTTTTGACTCAATATTAAGGTGGGTAAGCATTGGAAGATCTACAGGAGAAAGATAAATTTTCAGACACTCTGGAATTCTTAGATAGGGCTAGAGAGGATCTGGATGCAGGCGAACTACCTTTAGGGATATTTGCTAGACGAGACGTATTTGAACTTGAAAACATAAAATTTTGGCCAAGAGTTTGGCATTTTCTAGGACACGAGGGAGAGATTCCTAATCCAGGAGATTATATACTGAGAAATATTGGACCCAGAAATCAGGTAATAGTGGTTAGAGGAGAAGACGGAGAAATAAGGGGTTTTTTAAATGCCTGCAGACACAGGGGAAGAGCTTTCTGTAAGACGGAAAAGGGAAATGCGGCGTATTTCAGATGTCCTTATCATTTTTGGACATACTCTAATAAGGGAGAGCTTGTAGGGGTACCACAAGATAATACATTCAAGATCAATAGACGAGAATATAACTTGATACCTGTTAGAGTTGAGAGCTACAGGGGCTTTCTGTTTGGAAATATGGATCGTAAGGCTGAAAAATTAGAGGACTATTTAGGCGAATATAAGTGGTACATTGATATAGCTATTAGAGGGGGAGAGCTAGAAGTATATAAGAGCCCTATAAGGTGGATCGTAAACATGAATTGGAAAGCTCCTGTAGATAATTTTGGTAGTGATTCATATCACATTGCATTTACCCATAGGTCTACCTATCAAATAAGCGCCAATCCTCTTAGGTTAGAGGATGTTGGTTTATCTCCTCCTGAGGGAGTCCAAAAAAATGTAGGATTTTCAGGTTACCAATTTGCCTCTGAGAAAGGACATGGTGGTGGAATTACCTCGTTTTACGATATAACTCCTGAAAATTTAGATAAGATTGATAAGTTGGACGTGCCTGCTAAGATATATGAGATCTACCCTAAAAATACACTTGATGTATTATCGGAAAAATTGAGTAGTGAGCAACTTAGGGTATTAAAACTAGAAATGCTTACCCTAGCATTGTTCAGAATTAGAGTGTTTCCAAATTTTGCCTTTATACTGCACTCCCTTAATGCTGGCGACTCTGAACAGAAGTATACACAGGATTACCTGGCTAGGTTATGGAGACCTGTAGACTATGATAAAACAGAGGTTTTCACACTATGCATGATACCATCATTTGCAGATGAGAAATATAAGAGGGAAAGCTTTAGGCAGTGTGTATTTTTACAGGGACCTGCTGGAATACTAGATAACGATGACGTTATGAATTGGATGTCTCAGACCGAGAATTCCAAGAATTCTCTCGACTTAAATATGGCTTTAAAGCAGAGACAAAATGAAGGGACAGTCGATAACTTTCCATTGCCTCACAGTGAAATGAAAGTATATAGAGAGCCTTCCGACTGGTCATCAAAGGCGTTTTGGAGGAAGTACTTTGATCTCATGCTCAGGTGATGAAACATGAATTCCATGAAGATTAACTGTGATGATTATCTCGAAGTGCTTAATTTTTATTACAGGGAAGCTGAATTATTAGATTTTTGGAAGTACAGAGAGTGGCTCCAATTAGTAACCGACGACATAGAGTATATCTTTTATTCCAGACTAAATATTGAGTCCGATTCTCCATCATCACAACTTGGAGCACCTATAATTATGGATAACAGAGTCTTGTTGGAGAAGAGAATAGAGAGACTTTATAGTGAATATGCATGGGCAGAAATTCCTAAGTCATTCATCAGGCACCACATATCTAACATAATGATAACTGAAGTAGAGAAGGAGAACCAAATCAGAGTTTTAAGTAGTGTACTACTCTTTAGGCATAAACAGGATAATCCCTACTATGAACTCATGTCTTATGAAAGGCATGATGTTCTCAGAAGAATAGACGGAAGATGGAAACTAGCTAAAAGAGAAATAATACCCGATTTTAGTTTATTCATCACAGATAACCTTTCTAACATATATTAGAGGAGAGAACGAGAAATGAATATTACGAACAAATATGTACCTTTGACAGACTATATCGAGATAAAAAACGAATATGCATTTGTTTTAATTAGGTTGGTGTCTACGGGTAATGGTATTCGTCTTGAGATTTATTCACCTAACTTTGGCACAAAAATATACTTAGATCCATTACAACTAGAGTCCTTGACAATTGCAGATGAGAAGGATTTTGAAACCTTGATAAACGTACTGTACAATGGGAGGAAACACACTGATGGGGACAGAGACCAATATCCATAGTTTTTATTAATTTTAATTTATTTTTAAATACATTATCCATTAAAGCTTATTAATCCCTAATTATAAAATATTTTTAATCAGGTATGGTAGAGAAAGGTAAAGAAAAAGGGGAAGCTGTAACTAGGAGAGACCTGTTAAAAGTATCGAGTGCCGCATTAGTAGGGACAACTATAGAGTGGTATGACTTCGTTGTTGCTGCTTCAGCAGCTGCTGTAGTATGGCCATATGTATTCTTCCCCGAGGAAAACCCCGCTGCTGCATTGGTCTCTTCACTTATAACATATAGTATAGGCTTTTTCGTAAGACCTGTAGGTGCACTATTATTTGGACATTTTGCCGATAAATATGGAAGGAAAAGTGTTCTAATTTTAACACTCCTCACCATGGGTGCGGGAACATTAGGAATAGGTTTAACACCATCCTATGCGGCTATAGGAATACTGGGAGCTGTACTGGTAGCTTTGTTTAGACTTTTACAGGGATTAGGATTAGGCGGAGAATGGGGCGCAGCCTCCACATTTGTGACAGAATTCGCAGCGAAAAATAGGTTTAGAGCTTTTTTTGGGCGAGTTGGGTACAACTAGGAGGACCTGTAGGTCAACTGGCAGGAAATGGTGCAGTTACGTTAGCTATTCTTCTAATGCCCAGAGCTCAGTTCTTAGACACTGGGTGGAGAATATTGTTCTATATAGGGGCAGCAATAATAGTTATAGGTGTGATATTGAGATACATGTTCTTGAGACACCGTTGTTTCAACAGATCCTGAAAAGTCAACAAGTATCGAGAGTACCTTTGGTAGAGTTGTTTAAGAAACAATGGCTAACGATCATAATCTTAGCTATAAGCTGGTGGTATATAAATACGTTAATATGGTCATTAACCAGTTTTGCTCAGGGATACATTACGTTGGTGAACCGTAGTATTCCCGCATATATAGGACCATTTAGCGGAGTGATAGTAGGGGCTGTAGGAATTGTAGGTGTTATTATAGGAGCATATCTAGGCGACATTCTAGGTAGAAAGAAAGTACTGGTATCATCTGCAGGTGCTGCGGCGTTATTTTCCTATCCATATATTTTTCTCCTATCTCAAGGTACAATAGTTTCATTATTCATTGGTCAAGCAATCATGGCATTTATTATCCACTCAGGATATGCTGTCTTATCAGCATTCTTTGCTGAACAGTTTCCAACTAGATATAGAGCATCAGGGACAGGGTTTGTTTATCACATAGCAAATCCCTTCTCAGGAGGAATAGCGCCGGCACTTTCTGCTGTATTTACCAGTATTTATGGTCCCTTGGGAGCAGTACCATATATTGGGGCTATAATGATAGCATATTCTGTTACGTCAGTTATAGCAGGCTTATTTACCAAGGAGACATCAAAAGTGGAATTAAAGTGAAAGAGCTTTTTTAATTGGTTTTTTACTCTCTAGTTATTTGTAGGAACAGGTGTGATATATTTTTTCCTAATACTCAATATCTGCTAGTGTAAAAGCAATAATGATAAGGTGTTAAAGATTTATTTATTTCTGTTCCTCTATATTAGAATGCATGATATCGGGTTTTTCAAGTAAGCTCTTTAAAACCTATGAAGGTAGCGTATTTGACTTGATATCATTAGCTACGAGAGAGGCATTAGATATGGCTAAATTAGAGATAGGAGACGTGGATGGGTTTGCAATGACATTTTTCCCGGGTCTCTTTGACGGTAAAGGCTACTTATTCTTCCCATTGCACCAAATAACACATTACTTAGGAATCAAGGCAAGATACATGGATCTTGTAGAATTTGGTGGTCCCTCGATCCTAGCCATGATATATAGGGCTGAAAAGGCAATAAGGGCAGGGGAAGCACAGAATGTATTATGTATAGCTGGAGGAATAGCCTCATTTATAAGAGAAAAAGGACCATACAATAACGTAATAAGCAAACTCTACCCATACATAACCTCCAACACATTTGAGGACTTTTATGAAGTGTACGATAAGATGGATCCAATAACCCATTACGCTTTAGTAGCAGATAGGCACAAGAGATTATTTGGGACTACAGACGAACAGAGGGCATTACTGGTAGTCAAACAAAGGAAAAACGGCTTAAATAATCCAAGAGCTCTATTTAAAAACCAGATAACAGTAGATGATGTCATAAGCTCTCCAGTGGTAGCAGATCCACTTCACTTATTTGAGGTGGTTTATCCCATAGATGGATTCCATGCGTTTATTGTAAGTAGAAAAAACAAGGAGCTCAGACCAGTTGAGATTTTGAATTATGGCGAAATGCATTGGCCATCAGTTCCTGCAGAATGGGATATGGATATAACATATACACCCACTATACAGAGCGTTAAGATTGCTAATGTAGATCTAAATAAGATTGATGCGTTCCAGCTGTATGATGCTACCAGCATCGGTGTTCTTACACAGATAGAGGACTTGGGGCTTGTCGAGAAAGGGAAGGCTGGAAAATTTATTGAGGAAAATGACATATATTATCAGGGCAATATACCAATGAACACTGGAGGTGGGGCTTTATCTCAAGGACAACCCGCATATATGAGCGGACCGCTAATGCTAGAAGAAGCATTACTTCAGTTAAATTACATGGCGCAAGGAAGACAGGTAAAGGACGTTTCAAAAGTCTTGATAAATGGTGTGGGAGGAGGTTTGGCAGGAAGAAATGATGCAATAACAATTGTTTTAGGTGAAAAGAAGTGAACCTAAATAGCTACCTGGAGTTGAAATCTACATACTATAAGCACTTTGAAAGAGACGAGTTGCCTTACATGTACTGCAAAAAATGCCATACTAAATTCTATTACCCTAGGAGTGTATGCCATAACTGCCTTTCTACCGATCTAGAAATACTGATTAGTAAAGGATTAGGCAGAATTTACGCTGTAACTAAGTTTCCTAAAATGGAGCAATCACCGGTTTTCGGAATAATTGAGATGGAGGAAGGATTTAAGTTCTACACTAATGTCATTGGAAAAGATCCTAAGTCAGGCAATAGAGTAAAAGTAGTTTTCATGGTTAAGGGAAACAGAAAATATCCTGTGGCTCAGATTATAGAGTGATTTTTAACGGTAAAGTTTCCGCTTGCAGTACTATATCTAAATTCGAAAATAAATAGAAATAATACGCAATTCCTTACTATTTTAAAGTTAATAACTGAGCCTATTATGACTCTGAAATCAGCTTATTCGCTAGCGGTATCACGTCTCTCGAGAAAATTCTCAACCCCTCCAGATAATCTTCATATGGCATATTACCAAAATGCAGATGTGCTATGAAAAAGTTTATATTCAGATACCTTACGACTTCTACTATCTTTTTAGCTATGTTTTCAGGATCACCAAATAATACAGATCCATGTTTTATAGCAGTTTCTGCATTCATTAAATCTGGAATTCCCCTAAATCCACTACCCGAGAAAGCCGGACCTGAGCTAAATAGGGACTCAATACTTATTGAATATTTCTTAACAGCAGCATACATTAAACGTTTAACGAATGTCTCCAACATTCTGGATAATTTATCTTTATCTCCTAAACTTGAAATAAAAACATTTCTCGAAATACCCAGCTTTATACTATCAGGTAGTGTTGAAACATTCATAATATTATAGTATGTCTCTCGATATCTATCAAAAAGTGCTTTAGCCTCACTGTCTGTAAGAAAGACTGTAGCCATATTGAAGCCATTCTCAGCAACCCATGGTACAGTTGATGGATTCGTGGTCGGAATCCAGATTGGTGGATATGGTTTTTGATAAGGTTTTATCAGGGGTTCAACTTTATCATATGTGAGGTATTTCCCGTTAAAGGAAAAGGGCTTCCCTTCGCTAGCTGATTTTAAAAAGGATATTAAGATCGATGTTATTTCTCTGCTATCTTCTCTTGCCTTCGAAGGATCTAAGCCGAGATTCATCAGTTCAGCGTTAGAAACACCACTTGTAAATCCAACCTCTAATCTACCCTTACTTAAGTTGTCCAGTAGACATATTTCATTTGCTAAAGCTATCGGGTTTCTATGAGAAACAATATATGCTAGAGGACCAAATCTGATCCTATCAGTATATTTAGAGGCAAGAGCTAACATTAAACTTACAGGTTGATTTACCGTCAGTGGAGTGAGCCAATGCTCTGCCATAAAGTACACCTGAAAATTTCCCAGTTTCTCAGCATATTTGATCGCTTCCAGTTCGTTATCTACTATATCATAGATTTTCTGATCATCCGTCATCTCCACATGGGTAAATATGCCAAATTCAATTTTCCTGTTCATTTAATTTCACCTTTTCTGCGTTATCTGAGTAATATATTTTAAAATTTACCAAGTTAATAAATATGTGTTGTTAATAATTTCATCCGCCTCTATAAAATTCAATTTTATTTTAACTTATACTTATAGATTTCGAGTAAATTGTGTTGTATGAAGAATATTTTTCAACCATCTTATCATCATGTTCCTCGTTGAGTTTCATGGGGAGTCCATGCTTGCTTAAGCTTCTGAACACTAAGCTTATCTTAAACGTTTTAACCTCCGTATCTTGCATTGAACCAAAAGAAGGCGTTGTACTCAGATGTTCTCATCCCAATAAAGAGCTTACCCTAAAAGATACTTTTTCAATAAAGAAAATTTAATTTATATCAAAACTACCAAATTATTGCCCACACACCTAGAGCTGAAGAAAAAGTTTAAGTATATTGACTCATATACTATTATATGTCTACGGTATTCAGTATACGGATATACCCAAAGAGTTGAAACAGCTTATGGAAAAAGTAAATGTAGACTGGCAGACTGAAATACGTGAGTGCATAAAGAGGAGATTAAGGGAGGAACTAATGAAGTATTATCTTGAAACGTCTAAGCCTTACTTAGAGAAGATGAAGGTAATAGAAAATGCAGAGCTTATAAGAGAAGATAGAGAGGAGAGCTAATGATACTCGATTCCTCAACAATAGCCTCAGTGTTCTTTAAGGATAGCTTCAGTGAGAGGGTGAGGAATTTAATATCTAGTAAGATTCATGAGGGTTGCAGGACATTAGACTCTGCTTATGCTGAAGTTGCTAATGTAGCTTGGAAGAGGTAGTCATTTTTGGCGAGAACTACGTGTTGAATAGCTTGAAATTGGCAATAGATTTCTTGGATAATCTATGTGAGGTCGTGAAATTGAGGGAAATTTTAGTGAAACTTTTGAATTGGCATTAAAAGAGAAGATCACTATCTACGATACAGCCTTCTTACAGTTAGCTGTAACGAGAAATGAGAAGCTTATAACTACAGATGTTAAGTTTTACAATAAGCTTGAGGAAGAGTACAAAGCATACGTCATATTACCTGAGGTTCACAAATACTAGATACTCTCCTTGAATCTCCTCTCCGCCCCAACAGAGCGTGATTTACACAACCTCTTCTTGTTAGAGCGTGGTGATGTCGAACTTTTACTCGTTTAACTAACGAGAAAGGTCTTCCCAACATCAGCTTCTACAAATTGATGAAAACCTTGCCCTTTAGGGCTAGATGTGTGGATGTAGTGTAGTTATGAAGGTAAAGTTTGTTGACCCATTTTGCATCAGAGGAATATATGAGGTTACTATTGCCGGGTTATTATGGCGTTCATGGGAATATAAACCAAATTGTATGGAAGAGTTTTTACTATGACATTTTTTATCCATACATAAAAAAATTTTATATACTAAAACAAGTGAATAAAATTTGTGGAGGGATTCTCCTGGAAGAATAATGTAGATTATCCTTCAAGAGATGAGATGCTTAAAATGTATGAGTTGATGGTGAGGGCGAGAAAATTTGACGAATTTATAGTTAGGAGCTTTAAAGAATACCCAGGGCTGATTAGAGGGCATACACATCCTTCAATAGGACAAGAAGCCATAGCAGTAGGTTCTGTTATGGCAATGAGACCTGAGGACTACTTAGGGACTACTTATAGATGTCATGCTTATGCGATAGCAAAAGGCATACCTCTTAAGAATTTATTGGCTGAGATCTGGGGAAAGGCTACAGGTGTTTGTAAAGGTAAGGGTGGATCTATGCATATATGTGACATGAGCAGGAATTTCTTACCAGCAAATGGTATAGTGGCTCAAGGAATTCCACAGGCTACTGGTGTTGCACTTAAATGCCAAATCAACAAAGAAGATAAAGTTGTTGTGTCTGTTTTCGGTGACGGAGCCACAAAGCAAGGTGCTTTCTTCGAATCTTTAAACATAGCTTCCATATGGAAATTACCAATTGTTTTCATATTGGAAAACAACCTTTATCAAGCATACACTAGGGTTGATATGGAGGATGCTAATGCCATGAATGGTGAACCCCTCTCTATGAAGGCGAAGGCATTTTCGATGCGTGGAGTAACGATCGACGGAATGGATGTGCTGGAGGTTTATCAAACAGTAAAAAAAGCAATAGAGAAGGCAAGGAGAGGAGAAGGACCCACTTTAATTGAGGCTATAACTTATCGTTATACTGCTCACGGAAATTCGATAGTACCACCGCCGATACAACCTTGGTATCCTGAGCATGAGGCTATAGAAATATATAAAAGAGCTAGTGAATTAGAGGAGTGGAGGAAACGAGACCCAATAATCAGACTCAAGAAAATACTCTTGAATCTTGGAATTGCAGATAATTTAACGTTCGACAGTATAGAAAGAAAAATAAATGAGGAATTATCCGAAGCGATAAGATATGCATTACAGAGTCCTTATCCTCCGCCTGAAGAGGCTTTGAAAGACATATATGTTTAGGTGAGAAGAATGGAAAATAAAAGGGTAAATTTCGTCCAGGCTATAAATGACGGTATTATGGAGGAA
The DNA here is from genome assembly GCA_000508305.1 of Sulfolobus acidocaldarius SUSAZ. Taxonomy (NCBI): domain Archaea; kingdom Thermoproteati; phylum Thermoproteota; class Thermoprotei; order Sulfolobales; family Sulfolobaceae; genus Sulfolobus; species Sulfolobus acidocaldarius. The sequence continues at coordinate 925,829 of CP006977.1, forward strand.
ATGGAGAAAGATTCTTCCATAATTTTATACGGCCAAAACATGGCTCTAACTGATGACGACCCATTTGTTAAAAAGTTTGGTAAAGACAGGGTAAGATTTACTCCAATATCTGAGACAGCTGAAGCAGGTATGGCGATAGGGGCATCAATGACAGGCTTAAAAGTAATTGTTGATCTAGTTATGACTGACTTCATGCTAGTCGCAATGGAGCAGTTACTTAATCAAGCTCCAAGGATGAGATTTTCAACAGGTGGTCAGGTTAAGTTAAATGTAGTGTTTAAGGCTGGCTTCGGATTTATATATGGATGGAGTACTACACACTCGAATACATGGTACGAACTATTTATGAGAGCTTTTGGTAGTAAGTTAGTTATCCCTTCAACACCCTACGACGCTAAAGGTTTAATAAAGTCAGCAATTCATGATGGAAATCCTGTCTTCTATTTAACACCATTTAATTTGTACGCTATGGAAGAAGATATTCCTGTTAAGGAGTATTATATACCATTAGGAAAAGCGGATATAAAAAGAGAGGGAAACGATGTTACTGTTATAGCTATTGGCTGGATGATCCAAAAAGCATTAGGTGTTGCGGACAAACTAGCTAAGGAGGGTATCAGTGTAGAGGTAATTGACCCAAGAACGTTAATCCCCTTAGATAAGAAGACAATTTTTAGCTCACTAGAGAAGACAGGGAGGCTTGTAATAGTAGACCAAGCACCAAAAACTGGAAGTGCGGCAAGTGAGATTTCGGCAGTAGTAGCTGAAGAGGCTTTTCATTTACTTAAAGCACCTATAAAGAGGGTCTGCTCTTTAGATACAAGCGTCGCATATAGTAAACCATTAGAAGAATATACTATTCCTGATGAAATGAAGATAATTAAGGCTATTCAGGAAGTGCTTCATGTGTAAAACCGTTTCTATGAAATGAGATAACTTTTACTCGACGTTAATTCTACAACTGTATCCTGAAAATATAGTTAGGTTAAAGATAAATTTTATTAGTTTCAAAACGTATTTTTATATGTGACAGAAGAAGACCTACAGCTAAACGTAAAGATGTATGAGGTTTACAGTAGATTGAAGAGGGATATTCTTAACGGGAAGTATAAGCCCGGAGAAACGATTGTAGCTAGTCAATTAGCAAAGGATTTAGGAGTAAGTAGAAATACCCTGAGAGTTGCACTGTCATTCCTTGAGAAAGATGGACTAATAATTGTGGAGAACTCAAAGTTCAAGGTAAGAAAGCTAACTCTAGAGGAAACTGTGGAAATTTTAGATATAAGAGAACTATTAGAGGGCTATACAGCCAGAATTGCTGCCCAGAGAATTACAGAGGAAGAATTGAAGAAATTGGAAGATATCCTAAATAAAATGCGAGAAAGCCTCGAAAAGAGGGATTATGATAGCTATACTAGGTTAAATGATGAGTTCCACATTACCATATATAATGCCTCCAGGACTAAGATAGCCTCACAACTACTTTCAGAGATAAAAATGAGAATATTAAGGTACCAGTATAGAACCATACTCCTACCTGCTAGAGGCGATGAGTCTATAAAGGAACATGAAGCAATATACAATGCACTAAAGTCTCACTCGCCTGACCAGGCTGAAACGGAAGCAAAGAGACACGTAAGTAAAGTGAGAGAGGCCATAATTCTAAATAAGAGGTTTCTAGATCTAGATTTTTCATGAAAATAATCTGTTTCTCATAATGCTGAATAGGTTCTCAAAGTTTAAATTCATGAATATCTTTCCTTAATTTATGAGGACAAAGATTATAGTGGAGACCGGGATATTAAACGTCAATAGCCCTAAAGTTAAAGAATTAGAGAGTGAGATAAGAAAGTTAGCAGATATAATAATTTTAGACCCATATGACAATGAGGAGAAATGGGCAGAGTCATGCGAAGGAGTAATAGCTATAGTGGACAGAAAAGCCAGAATAACAAAGAAAATTATGTCGTCGTGCAGTGATCTAAAGTTAATAGCTAGGACAGGAGTAGGTGTAGACGAGACTAGGGTAGATCTAGCAGAGGCAAAAAGGAGAGGAATCGCAATTACCTATAACCCTGGAGTGAACTCACCTTCAGTTGCAGAGTTCACCTTTACATTAATTCTCTCCTTGTACAAGAGGATATTTAAAATAACTAACCTAGTTAAGGAGGGAGAGTGGGCTAAGGGACAAAACATATTCACCTATGAACTTTTCAATAAAACGCTAGGAATAATAGGTTTAGGTAATATCGGAAGAAGAGTTGCTAGAATAGGAAAGGCTTTTGAGATGGAAGTCCTAGGATACGACCTCTATATCAAGAAATCTGATGAAGGGATAAGATTAACGGATTTATCAACTCTATTAAAAGAATCAGATATAGTAACAATTCATGTACCGTTAACACAGGAAACAAAGAACCTTATAGGAGAAGAGCAGATAAGGTTGATGAAACCCAATGCTATTATAATTAACACCAGCAGGGGAGGAATTATTGATGAAGAAGCGCTCTTAAAGGCGCTGAAAGAGAAGAGGATTGCAGGGGCTGGGTTAGATGTCCTTGCACTGGAACCGCCAAACCCTAACAACCCATTATTTAGCCTAGACAACGTTATAATAACGCCGCATGTTGCAGGAGTAACCCATGAGGCTGCCGAGAGAGGATTTATAGGAGCCTTAACTCAAGTTCTTAACCTACTACAGGGCAAGCCCCTCACTAACGTATTTCCCCTTTGAGAGAATACAACACTGCTACACATTACTGTATAGCAATATTTATTAACAATTTAAATATAATATTTATCGGGAGGAGATCATTGAACGTAAAACTCCTAGTTATAAGTGCCCATATAGGAGATTTTGTTTGGAGAACTTCTGGTGTTTTAGCGAAATATATTAAGAGTGGTAAACCTGTCCAAGTTGTCTCATTGACATTTGGAGAGAGAGGAGAGTCTCCAGGGGCGTGGAGAAGAGGAGCTAAGAGTGTTGAGGAGGTGAAGAAGATTAGGAAAGAAGAAGCTGAATGTGCTTCTAAAGCATTAGGAGGGGTTCCATTGGAAGTTTTGGATTGGGGAGACCATCCCTTAATTATAAATGACGAGAGATTGTTAAAATTGGCTGAAGTTATTCGAAAATATAGACCTGAAATAATCGTTACCCATGGACCTGATGACAAGATAAGACCAGACCATGTTGTAACTGCCGATGCCGTTTTAGCTGCTGTCAGATTAGCAGCCTCTGATGGAGTACCTATAGACATTCCAACAATTGCTGAACCAAAAATATTCGGGTTTGACCCACATGTGGGAGAACAGGCAGGATTTTATCCTCACATTTACATAAACATAACAGATGTGTATGATTCAAAGGTCAAAGCCATGAACTGCCTTGAATCGCAAAAGGGAGAGGTTGACTACTACTCAACCAGAGATGCACTAAGAGGTCTTCAAACAAGAAGATTTGGCTGGAAGAATTATTACAAATATGCAGAGGCATTTTACATGTATTATCCAATTATAGGTGAGGACTTCCCATGAAGCCTGTAATTGTAAGAAACATACCTAGATCCCCAGAGGACTCAAAAATAACCGAAGTGCTAAAAGAGCTAGGCGTAGCAACAATCGCTGAGTCACAAGAGAAGACCGGTCTATTAGATCCATCAATAAAACCTATACAAAGTGGAGCTAAAATAGCTGGAACTGCTGTTACAGTGAAGTGTTTTGACGGGGATAATTTGATGTTACATGCAGCATTAGAACTGGTTAGACCGGGGGACATAATAGTCCTAACTACCTATTCTGGAAACTCTATGCATGGAATGTTTGGTGAGTTGCTTGCGACTGCATGTAAAGTAAGGGGAGTAGTTGGTCTAATTACTGATGCAGGAGTCAGAGATGTAAATGTAATTAGAGAAATGAAGTTTCCCATCTGGTCTAGATACATTACCGCGCTAGGAACTTCTAAGAATAGACCAGGATGGGTTAACGTACCGATTGTAATAGGAGGAATTCACGTTAAGCCTGGAGACTATGTGGTTGCAGATGATGACGGCGTAGTAATCGTTCCTAGAGAGAACGTAACAAAGGTGATAGAGAATGCCAGGAAAAGAGTTGAGAGTGAAGACAATGTAAGGAAAAGACTATTAGAAGGGGAATTATCACTGGACATTTATAACTTCAGACAAGTGATAAAATCTTTAGGAATAGAGTATGTGGAGAAGTTAGAGGGGGATTAAAGATAAGCCTTAAGGAGCACCTCCCTGTTGTCTCAGGAAAATCGAAATATATAGACGACATTGACTTACCTAATACAGTATACTTAGGCATAGTGAGGTCCACATATGCCAGGGCTAAAATAAGGGGCATAAGCCAACCTTCAAACGCCTTACTTTTCGTCACAGGAAAGGAATTAAAATCGTACTTGCCGGCTAACCCAGTACCTAAGGCAAATATAGTGAAAATGCCTTTATTGGCAGACGAAAGAGTGAATTTTGTTGGTCAGGCTATTGCTGCAGTAGTGGCAGAAGACAGATATGACGTAATAGATCTTGTGGACGAGGTTGAGGTAGACTATGAACCATTGAAGCCAGTTACTACTATAGAAGAGGCTTTGAGAGGAGATGTAATTATTCATGGTGATAACAGTAATATTGCTGTTCAGCAGGAGCTTAAAGGTGGAGAGGTGGTAAAGGATTATGATGTTGTAGTTGAAAGGAAAATCTATCAAGAGAGAATAATAGGTAACCCTATGGAGACTAGAGGGTGTCTTGTGACCTATGACGGCAATAAGATGGTCGTATTCGCATCTACACAGTCAGCCTTTAGAATAAGAGCAAACATACAAGAGGCTTTGGGATTACCTGTCGAGAACATCACAGTTTACGCTCCGCCTAATGTGGGAGGAGGCTTTGGAAGTAAACTAAACGCACCAGCTGAGTACGTTATAGCGGCTTATGTTGCAATGAAACTGAAGCGACCTGTAAAATGGATAGAGACTAGAAGAGAACATCTGATAGGTTTATCCCAAGGTAGAGGTGTATATGGAGACGTTAAACTGTATGGTAAAAAAGATGGCACTATGCTTGGAATAGAAGGAGAAATAGTGATAAATATTGGTGCATATGTTTATGCTATATCAGCAACAACTCCCTCGTTTATAGCAAGCAACCTCACAGGTCCTTATAGGATGAAGTTTGCAAAAGTCAATGCAACAGGTGTTTACACTAATTTACCTCCTTACGTAATATATAGAGGAGCAGGAAGACCTGAGGCTAGCCTATTCCATGAAACACTAGTTGAGGACTTCGCTGAAGAAATAGGCATGGATCCTTTAGAGGTAAGGAAAATAAATATGGTAACAGGAGCATATGAGACTCCTTTAGGTTTAAAATTTGACGATGCAGGCTATAAGGACGTTTTCGAGAAAGGAGTAAGATACTACAGGGAATTAAAAGAGAAGTATAAGGACAAAAGCGTTGGTATTGCTTTCTTCAATGAGCTAATTAGAACTTCACCAGGAGAGGGAGCAAAGGTCAGAATCGGAAAGGGTAAGGTGGAAGTTATTACTGGTTCAGGGCATCACGGTCAGGCTTACCAATCTTCCTTCTCTAAACTTGTAATCGAGGAGCTTGGAGTCCCAGAAAATGTTATTGAGGTTCGCACAGGTACTACAGAGGGTTTAAAAGAAGGTGTAGGTAGCTACGGGAGTAGAGCGTTAGCAGTAGGAGGATCTGCAGTAGTTGAAGCATGTAGAAATTTGAAGAAAAAATTATCGGAACAAGGAATTGACGTAAATAAAGCCCTTCATGGAGAACAAATCTATGAGTCAGAAGTATACGTTAAGGCTAGTGATGTGTTCGCACCAGGATTTCACATATCCGTAGTGGACATTGATTTAGAAACTTTGACACCGAGAGTGAGGGAATATGTTGCAGTTGATGATGTGGGAAGAGTTGTTGTTAAAGAAGAGGTTGAAGGGCAAGTCATAGGCGGAGTGATGCAGGGTATAGCCCAAGTGCTCTATGAGTGGGCAACTTATGATGAGGAGGGAAATCCAACATTCTCTTCTATAGCTGATGCCGGAGTGCCTTCTCCAGAGGAGTTTACTTGGAGAGTTATTGTTGACGAGGTTGAGTTTAAGTCTGGACTACTCAGTGGTGCAAGAGGTGTAGGAGAAGCTGGCAGTATTGGAGGACTAGTTGCAACCTTTATTGGTCTTGAAAAAGCCATAAAGGATAAAGTTGGTAAGAAGGTAAAGCTACAGAGAACACCAGTTACACCAACGTATTTAATGGAACTTTTAAGTAAAAGTTAAATTTATTTTCAAAACCCTTAACTTCTATTTTAGAACCTCCATTTATTTAAATTTAAGTTCTCTTTAAGCAAGTTTATGACTGATTAGTAATAAGGATTAATAGTCATGTGAAGTAATGATGATCCACGATATAACTGGATGCTCATGTCACAATTAGGGGGAAAAAGTTAAGTAATCTTTCCTATTATTTTAGGGTAGTTCGGAATATTAATATGAAAATACGAATATTTAATTCTTATATTTAACTTTTCATGATGTTATAGTTTTAAACTAGTCCAGGTCTAACATTATTAAAAATTTGACAAATTCATTGCTAAATTTAAAATGCTTAGAGATTGAAAAACATGTAAAATTGATTTTAACTGGTCTGGAACTTTTACATTTAACTCAGTATTAGAGGAGAAAAATACCTTATATCTGGATCTTGGGAAATAAGTATAATTCCCTAAGTATCAAATCCTTCATCATCGAGAAACGCATAAAAGGACAGATCTAATTAATGGAATATCAGTGACTTTATGCGTGGACATAATATCGCATCTAGTATATAACTCCAAACCCTTACTTATGATCTCAGGCATTACACCTAAACGTATTTCCATTAACTAGATAAAGTTAATAGCATCGGATATGTAGGTCTAAACCTAAAATATTAACGTCTTGTAGTATATCTTAAATTCGGTTCTTAGCCTCCTTAATTACGATAAAGAAGTTTCTGCTAATATTAATAAATTGTCTAAATCCTGGTTTGAATAATGTATTCTTTTATCACACCTTCAAGAAGGGTCTTAAACTATTAGTAATCTTTATTAATGTATTCAGCAGATAGTGTTAGTGGATGGGTCATTCTTTCTTTATAAAAACCTATGTTAAGTTGTTGTTTCCACGATTCATGTTCAGTATTAGTGAAGGATCTAAGGAGTTTGAAGATCCATCTTGAGAAAAGTCCTGCTGATAAATGCCCAGTTTGCAAGAAGGAGATAAGATCTAAGTGCTTCAGTGATTTGAAGAAACATGTGAAGATGAGTAAGGACAGTGCCCATGCAGAGCATTTAAAGATATACAGTGGGTTATACAGATAAACGTAACGAGGAGTATTATAGCAACGTTTTGTCTATCTCGTCATAAAGAATAGTAAAATCTTTTTTCCTATCTCTAATCTGAAAGTTAAAAAGAATTTAGAAAGGAATAAAAAAATTGATGACATATTAAAAAACTTATTAATATGATTTATAAGAATATTTTATGCAAGTCAAATTCTTAATACCCATAGCTATACTCTTAATCTCCATAAGTGGAATATTAAGTCTAGGGATCTCAAGCCCCTCTAATCAAAACACATTTTTTAATTCAGATACTAATGTAAAACTCCTACCCTCTAATACCTTACTGACACTAACATTCTTCATCCCGCCTAAGAACCTAAACATGCTATATTATACCGCAGAAAAAGTTGCAAACCATCAAATAACTCCCTTAACTACACAACAGATTATTAAGGAATTTTCTCAACCAAATAGAGTAACTTCTCTAATTAATTTCCTAGAAAGCAATGGATTTACAATATATTATTCTAGCCCATTTGCAGTTGTTGCCACTGCCACTGCAGGAGAAATAGATAATGTGTTTAATACCGAGTTAGGTTTATTCAGTTATAATGGACATGTATACTATAAGCCTCTTACATCTCCTTCATTTAGTCTAACAGGAATTATAGTAGGTGGACTTGACAACGAAACTGCCTTCCAGCCTTATCTTATGTTATTGAACAAGACGACCTATCCAGCTTTTCAGTTTTCTTACCTAGGGTATGGTCCAAATGCGTTAAGGACTGCATATAATGTTACAGGGACAGGCAAGAATGTGACAATTGCAATAATAGATGCTTTTGGAGACCCCCTAATATATCAAGATGTAAAGAGTTTCGATCAGAGGTACGGCTTACCACCGGCAAACTTAAGTGTTTACGCTGTAGGTCCTTACATCCCTGAGGAGGGAATAGCAACGTCTTGGGATATAGAGACGGCTTTAGATGTAGAAGCGGCTCATTCAATGGCTCCCTATGCTAAAATCAATTTAGTGGTCTCCTCCGATAATGGTCCAACACTTTATGCAGCTGTTGATTACGTTGTTACGCAAAAACTAGGAGATGTTGTATCGATGAGCTGGGGTTTATCTGAAAACTTATTTGCTGCTTCAGGCTTTTACTACTTTATAAACGGTCAGCCTTTCCCCAACTATCCATATCTAGACTATTATTTCGCACTAGGAACTGCTGAGGGAATAACTTTCTTTGCGTCATCAGGTGATACTGGTGCTTATGGCAATTCACTGACCACATATGGTGGTGCATCATTCCCTGCTACTTCTCCATTTGTTACAGCCGTTGGCGGTACAACTTTGTATTTAAGCTCTGGAAAAGCCTATGAGACAGCCTGGAGTGTATTACCACAATATTTTGAGTTTGCTGGAACAGTTTCCTCTGGGGGTGGATATAGTACATTTTTCCCGAGACCATGGTACCAAGATGGAGTTGTAAACTCTTCATTTAGAGCTATCCCTGATGTAGCAGCAGATGCCAATCCATATACTGGATATAATATTACAGTTTTGGGCTCTGAAGAAATAATTGGAGGAACTAGTTTAGCCTCACCACTCTGGGCTGGTATGTTAGCTGACATTATTTCTCAGTTAGGTAAACCAATAGGTTTACTTAATCCAATACTCTACTGGATATACAAGAATCCTGTGCTTTACCAAGAGTCATTCCATCAAATAACCCTTGGTTATAACGGAGAATTTTACGCTAAACCAGGATATAATTTAGTTACCGGCTTAGGAACTCCTAATGTCGGAGAACTATTAAATGCTATTCAGCAATACTTAAAGACAAATAATTTAGAAATTTCAGTCACCACAAATGGGACAATCCCATGGTATAACTATAATAGTACTGTAAGTGTAATAGCATACATAACCTATCCAAACGGCACCATAGCGAGTCAAGGAACATTTAGTGCATATATTCAGACTACCAGTGGGACAGTAACAACTATACCCTTATCATTTAATGGTACTGATTGGGTTGGAAGTTTTAATGTACAAGTTGGAATGACACCAAACATATGGTCTATAATTGTCAATGGTTCATCAGTAGGCTTTTCGGGAACTTCGAGTTACGATATAGATGTTGGACAGTCAATAAACATCTTATCTCCAATTCCATTCCCGTATGCTTCTCCTTTGTCACTTAACACACCATTTAGCGTAGTAGCTCAAATATATAATCCAGATGGAACTCCGGCTGTTAACCAATCAGTTAATGTCTACCTACTAAAGAATGGAAAGGTTGTGGAGAGTGCTGTATTAGCTCCAACATCTACACCTGGTGAATATGTTGGTCAATTAGCCCTTATTACTCCTGCTGAACAGGGCACTTATATACTAGTTGTTAACACGTCTTACGGTAGTGCATATACTTATGTTTACTTTGGAAACATCATAGAAGGTGCAGTACTTACCCCAATAAATACTGGATTTCCTGGAGTATCTCCTGGACAGAACATAACACTATTGGCTTTTACCCTCACTCCAGAAGGGACAGGTCAGTTGTCCTCAAATGTGTCAGCATTTATATACAACCAAAATGGGCAACTAGTATCAACAGTTAATTTAACTCAAGCTCCTGAGATAACTCTATTCGGAGTATTCAACTTATTTGGGTTATATTACGCCAACTTCACGATACCTGCAAACTTTACTCCAGGATTTTATAGTGTAATCATTAAATCACAGGCGAGAACAGGAATCGGGGTCAGCACAGGCAAGTTCTTCACTTCTTTTTATGTCTCTCCAGCATCACTCAGTTACAATATAAAAGTGAAAGGAATAGCTTATGAAGGGCAATACATCAAAATATATGCCAACATAACGTATACTAACGGTACTGAGGTGGAATATGGGATATTTAACGCAATTCCGTTGCCTTCATCTATAGCATTTGAGTCTTATTCGGTAGCTACGATTTATTCAGTACCGCTCCAATTCAACTCCACTCTGGGACTCTGGGAGGGAACTTTCCAGATACCTTCAGTCCTTGGGGCAAATTCGTTCTATCAAGGATCTCCGCCCTATACTTTATCTGGACCTTGGACAGTATACGTATCGGGAGTTTCTGCTAATGGTAACCCAATATCTTCAGGCCCAGCTTACTTCAACGTTCTTCCATATACCTACTTAGGTAGTAAAGTGATAATTACTAGTCAAAACTACACAAGTGTGCCGTTACTCTCATCCAATTCTCTGAGTAATGTATATGTAGGTAGTCTAGAACTAATGAATGTTAATATCTCCCTGAATAATGTTGTAGTAGGTAACTTGACAGTGGTTAACTCACAGGTCGGAGTAAGCAGTTCTACATTAAATTCACTTACCGCGATGAACTCTAAATTATCGATAGCCCAATCCACTATTGGTGGTGATCCTAATACTGTAGCGATACAATTATACAACTCCAACCTTACACTAACTTCTGTCAGTATAGAAAACTCAACCTATGCATTTAATCAGGTCAATAGCGATGTGGAATTAAATGGAGTAATCCTGTCAAATGTACAACACATATCTACAATATCGCCTCCCACAATATCTCCTCAATTCGTAAATATAACACAGAAAATAAGTGCACTAAACCTAACTATCTCAGGCTATAACATTAGGATATTACACGTGTTGATAAACGGAATAACTACTACATACTCAGTCATAAGCTCATCTCAAAATTCTACAACCATCTCTATACCCTTCTCCTCATCCACTTTACCATCTGGGCAATATACTATAGTAGTTATGACATATAACGGATTACCATATAATGTCAGCACAACAATATATAACGCCTATCCACAAATATCGCTATCAAGTTCCTTATCCAACGCAACAAGCTCACTATCAAGTAAAATATCAAGCAACGCATCTAGTGTAGCGCTTTATACAAACGTCACAATAGCGTCTCTGGTAATTGCTATAGTATCACTGCTCCTCGTCATATACTTGTTATTAAGAAGGAGGTGAGAAATAAATGAAAGCACTGCTACTCATATTGGTTGTTGCTCTCGGTATAAGCACCACTACTCTTGTGGGGTCAAGTACTTCACAATCCTCCTCTCCGCACTACGGGTTCTATAATGTGGCGATCTACAACATAACTGGATTTCCACAAGGAGTTGATCCTGCATACTATTCCGAAGAGCCCTTCTTCATAAAGAGTAATGTTACACCTATAATAGTCAACGTAGCTCAAAATGTAGTGTTCAATAACACGGGAATCATTCCAAAAGTTGTAACATCATATATTCCTCCAGGTAACTACAGTATGATACTCCTTAACGTATCTATCAGAGAGTACGGAGGAGCTCAGTTTGACAGACCTGTTTACATATTTGCCAATGGTGTACCAATATTCTGGGGATCAACTCAGGAGATTAGAAATAGTACTGCTCAAACTGACGTTACTATGTTTGAAAACTTGCTACAGGGTAATGTGACTTTCCAACTTGTACTAGCGACTTATTACGCAAAAAGTGTTGGTATAGTTGGCCTCTACTCAATGAATGTAACATTATTACTTTACCCAGGTAGTAAGCCTGCCGGGATACCGAATTACTTTATACCTCTGTTTATGAACAGTTTTAACTACTCAAGGGTAGTCCTAAATCCATTAAACGATCAGGTGACCCAAAGTGTAGTAATGCCTAATGGAACATTTAGGTCAGTTCTATTACTCTATTATGAAGGTGGTGGTCTTGATGAGTTCTGGTATACTAACATACCAGCCCCTAGAAATATACTAGTATATTATGACAGCCTTTTGGCAGGAGTAGTGAATCCATATCCTATAATATATACGGGTGGAATAAACTTGTTCTGGTGGAGACCGGTAACCTCTATAAACACATTAGCTTTTGAGACACCACAATATATAGAGCTGACACCCCTTCTAGCAACTTCGACTAAGCCCAATATAACAGTAACAGTTAGTAATCTATTGGCTTCTGCACAAGAGTTGGGTTCTACCGATCTGTCATGGACAATTTCGGGTGTCCTGATGCTTTGGGTAAATAGCTCTAACCCATTAATAAGTTCGAAGCTTATATCTGCCAATGCAAAGTATGTTGACTCTCAGCCTATATTTACGGGTTTACCTGGTTCCATATATTATCAACAGGGAGAATATTATTCAATAAACTATACATCTATCCTGAAATTCGAGAATGGGCAAGAGTTTGCTACAGCGTATGAAGAAGGAAAAGTAACAGCTTACCAATCTTTCAATCCTAGTTTTATTTATCAGCAGGCTATACTTGATCAACAATTTAAAGAAATTAGTTTAATTAAGGGATTGCACAATGCAGAGCTAATTTTGGAGGGAACATTCCCAATAAATCTCCAGTTTACCTCCTTCGTTGTCCCCATAACTAATCCAAATGTAATTCCATACAATGCTAGCTATTTACAAAATGGAACCCTGAGCTTAGGATTATTTTATAAATTCAGCTACGTATACGATAACTATAACCTGACCATCCAGATCAGTGAGAATAGTAATGCGATAGGTGGGTTTTCAGGCATCTTAGAGATAATAAACAAGTATGGGGGAGCAGTTTTAGTGTCTATTACAAGTAACTATGCCCAAACCCAAAAGTCGCTAAACGCTATTTACCTAGTGAATGGTAAGGGTTTTGAAGAGAACTTCTATGCATTAGGTGTGCAGAACTCTACTAACAACACTGCGGGATATCTGGTGAAATACGAGATAAATTATGAGTATATTTGATAAAAGTAAAGATAAACACTTCTTTTTTATTTTTTAAAAAATGTGATAGTAAAGCTCGATTGGATTTTTGTTACGCTTAAAAAGTGTACTCGTTTTCGTTTTTCTCACCCTTCCTATATCTATCCTCTTCTAACTTCCTTAATTCATTCCTCCTTATTTTACCGCTAATAGTCTTTGGTAATTCATTTACAAACTCTATTTTCCTTGGTACCTTATATGGAGATAAACTCTTACTAACATGATTGACCAGTTCTTTGGCTAATTCATAAGAGGGTGAGTATCCTGGTTTAAGTACTACAAAGGCTTTAACGAGTTGCCACCTAACAGGATCTGGTGAACCAACTACTGCAGCCTCAGCTACTGCAGGGTGTTCAATTAACGCGCTCTCCACTTCAAAGGGTCCCACCCTGTAGTCGGAGGTTTTTATCACGTCATCAGCCCTACCAACAAAGTACCAGTTACCCTTGTCGTCGAAATATCCCTTATCTCCAGTGAAGTAATAACCGTTTCTAAATGCCTCTTTGTTTTTCTCTTCATTAGAATATCCTTTAAACAATGGAATAGGACGCCATTTAGTTAATCTAATAGCTATATGTCCAACCTCAAAAGGTCTAGTTATCTCTTTACCTTCATCATCAAGTAGAACAACGTCGTATAGAGGCGACGGTATTCCAAATGACCCTGGCGTTATATCTCTCCATGGTGGATTGCCTATAATTGCAGTTGTTTCGGTCTGACCATAGAAGTCTCTTATCATTAAATCAAACCTATCCTTCCATACCTTTATTATCTCAGGGTTCAGAGGTTCGCCAGCGGAAACAACATTCGTCAGCTTATGGAATTTAAACTTCCACAGATCCACTAAATTAAATAGCCTCCAGGCTGTAGGGGGCGCACAAAATGACGTTACATTGAAATAATCTACAACACTCAAGTATTCCTGGGCATTAAGTCTACCCTCGTAGTTGACAGCCATTACTGTTGCTCCTACTATCAAAGGAGAAAAGAATGAACTCCAGGCAAACTTAGCCCAACCTGGTGCACTTAAATTCAGATGAATGTCCTCAGTTGACACCCCTATTATAGAGGCAGTGGATAAGTGCCCCAATGGATATGAAGTAGCAGTGTGAATAACCCTTTTAGGCAATCCTGTAGTACCTGACGTAAAGTAGTTTAAAATATCGTCGTCTGATGAGGTAGGGTATGCCTCAGCGCTTTTACTTTCACTTTGAGTAAGCTCAATGTCTGTCCAGCCATTAACTCTTCCTCTTACAACTATTTTTAAGGGTTTCAGATCCCCTAGAGCTTGATCTATTCTTTCTGCACTTTTTGGATCAGCTATTACAACTTTTGGCTTAAGATCAGCAAATCTATAGCCTAATTCATATGCTGTAAGATTATTTGCTGTAGGGACTAGCACAAAACCAGCCTTTATAGTAGCTAAGAATGTAACCCACTGTTCAGGAAACACGGGTGTCATTAAGTAAATTGGATCTCCCTTACCTATATTATTAGATTTAAGAAAGTTGATCAATTTATTAGCTCTGATCAGAAGATCTTGGTAAGTGTAAATCTCCTCAACTTTGGTATCTAAATCGTACCACATGAGGGCTGTCTTCCCACCTCTATCCTTCACATGAATTTCCTCATAAATATCCCTTACCCAGTTAAAATCTTCTATCTTTCCAAGAAAATTTAATCTAGTAAACAAATCACTAATTCTTTCTGGTCTATCTAAAGGATTGAGTTTTTGTATATCTATGAAGTCTCTTACTAGACTTTTAATTAATTCGTTCACCATATCTAATATTGAGCTTAATAATTTATTTAAAGATTTTGTTTACTAATAATAGGAAATAAATACAAAATGTGTAAGATAATTTTCAGCAATAGAGAATATTAATAAGACAACACGTGAAAATTCCCTCAGTAAAAGTTTGATAGTTTGTCATTTGTGTATAAGAATGGTACAACTTTGGGTATCTCTCCCAATATTCTCTAGAACTCAAGATCGTCACGGCTTTCTAGCTTCTATCCTTAAAACAAATTTAAATACATACTCATTCTAAATTAAACAATGAACGACCTGGAGGATATCCTTAAAAAATTGGCTCTATCTTATAAATTCATATCTGTTCCTAACGCACGAACAGTAAAAGATGCCTCGCTATCTTTAGGAGTCTCAGAACATAGAATAGCTAAAACAATTTTGGTTATTGCAGATAACAAACCATATGCAGTGTTCCTGAGAGGTAATAAAAGGGTCGACTTAGATAAATTAAAACTATATCTTAACGTAAGAGAAATTAGAGTAGCTAAAGCTAGTGAAGTCAAGAGGATAACTGGATATGAAGTTGGTGGTTTACCACCGTTAATAAATGGAGTTGAGACCATAGTGGATGAAGAACTTGCAAATGATGATAAAGAGGTATTTTGTGGGGGAGGTAACGAGAGGACACTCCTTTCTATAATACCTAAAGAGCTGGCTGAAAAGTCAATGTTGAGGATATTTTTCGTAAGAACTTAAGATCCAGCACGAACTAATTAGATTTTTTAATTGACATACTTAATATTTTACATATGAGAGAAGAGACAAAAGAAGAATTGGAAGACATAAGAGATAAATTAGAAAGGATCTTAGACAAAATAAATGACATGATAGATGAATTAGATAGCGGTAAGGACATAGATTATGATGAATTAGATCGTATTATAGACGAAGTTGGGATTCTGAGAGACGACTTAAAGAATTTGAAAAGAGATTGAAGAGTTTTGACAAAATGTATTTTCTTCAGGTTTTACAGTCTATGTAGATTTTTTCATAATTTATATGTCTGAAATGTCAGCGAGTTTTTCAGATGGTAGTTAATAAACACTAAGTTACAGTTTAGTGCCTAATGGAGTTGGTATTGTAGCTTATGACGCATGTACACACTAAGTATATAGTTTACACCTATATCCCACCCTTAGAGTCACTTACATCCATAAGACTTATTATGACGACAGCAGTTTATAATTGCATGAACGCTTTAGCCATATATAACCATCCTGTGGAAAGGCTGGGTATGCTCAGTAGGTTTCTGAGAAATGTAACCGAAATATATGCTGAGGAGATAACAGGCGAAGAGAGATTTGATAATCTGATCATTATGGGAGGACCCATGGGAGTATATGAGAGAGAAAAATACCGTTTTTTAGATCTAGAAATGAAGTTAATTATGAGAGCTTACTTAGAAAAGAAAAGAGTTTTAGGTATTTGTCTTGGATCGCAGTTAATTGCGGAAGCTTTAGGAGGAAAAGTAGTAAAGGGACAATTCGGAGCTGAAATAGGTGTTTCAAGAATAAAACTAGTGAATGATTTTAAGGATTATTTTGGATCAGATGAGTTAGCTGTATTTCAATGGCACGGTGATACTTTTTCCCTACCCCATGGTGCTACACTACTGGCTTACAGTGAAAAATATTATCAGGCATTCAATATCGGAAGAGCCCTAGGAATACAATTCCATATAGAAGTGGATTCGGAGATGCTGAGAGATTGGTTAAGGGTTTATGGAGGAGATAGTAAGATGATAGAGGAAGTAAGGGAACAGGAAAACAATTTTGAAAATATAGCGGATAAATTGGTGAGATATTGGTTAAGTTTGTAGAGTTGACTCCGAAGGACATCCTAGTGTATGAACTGAACCTAAAATAACATTGACTCATGTTCTTAGGAAAGAGATTCTCTCTCCTCTTTATTCTCCATATACTACCAACAGTCTATAACTAGTAAGATTAAAGCTTTATATATTGTATTAATTAGTTGAATTTATGAATGATAATCTGCTCACATATCCTTTCACGAGAAGTGGTAAATCAGCTATTGTTCCTCCACCACCATGGTACTATGGCGTGACATATATCTCAGCTTATGTAAAATTTCAAAAAGACACTTTGTACCAGTTTTTACCAAACTTTCTCGATAGTGAGGGAGAAGGCTGGATATACGTAGCTGAATTTATCTCCCCGTCTGAGGAGACTTGGGATCTTATGTATCAGGACCCAGATTTAACCCAGTATCTAGAGGGAGCCATAGGTTTACGAGTATATTATGAAGGAAAAAGCTACTTGTACTTCCCATTCATGTGGGTGGACAAGGACTGGGCTCTTGTAAGAGGATGGTTAGATGGTTATCCTAAAAAGATAGCCAAAATCTCCATGACCAAACTACATCCTCTTCTCCCTAAGTACAGTAAACCAGAAAAGGGACTAAGGCTTGGGGGATATGTTGTTAGGGGAGGAAATTTCCTGTTTAGACTACAGGTTGAGCTGAGGGAAAAGGTGGACGACGTACCTCTGAGGAACTTTGGCGCTCCTTTAAACATCAGGATATATCCTGCAAGGGGGGAATCAGAAACCAATGTCTTTGAACTGGTTAGCAGAGTTAGGGATGAGAATGTCCTTGGTGAGATATGGAAAGGGGATGCGAAGATAGAGCTTGGGGGATACGTTAATGATGAGCTGGATAAGTTGAAGATAGAAGACGTAATAGCAGGTTATTACTACACGACATACTTTAAGGTAAGAACTACAAGACTGCTTGCTAAACTAGAGAGAAATATTGTCTAAGTAATTTTAAACAAAAACAGATTTTTTATATTAAGATTTTTTATAAACTCATTGTCTTAAACAGTTTGTTAATACTCCCTGTGAAGTAAAGGGACTAAAACTAAATAATTCCTCTTTTACCAAGGTGAAAAATAATAACTTAGCGTAATTAAGTTGCTTTATTTGAACATCTTTTAAGATATAAAAATAGTTTATCTTTATACGAACAGGATTAAAATAATTTCAACTATCAATGAAAACAATTTCATACTTTACATTAAGTCAACTTCCTCAGGAGGAGTGGGAAAAAAGACTCACAGATTCATATTTAGACTATTTTACTTTAACTTCCTGTATGTATATATAAACTAGCATGATAAAATATCATTATATGGATTTACTAAAGATAAAAACTGACACTTATATCAAGGAATATTCGGAAATTGAAAAATATATTGAGCAATCGTTAGGTGGGAAATTTCCTTATGCGTTAAGCAAAACCAAGAGAATTATATTATATGCGATAATAAAGGAGACTAAACCAAAGATTGCTATAGAGACAGGAGTAGGTCCTGGAGTATCATCAACCATAATCCTCTCAGCCTTACCTGAAGACTCTGTTCTTTACTCTATTGACGTCAGAAATAGGTTAGAAGATGAGAATGAAGTTGGATACATAATTCCACAAAAACTGAGGAAAAAGTGGAAATTTTTCCTGGGCGAGTCACGTCGTTTTTTACCTAAAATTCTCCAGGAAGTCAATGAGGTGAACTTCTTCCTCCATGATAGTGATCATACTTATGAAAATATGATGTTTGAACTCTCAACCGTATGGAATAAGTTGAGTGAAGGTGGAGTAATATTGGTGGATAACTATAGGTTTAGTAATGCGACGATAGATTTTGTGAATAACAGAAAGGCAATATATTCTGAGTTAAGTGATGAAGCTGGAGGACTATTATTGATTTTAAAACCATAAACCAAGATATTTAAACCATGAAACTAGTTGTAGGAAAATATGTCATAACCACCGACACACAAAATATTGGACAGCTGTTAGACATACTGAACAGGTATAATGTAAAAGCTTTCAATTATAAAGTCAGGTTTATAGGTGGAAAACTAACTGTAAACGTTGTAAAAGGAGCTGTTGTACTCTCTATAGAAAACTTAAGTCTCACCGAAGCGGAATCCTTGCTCAAAGAGTCAACTGATGTAAATTTAAAGGATAATGATAACAGGTTTTCAATATTCTTCCACAATATGCCTACTAATGACAATATCATAAATAAACTTCAAAGTATTAAGCTACCCTCATGTGTAGTACATTTTTATCGGGATAAAGTAAAGGTGAGAACACTAGACGGAATCTCGTTCGAAGACTCTTTGGACATGGAAGCAACTGAGGCGTTGAGCCTGATCATGGACAGGATCAAGACTCCCGTAGCTTTAGGTAAAATAAAGAAATATGAAGATATGTACTTATACTCTTTGCTGAAGTCGTTTGACATAAGAGATCCTGAACTAATAGACAAGATAATGAAACAAAAATATGAAATAAAAGAAGAGAGGGATAACAATGAAGTTGTAATTGTGATTGGTGACTTCAAGATCAAAAAGGAAGGAGTTTACTTTAAAGACAAAGTAGTTAAAAAGACAGACCTGTATAAGTACTTTACGTCTAATTCTTAGCTATTTGAATATTCAGATTTAATACAAGGAATGAAAAATAGGAGTTATCCTGTTCAAATTGTAATAACCGCTTAATGCATATTTTTACTCAAATGTTGAAATAAATTGTTAAACTCATTATCCCTTATTCGGTCTCCTTATTACCTCAAATTTACTTTTATTTACTCCTGATGAAATCTTCAGATTACCATTTTCATGGAGAATTTGAGTACCGTCACCTAATTCTATCTTTCCGTTATTCCCATAGACATTTAGTGTAATTAAACCATTTCCATAGGGTACAACTGAGTTGTACCTCAAAAATAATGGAAAATCATGGTCACTCTCTATCCAGTTCTTCCCCTCATATTCTTCATCAGTCCACCAGTTTAACCACTTCCCTTCAGGTAGATAGATCAGCCTTTTGCCTTCCTTGGTTATTTGCGGAGCATAAAGCAAATATTCTCCTACCATATACTGGTCATTTATCTTAAAGGCATTTTCGTCCCTGAAGTAATGATAAGCCAAAGGTCTTATAATCGGATGACCTGTTTTGGAGGACTCTCTGGCTAATGCATTCAGGTATGGTAGGAACTGATATCTCATCTTAATTACTCTCTTAATTTTTTCCTTCCAGTAATCTGGTATTGAGTAAATTTCTTGATCACTCCCCCCTTTATCCTTATGATTTCTGAAAATGGGGAAGAACAGTGCAATCTGGAAATACCTGTATAACAAGAGGTAATCAGTTGTCCTACCTATGAATCCTCCTAGATCACAACCCACATATGGCACACCTGAAATTGACAGACCGAGAGTTAATGCGAGTTGAAGAGTTAAATCACTCCAACTTGTAGTGTTATCACCTGTCCATATAGCAGCATACCTCTGTATTCCTGAGTAGCCAGCTCTACTCAGAACAAAATCTACGGATGGCTTAGTAGCCATTGCTTGAAAGAGAGAATATAGATTATGAACACTCTCATGGTACACCTGTGAATTATCATCTAGTCTATGAATAGCTCTAGGATTGAAGGGCTTTTTATTAAGAGGAGAAGGTTCATTCATGTCCAACCAAATTCCATCTATGTTGTTCTCTTTGACCCATCTCTCAACCAGGTTTCTCCACCACTCTCTCGTCTCAGAATTCAGAAAGTCAGGAAATACAGACAAGCCTGGCCATAGTATATCTGCGTATATAGTTCCGTCCTCATTCTCCACATAGTTACCTAACCCATCCTTAAATACATAATAGTTCTGATCTAACCTCACACAAGGGTCAACTATAGTTACAACCTTAACTCCTAAGGAGTGAAGTTTTTCAATCAATTCCTTAGGAGATGGAAATTTTGCTTTATCCCATGTAAACAGTCTGTACTTTTCCATATAATCTATGTCGAGATAGATTGCAGACAAGGGTATATCCTCTTCAAGGTGTCTCCTTACCACTTCCTCTACTGTCTCTTGCGGATAATAGGAGTATCTACTTATCTGGTAACCTAAAGCCCATTCAGGAAGTTCAAATGGTTTTCCCGTTAATTCGACATACTGCTCAATTACCTCTTGTATGGAATCTCCCTCAAAGACAAAAAATTCAACACTCTCCTCAGGAATTTTTACTATAATTTTGTCGTATCTCTCTAACCCTATGTCGAAAACTAGTTTTGAGGGACTATTAAAGAAATATCCTCGTATTGAACTATCCACAAGGATAAAAAACGGTATGCTAACGTACAGTGGGTCAGAATACCAAGTATAACCATAAGAGTCTGTATTCCACATGGTAACTCTAATTCTTCTTCTGTCAAGCTCAAACGCTTTTTCACCGAGTCCAAGAACGTGGGTCTTTGTATTCAACGGCAGAAGGACGCTTATGGAATGACTTGTAGTATCTTTTGCTATTTCAATGTCTGATGGTATCATTTCTGATTGATCTGCCTTAAAATTAAACTTCATAACTGGATTAGGGTTGTTTATGAGTACCCTTACTACCTTTCCTTTTCTCTCTACTTTAATCTCCACATTATGCTAATTGATTCTCTAATTTAAATAGTTATCACTATATCAAAATTTTTACTACAATTCATTATTAATTAAGATTTGGAGAGAAAAAAAGATTTAAAAATTCTAACAGAGCTTTTATATATAGATGTTTGAAGTCAATGATGAGTTTATAGATGCCCTTACAGTATTGGGAATCTCGAAGAAAGAAGCTTTAGTTTTTGCCTATCTAACTTATAAAGGAGGAGCTACTGCTAAAGAGATGATATCTGATCTTTACATACATCAGCCTCAGCTTTACAATATACTTTTGTCCCTAGAGAGGAAAGGTCTAATATATGTTCAGAACAGTAAGCCGAAATTCTATATCCCAGCAAGGTTAAACATAGTATTGGAAAAGATAGATCAAGAGCAGACAAAGAGAAAACATGTTATTCTGGAACAAATGAAAAAGCTTGAAACTAATCACAGGAAATCACAGGGAATGATGTGGATGACAAAGAGCACCGAAAACGTATTAAACAACTGTATCTCTGTGATTACCGGCACTAAAAATGAGTTATACGTCGAAATTCCTAATAACTACCTTCAGAAGTTAATCAGCTACATTATTAAGGTTGCAGAATCAGGAGTGAAAACTTATCTAAATATTTATCCTAATGTGGATGAGTTTCTAGTAAACAAGTTATTGGAAAGTAAAGTGATGGAAGTGAAGGTACATTCATTGGGACACTTTTTCTTGGTATCTGCTGATGCTGAGGAAAGTGTGTTTATGCCGAGAGTCATGAGCCTCTCAACGAATCCTAACATTTACAGTTATGTCTTTAGAGACTCGACAATGAGTCTTTTCTTCATTCATTACTACTTTGAAGGATGGAGGACATCTAGGACTGTTTACAGGAAAGCTGTGACACAAAGTGATTTCCCTATGATATTTAGTGCCCATAGATTTGCCACATGGGAGATTATGAAGGCTAAGGAGCAGGGATTAAGATTGAAGGTAAAGGTGGATGGTGTAATAACAAGGACAGGAGAAAATGTCGAGTTATTTGGTTATCCCAATAACGTAAATATCAGCAGTGAAGTGATTAATTTCGAATTAGTAGAGGAAAGGAGTGGTAGAAGCTACCTCATAGGAGGAGATAATGCACTCGTGGAAGACGTCTCAGCCGAAAAAATAGAAGTTTATATTCAATAAAAAAGGTTTTTTACCTTATATTTTTAGAAATGTATTATACTATTTCAGGAACCTTCTTACAGTAAGACCTAATACTGGAACTATTAGAGCTCCTGCTATTACAATCAACGTTAACATGGAGGGGTTACTGCCATCGCTATCCACACTATAACTATGTATAAGGAAGCCATAACTAGATAATGGTATAGGTGAAGCCCCTACATCTTGTGGTGTTACAGGAGAGTATAGGTAAATGTTCACATTATTTGTAGATTTGGGCAAATTAACACTTATATCATTTCTCCCTGGACTTAGTACTATATTATAACTTGTGTTATAATTCCCTGAGGATACTACTAACACTAGGTTTAGGGTGTAGTTGAGCCCGTTCATGAATTTTAATTTAAGCTTATGACCGTCTATATTTCCATTCATTAAGGTCACTTTGGAAAACATTTGGTTCACTGTATTAATTATGGCGTTAGTGTAGTTTAGTGCTTGATACATAAACCACGAAGGACCATTTGATGGAGGACCTGTTTGCCATGTCCAATCACTACCTTCAGCTACATACAGGTAGTTCCATAAGGTTGCTATTGGATTTGTAGAGTTTGGAGATATTGATGGTGGTAGATTAACTACTGGAGACAAATTCAAGCCTATTGCTTTAGTTAACGCAACTAGATATTCTCTTGCAGTTGCGACACTCTTCCAGATCTCTATTTTACCTAGATTTCCGTTATTCCAATAGTTCAGATTCAGATTCCATGAGGTTTCGGGCAAATTAGTTATTACACTGTATGGCTTATGGGTCGCTATAGCTTGACTTGCTGTTTGTGTAATTAACCAACTTCCCTGATACTGAGAGAGTGCTTGATAGATTGCATTCAAATCCTGAGGTCCTGTAGATGGATTAAATATGAGTGGGTTCTCGCCATCAAAAGCCACAGTAACCACACCTCCTGGGTTATTCATGTATATCATGGCTAATTCTTGGATTAGTTGTTGTGCAGTAAGCTGAGGAGGCTGACTAAAGAACTGAAAACTAAACTGATTAGACAATGCAGTGTCCCTAAATAGAACTATTGCACTTTGTCCTAAGCTATTCAATACTTCAAATGGTTGATATGGACTTGTATTTCCACTTACTACTGTAACATAAGGAAGATAAGCATCTTGATCCAGTATGGTATATTTAATACCAGTCTGATTATATAACGTTATTAAGCCCATGTTGAAAGCCTGTTCAGGTGTCCATGTTCCTGAGGGGCTCACATTAAATACTTGTTTAGTCATTTGGATACCCATAAGTATTTGAGCCAAATCATCACTCCACCAACCATTATCAAGTATTATTGGCTGTAATGGGTGATAGAAGGGTACAGTTAACACTTCTACTTTACCCTCATGTGCTAAACTCCTGTAAAGATTTAGAGTATAGTTTACAGCCTGTATATCATGTGTAACATTTACATTAATTCCACTTGCGAATTTTGGATTGCTCTGGGATAGAATAGTCAACCATTGATATAACAGGACTGGAGTAAAATCTATTGTGACGCTTACATTATACTTATTAATTAATAACGCTTGTAATTCATAAGCTCCTACTAGGCTGGAATTCCAATAAAAGTCTTGACCAGTGTGAATCCATACCCAGGGCTGTTCCCAGACTCCTTGAGGGGACAGATATAACGGCTGATGCATGTTCCATACTATTACTAGACTAATGGGTCTTTTACCAGTAGTGTTAAGAACAATTAGTTGTGGCAAATTGAAAGTTCCCTGTAGTGAGTTGGAATAGTATAGATTAACAACAGGATTATAGACACCTTGACTGAAAGAGGCGGTAAATGGAAGAGTTATGTTATTCTGTCCCGGATTCAGGGTTATTCCGTTATACGATAGTTGATCGTTCTGAATATTCACTACAATATTTACATTTACAGGACTGTTAAGCTTGTTGTCTACAGTCAAGAATATTTTACCATTCTGGTTAACCGTATATACATACTTATCGTAGTTCCCACCAGTAATCGTTAAAAAGGTATAAATAACCTGAATAGCAAAGTTCTGCCCATTATTACTATAGTATTTGTTCTCAGTGAGATCATGATACACCCACTGAACCCATGTCCCGTTAGGGAATGGGCCTATGACTGCAGTATAATTGCCCCACAGAGGATTATATACCATACTAACATCAGTAATATTGCTCCAAGGCAACCCTGTTTGTGGTCCTGATGCAATTCCATAGTGAACCACAATATTATCTGGTGCTCTTCCTATAGTCGTAATTAATATTGAACCATTACCAAGAACAGTAGCATAAGTAATCCCCACCACTGGTGGATTTACCTCTAAATTCCAGTTCCAGAACGGATGATTATCATAGTTTATCCATGTATTTGTAGTGTTATCGTGGAAAACCCATCCAATCCAAGTCCCATTCTGAAAAGGACCTATTGTTGCAGAGAAGTTATTCCCGTTCCAAGTCATTGGTGTATCATACACTTGAGTCCACGATGACTGGGGTCCAGGTTGTATTCCCCAGTGTAATATAACATCGTCACTGCTGGGTAGTCCAGATAGATATATTGTGACATATCCATTTGATGTGACATTAAAGTTAACACTGACATTTCCAGTTTGCGCTAGAGCTAGTACAGACAAGATGGATATTACGAATATACTTAGCACTAGGACTACTTTCATAAATAAAAATAGATATTCAAGTTTATAAATTTTTCGGCGTAATTATTTTAATCATATAAAAAATATTACAAAACAAAAATAAAGCCTTACTTACCTCCTGACAGGGAATATACGTTCCTAATGTACTTTTGAAAGGCTATGAATATAGCCATAATTGGTACACCCATAATTACAGAGAACGCCGCAAAAACATTGTACAAGGTTGAGTGATTTGTTATTGCCAAATAGTACATCCCTAATGTTAAGGTCCACATATTCCCTGAGGTTATGAAAGCATTTGCCAGTGCATAATCAGTGTAGGCACCTAAAAAGGCAAGTAACATTATGAAGGCAACTATTGGTTTTGTCATTGGTAAAAGTACTCTTATATATGCTCTAAATCTTGAAAGACCGTCAACCATTGCAGCCTCCTCATACTCAGGAGGTATAGTATCTATGAATATTTTAACTAGATAAGCACCGAAAATAGATGTACCAGATGAATAAGCAAGGATCAGACCATAATACGTGTTTATCAAATGCAAAGAAGCAAACATTACATATAACGGTATCACAGTAGCCACAGACGGTAAGAAAGTTAGTATGTAGAGGAAAACGATTAGAGCCTTCTTTCCTGGAACGTTCAATCTAGATAAAGCAGCCCCAGTCAAAAAGGCTACTAATACAGATATAATTATTGTACCTAAAGCCATGATGAGACTATTTCTTAACCAGACAAAGAAGGGCTCCTGGAACAAAATACCATAATAAGCATTCAAACTTATTTTGCTAGGCAGGAGAGAGCCTAGACTTACAGAAGCCAATGAGGGGATATCGTTTAATGAAGTGATTACTATATAGTAAATTGGAAATATTGAAATTATTGCCATTACAGTTAAAACTAAATACGATATTGCCAATCTAATTATCTTACCTAATGTCCTCTTGTTACCGACCCTCTGCACTATCCCCTCCCCTCCAATATTCTCGAATACCTGAACATAATAACGGCCATAATTGCAAGTATGATCGTACTTATTATGGAGTATGCTGAAGCAAGCGCGTACTGGTTATAGTCAAACGCCTCCTGGTAAGAATAAACGATCAGTATATCCGTAGACGTTCCAGGACCTCCTCCTGTGAGTATAAATACGGGATAAAAGTTATTCCAGGTGAATATGAAACCACTTACCCCAACAAATACTAATGTACTCTTCATCATTGGTAATGTTATTTTACCGAACCTTGTCAACATACCTGCTCCGTCAACCTCAGCTATTTCATACAGCTCTCTGGGGATGCTCTGCAATGCTGACAGAAAAATAGAGGTATAATAAGGAAAAGATAACCATACATTAGTCAGAATGAGTGCCACCCAAGCATATGTGGTATTGTTAAGCCAATTTACTGGAGCTATTCCTATTAAACCTATTATCTTATTTATTATACCGTAAGAGTAGTCCCACATCCCTGACCAAATAAGCAAGGATATATATGCTGGAAATGCCCATGGTATTAGAAAAGTCGAGAAGAAAACATTCTTAAATTTCAGGTCACTTTGATTTAGTATTAATGCTAGGAAGAAACCTAATATCATCATTGGTATTAGGCTCCCTATGGTCCAAATTGCCGTATTTTTGAGTAGTTCAACAAAATAAAAGTTAGGATTAGTTAAGATATTAATATAATTTTTAAAACCAATATAGGAATACTGGAAGAAATGAAATAGGCTGAAATTCGTGAACGAAATATATACAGCGTAAGCAACTGGATACAAGAATAGGAACAGAACTATTGCGATTATGGGAAGAAGGTAAAAATAGTTAAAAATTCCTTGTCTTTTACCCACTTATTATCACCTAGTACAAGACATCTGGTATAGCTAAAATAAAGTCTGGGTAGTATCCATTAGTCTGCATCTGCTGTATCATGGTTGATTCCATTTCTTGTGCAGCCTGCTGAGCCGTTATTTGACCTGCATAGTACTCAGTGACGTATTCATGGAAGGTGTTCCAATAGAAACTCATTTGTGGAATATTGGGGAACTTCTGTCCATAGTTAGCCTGTTCAAATATCCCTGCCATTATACTGCCGAGATAAGAGGGTGTTATGTTTCCTGCTTTCAATTGAGCAAGAGCTTGATTATAACTAGCGAGATATGCAGGTATATCCCCTGCTATGTTCCATAAGTTCATTTCTGCCTTATAGCCAGTGACGAACTGGATGAACAGAAGTGCAGCTTGTATTTGCTGTGGAGTGGCACCGCTAGCTTGTGGACTAGATATGACCCAACCCGTAGATCCTATAAATGGTGCTGCTCTTAACCCTGTTTGGCTTACAATTGGTAATGGTGCTGCTCCTAAATTAGAGCCTAGTGCACTAACGTACTTCTGTAGATCCCATGGTCCATCAAATATTATGGCAGCCTTACCGCTGGTAAATAACTGTTGTTCTAATGTCGTTGAAATGCCTTGCGGATTAACTCCCATCACATAAGTTAAGTTGTACCAGAACTGTAGAGCATTAACCATCGCAGTGGAGTTCAATTCAGGAATGCCTTGACTATTAAATATCTGACCGCCAAAACCAGCAAACCATGCAGCAAATCTATAACCATATTCTTGACCCATACCATAGGCTATCCCCCACACGTTGTAAGTCTTATTCACGTTTAACGCAATATTCATTAACTGTGCAGTTGTATTTGGAGGATATGGTACATATTTCTTGTTGTAGAACATGACAATATAGTTGACGTTGTCAGGAAGCCCATAGATTTTGCCACTTAGGTTGAAGTTATTGATCGCTATAGGTAGATATTCACTGAATACGCTGGAATTGAGATACTGAGAGAGATTTAGTAACAATCCGGCAGCAAATAATTTACCAGCATCATCACTGGAATCCCTATATACTATTGGGGCTTGACCTGCTTTTGCTGCGGAGGCGAAGTTAGAGGTGGCGATTCCTACACCATAAGTGACTTGAACGTGAATCCACGGATACTGTTGCTCAAAAGCAGCTAAAGTCTGATTGAATGCTCCATCCTCTGATGGGCTATATGTATCCCACACAGTTATAGTTACTGGCGTTTGCGACGAAGTGGAAGATACACTACTACTCGAAGAACTTGAGGATGCGCTAGAAGTTGAAGAAATACTACTGGATGATGCGCTAGAAGTTGAAGAAATACTACTGGATGATGATCTACCCATCAGCAGATATACGCCGACTCCTATTACGATTATTAAAACCACTACAACAACTATTATTATTTGGGTATTAGATACTCCTCCTTTTTTCCTTCTCTTGTAATTTTTGTTCATCGGATTAACTTAAACACGTAATTATTTATAAACTTAATATATATATAAAATATTTAGGGTCTAAACTTAAGGACGCCTCCGTTGAACATGTCAACTTAAGTATTATAAGATGTAGATTACGAAATGATATTAGTATTATTAATTAGCCTTTATTTAATTTACTTAAATTTATTTCTAGTTTCCAGTAAAATTTTTAAACCACAATGAGTAGGGTAAAAAAGATAAGCGTGCAATCATCGGCATTTCTCCAACTATCAGATATATGGAAATCATTTAGAATCAAAAAACAGGTTATTGAAGTTCTCAAAGGGGTCTCCTTAGATGTGAATAAAGGGGAATTTGTGGTAATATTAGGTCCGTCAGGAGAAGGCAAAACCACACTTCTCAGAATAATATCAGGGCTTGAGGTACAGGATAAAGGTGAGGTTTACATTGACGGAGAAAGGGTCGATAATATTCCACCTAAAGACAGAAACGTAGCTATGGTATTCCAAAACTACGCCATATACCCATTTATGTCAGTCTTTGATAATATAGCCTTTCCTCTAAAACTCAAAAAACTACCCAAGCAAGAGATAACAAAAAAGGTCAGGGAGGTAGCCGAATTATTGCAGATAGAAAAGCTCCTTGATAGAAAACCTTACCAGTTGTCGGGTGGACAAAAGCAAAGAGTAGCTATTGCACGTGCGCTAGTCAAAGGTGCGCAACTACTATTGATGGATGAACCTTTAGCTAATCTTGATGCACAGATAAGGATGATAGCAAGAGAGGAATTAAAAGAACTTCAGAGAAAATTAGGATTCACTGTAGTATATGTGACACACGATCAGACTGAAGCCCTTGCCCTAGCCGACAGAGTAGCATTACTTAGAAAGGGTGTACTTCAGGCATATGATAAACCCATGAAGTTGTTTAAGAGACCTAATAATATATGGGTAGCATCATTTCTAGGCAATCCACCTATGAATTTACTTAAAGTAAAGGTTGATGAAGGTGCAGTCTT
The DNA here is from genome assembly GCA_000508305.1 of Sulfolobus acidocaldarius SUSAZ. Classification (NCBI taxonomy): domain Archaea; kingdom Thermoproteati; phylum Thermoproteota; class Thermoprotei; order Sulfolobales; family Sulfolobaceae; genus Sulfolobus; species Sulfolobus acidocaldarius. The sequence continues at coordinate 955,436 of CP006977.1, forward strand.
ATTAGATGAGTATAAGATTGAAGTTCCCTCGGAAATTTCGGAGAAACTGAAGGGTAGAAGTGAAGTTATCATGGGTATAAGACCAGAAGATATAGATATAGGAGGGAAAATTAAAGGAAGCGTGGAATTAACTGAGCCTCTAGGTCTTTTCTCTGTGATACATGTAAAAATACGTGAGGATGAAATAAGGGTAGTCACAAATTCATCAAGCTCTTACGTTAAAGGCGACACTATACAGTTAGCCATTTCAGGGAATAAAGCTCTATTTTTCGATGAAAGTACAGGGGAGTTAATAACATAGTGAATCTTGTGATGATTAGCCATGGTAAGGTATTAAACTAAAAATGCTTAGTAAAAAAATAACCTTTAACCTTCCATAAAATTGTTTTGCACTTATTCAAAGCAAATTTTACTGCTAAACAGTAAATATTACGTTAAATGTGAATAAGACTTAGATTGTCATAAGATCTATTAATTTCTTAGCTAAAGCAAATTATTCTCAGTTATTAAGTCTTCTTGTAATTCATCATGATGAATCGGACGAAACTGTACCTAATGCATAATATACGACGACATTTAAGAAGAGAAATCAAAAAATGTTTAAAAAAGGCTAACTTATTTACTAAAATTGATTCCTTAGTCAGATCCTGTTCCACAACCACAGTACCCAAACTCGTCAATCTCCAGACCACATACAGGACATGAGTTTAAATCACTTGCTTCTATCCTCATGTTCGAGAGATTATCCAAATCCACTAACGCTTTCACTAAATCCCTTATTGAAACAATACCGTGAACCTTATCGCCCTCAACTACCGGTAGGTGTCTAAATCCGTTGTCCACCATTGTTTTCAAAGCAGTATAAATATCAGTGCCTATTTTTACTCCTTTGACCTCTCTGCTCATATAATCTCCTACTGTTGCATCAAAATTACCATCTGCAAATGCTTTAACTACATCTCTTTCTGTTATTATTCCAACTACTTCCTCATTGGCATTTACCACTACTAATGCTCCTATATTATGGTTTCTCATTTCTCTAGTTGCCCTCAAAAGACTATCATTTTCTCTTACCACAAGGACGGGCTTACTTATATACGTTTTTAATTCTGATAGCATAAGTATATACTTGCTTAAATCATTTAAAAATATAAATAAGTAATCTCTGAATAAAGATACCTTAAACTACATTTTAACTTTTTAAAAATATGTTGAAACATAATAAAATAACCATAATTATAATTTTACATTCCCCTTAAACAGTTCCTCGTGTAACGCCTGGTTTACATGTTAACTTCCTATATATTATGCATACTAAATTAGAAAATTTTAAAATCATAACGAGCAAATGTTATTTAACGTTAAACACAATCTCTAATAATTGCTTGGAATTCCTATAACGCCAATAATCTCGTATTATCTGACCTACTTCTCCAGTAGTGTTTGTGTGAGATTTATTACATGCATTTATGTTCCAATCATCTATAATGACAATGTTTAATTGTGAAACCTCAGAAGGTACAGGAAAGAGATCATATATCTGGTCACCATATTTCCTTTCTGCCTGAACCCTATCAAGAACTTCAGTCCTTATTAATACATTTTCCTGGACTTTCTTATTAGCCAAGTTGAATATTTCAGTGATCTCCTCATCGGAAGGTTTTCTCTCAAACTTAACAGTTAGCCTACCGTGATCATCTTGGGTGTAAACACTAGCTGTCCACTTTGCTCCTAGAACCTTGACTACAGCTCCTTTAAGGACATGAAGGGCAGTGTGCGTCCTTACCTCTATCACAGAATCTATTAGTAAATTTAATGATAATAAGTTTTCATGAATACTATTATGGACAACAAAACCTTTCAGACCTAACTTAGCTTTAGGCTAATCTTTTTCTTCTCAGCCTTCCAGTCAACTGTTATAGGTCCTAAACCACGTTTACTTCTTAAATAGTTATAAGCTGACAATGCAGCCTTAACACCCTCAGCAGCTGCTATAACTGCCTGCTTGTAAGGAGTTTGTGTGACATCTCCAGCCGCAAAAACTCCTTCCCTACTTGTCCTGCCAAATTCGTCTACAATCACCTCTCCCTTATCATTTAATTCTAGAAATCCTTTCAGAAAATCAGTATTTAAAACATACCCCATTTCAATTATAACTCCTTCTACCCTCAGCTTTGTTGTTTCTCCCCCTTTATTGATAACCACTTCTTCCACTTTTCCGTTACCGTTTATCTGAAGAACTTTAGATGATGTGAAGATCTTGATGTTTGAGTTAGATATAATTTTCTTTATCAATTCCCCGTCTCCTGATAATTGTCCTGAAGAGGTAACGTAATATGCCGGAATAGCATGTTTGGAAAGTATCTCAATCGCCTCTAATCCTGGCTCTCCTTCACCGATTACCATAGCAGGTTTTCCCTTAAAAAAAGCAGCGTCGCAAATAGCACAGTAGGAGACTCCCTTACCTTTGAACTCTTGTTCTCCTGGGACATTTAACTCCCTCGGAGTCTTACCAAATGCTAAGATTATGGTCTTAGACTGATAAACATCATGAATCCCATTGACTATGAAAATTTCACCTTCTTGACTTATCTTTTTAACCTCCTCTCCTAAGACAAACTCAGTGTTAAATCTCCTGGCTTGCGTATATATCTTCTGAGATAAACCTAAACCACTTATACTTTCGATTCCAGGATAATTTTCAATAAGGTCTGTTAGGGTGAGTTGACCTCCTAGATCTTTAGACAACACTAAGGTAGATAATTTTTGTCTAGCTGAGTATAAAGCTGCACTTAAACCAGCTATACCACCGCCAATTATTATTGTATCATACACTTTGTTGGTGTTCATATATTTCTTTTTAACTAAATATAATAAAAAGTTAACTTATACTAAAGCAAGGTTGTACAAAAATTTTGCCGACCGCCTCTCAATTTTTCTGGTGATTAGAGAAAATTAAACATGTCTTTTTATTACCTCAAACACATATCACATAGTATGGAAGTAGCAACTTTAGGTGGAGGCTGTTTCTGGTGTACCGAAGCGGTCTTTAAGAGAGTCAAGGGAGTGATAAGTGTAAAACCAGGTTATTCCGGTGGAAAAGTTCCAAATCCAACTTATGAGGAAGTATGCACAGATGAGACTGGACACGCTGAGGTAATCCAGATAACCTTCGATCCCTCAATTATCACATATAGGGAATTACTTGAGATATTTTTTGAAATTCATGATCCAACTACGCCCAATAGACAAGGTAATGATGTAGGCTCTCAGTACAGATCAATAATACTCTATCATAGTGAAGAGCAGAAGAAGACTGCTGAAGAGATGATAAGGATCTATGAGAAAAAGTTAGGCAAAAAGATCGTTACTGAGTTAGTACCTTTTGAAGCATTTTATGAGGCTGAGGATTATCATCATGACTTTTACGACAAGCACAGGAATTATCCTTACTGCAAATTAGTTATTGACCCTAAAGTGAAGAAATTTATGAAAAACTTCCCAGATAAGGCTTCAATAAGAATTCAATGAAAGGATTATTACAAATGCGATATTTATAAATAGATTCCTTAATAGACTATAACTACATCTCGATAAAAATTTTAATCTTTTGATCTTACACTCCTCTCATTTACCATATTTATTAATTTATCGACACTGAACTATTAAAATATTCTGGGTATAAGCTTTTATATACATAAGAGTAGTGGATAGCAATTCAAAAATATTCATTGATTGAAAATTGTACTAAAACCGCCGGTTTAAGGAGATCTAGATGTTGAAAAAACTACAAAATGATAGTCTAGTAGGTTCAGGTCTTAGCAGTTTTTTAATTAATTGTAACAAATTATATAATATTATAATAGAGTAGGTAAGTAGACCTGGATTACTAATAGATTAGGGGTTGACTATTAAAAGCCTCAATTTTCTACCAACTATTTTCATGTAATAATATTTAAATACATGCAAATTGAAAAACTCTATACTTAAACTTTTAAAAAATACTCCTGGAAGGAATGGGACTGACAAGAGCAAATAGTTTTTATCTATATATTCTAAAAATTAAAGTAAAAATGATTTTTATAGTTGGAAATTTTCTAGTTTCTTGCAATTGTGTACTATTATATAAGTATTGGTGAAGATTTAGCGTTTTGTAAAATTACGGGAAGAAGATTTTGTACGCTTTTCAAACGTTAAAACTATTCTACAGTATAAATAGCAGGAAGGAAATAACACAGGAGACGTAGCTATCAGTCAACATCCTGTATAGTTAGTGTATTTTTATATCAATTTAGTTTAAAAAAGACTATTATTTTCACGTATTTAAAAACCTCTGTTTTATCATTAAGAATGTCTTCCATGAACAAGAGAGTCTTTGACATACTAAGAGAATTAGACTCTGTCGTTGACTTCTCCAGGGCAAAACTACAGTGGGATATATTAATTATATTAGCAACCAAAGGACCCTCATCAACAACAGAAATCTCACAAACAATAAACACAAGCAGAAAATCCATAATAGACGCAATAAGAAAACTAATTGACAAAGAACTAGTGGCAAGAGTAAAACATGATATTTATGAGCTAACGGATAAGGGCAAGGAACTTCTAAACAAAGTCGATTCGATATTAGGTCTAGAAATAAAGAATAATAACACTCATGATGGTCAAAATATGAATGATAATAGTTTAGTTTCAGAGAACTTCTCTCAGTATTTCTACCTAATTACATTATTCAAGATGATTATAACTAATCATGATGGGTTAAACCTAGATAAAGTAGCTCAAGAACTAGGAGTTTCGAGGCAAACACTTAAGTATTATCTTGAACTTTTTGAGGAGAAGAAGCTACTGAAAGTTATAAGCAAAAAGAATTACTTTAAGAAGACTATCTATAAGTGTATGTTGATGAGTGAAGGAAGGAGAATATTATTTAAGCTACCTGAATTTATGAAGATGAAAACCAATCTTCCACTTAAAATCATTTTAAGACTAACAAATAGCTACACTCTTGAAGCAGCTAACCTTAAGGTTATGGGATTTATAGTAATCTCAGTACCATTACTTATGTACTTTAGGAATGAGTTAGATCTATTTGAACTGCCTTGGTTATGTATAGTAATATTCTTAGCACTTCTAAGTATATTTTCCCAGATCCTTAACAGATGACTCCTTTTAATAATCTCATTTTGTGGAAGACAATTTCACTCACCTTAGTAAAATTCAATCTCATTCCAATGAACTTGCCTTAAAAATACTTTTCCACATAGAGAAAATTCAATTTAAATCAAAATAACAAAATTGTTGTCCACACATGTTAACCTAATATAAAAGATAGAATAGTTTAAAAGCTAGTAATTTCATATAATTACTTGCATAAATTACACCAGATGAAATTAAAATGGTACGAGGTGTTAACTAGTGGAAATTAGGACTCTTCACAGGAGAATTTTTTCATTACTAGTAGTAAAAGCTATGTTAATGTCGTTTATATTATTGATATCATCGGCAATAATTCTCACATCCTTTTTTAACTATATACAGATAGCCCTAATAGTTTTGGGAGTAGTTTTAGTTTTACTCTCGTTATTCTCTCCGAAAGTATCTTATATATCTTCGACCTACTTAATAGGTGTAACAGCTTATTTTAACATGGGATTTTCACTCGTTCAGTCCCTAATAAATATAGTACCTATTATAGGAGAAATAAACCTGTTAAATCAACTACTAAAGACGCCAACAACCACAATAATATCTAGCCTTTTCTCACTAGCATTGTTAAATTTAGGCATAAAAGGTTATGAAATGTATTTGAATAAACATGCTGATATTGTGAAGTTAGATTCCATAATTTTCTCCCAACACGGTCTTCCTAAACAGGCTAGCTGGAATATTGTTGTTAATTCTGAGGTGAAGTTCATTAAGTCAAACGAAAAGCTCATATTAAACAATACACCAGAAGCGAAATATGAACTTTGCCCAGTATTGGTAGACAATGAATATTACGTGCCTAACAAAGTGACAGGTTTAGCCTTTGAGGGAGAGGTTATAAGGATTAATTACTCTCCAGTTGATGGTATACCATATGAGAAATTCAGAAACTGCTTTACGGTTTTTGAGGTTGAAGGACTACCTCCAGATACCAGCTTTGTAATTGAAATTAATGGTACGTCATTGAAGGTCAAGGATAGAAGGTTTGCCAAACTATCATTGGAGCCTTTATATTGGAAGGTAAATGAGATAAGGATATCCAGAGACGATGAAGAAGAAATTTATGAACCTGACATAAAAGAGGGTTTAACTTTTAGAGGTGGGACAGTTAAAATAAACTTCAGGAGGAAAGTGATTAGATATAAAACAGCTAAAATACCGTCTATAGAAAATTGGGACCCCGGAATTTGGGTGGGTCAAGAGGTTTATGGTTACAGGGTAATTGAAGTGATAGGATTAGGTGGAAATGGATATGTTATGAAAGTGGAAAAGAACGGTTCATTATACGCTATGAAAGTTCTCTCAGTAAATAAGTTCACCAATTCGCTAGAGTACCTTGATAATCTGCTAAAGGAATCTGAAAATTTGGAAAAACTATCGAAGGATCCAAGGTTCGTTAGTATATATGGATCATTCATAGACAAAAACAACATTCAATCAGCGTTAGCTGGGGATTATACAAGCTACTATAAGTACCCACCAGCAATTGTGATGGAGTTTATGGATGGTGGCACATTATTGGATTTAATTAGTAGAGTTGATATTGTACAGTCTAAATATTGGCAGTACATAGTCAAACTCATCATAAAAGAAATAGGCACAGCACTGATGTTTTTGCATAAAAGAGGGTATGTTCATCTGGACGTAAAGCCACAAAATATATTTCTTAAACAGAAGATCAACGGTGAGCCAGAAGTGGTTTATAAAATCCTCTTCTCCTCGTCGGGAATGATTAAGTTGGGAGACCTAGGTAGTTCAGTGAGGGTAGGAGAGAAGATCTCACAAGCAACACCAGCCTATTCACCCCCAGAGCAAATAGAGGCAGTAATAACAGGAAAAGGAGCACAACCCTCCATGGACAATTACGCATTGGGTGCTACACTATATAGGTTACTTACCATGAAGAACCTAGATTACGTTAGTTATTTGGATAAAGCTTTCGATGAATATATTGACGGGGATCCTAAGATCGCGATGAAGTATGTAAATATGGCTAAAATGAGTATGGTGAATTTTAGACCTAAACTGCCTCCTAATACCCTGCCGGAGTTGGCTAACATATTGCAAGGAACATTAGTGGTAGATCCAAGGAGGAGACTGACCAGCTACGACATAGTAAACATATTAGAAAGGTAGTAAGGTTTCATTTGACATTTCTATGATGATACGTTTTACTAGTAAAAAATTAAATCTTAATTTTTCTCCTTCAATCGAGAAGTCTGTTTTATATTAGAAACTACAGCTGATTTCAGCATCTGGTCTTCCACCTTCTACAATGTTTTTGTGCAGTTATCCAACCCTCTAGCGATGCAATGTGGAACAATGTATGCCTACCGTTCGCGTCTCCTGGGGCATAAATGTTATCTAGCTTAGAAGCCATACTATAATCAACCTCTATCTCACGTTTCTTACCTTAAGGTACTATAACCCGCTATACCACTGGTTTCTTGAATTCTGCCAGTAGATACTAAAACTTCATCAAGGTACCTCTCAGCTTTCTCACTTATCACCTTCTTTTCCCTCCATTCTCTGCCTTTACTCCCTTAAATCTCTCCTTAATTATTTCATCACTCAACTCTCTAAGTCTGTTTTCTAACACCTACTGAATAAGCATGTGTGGACAACAATTTTGTCATTTTGATTTAAATTGAATTTTCTTTATGTGGAAAAGTATTTTTAGGGTGAGTTTATTTTATGATGGCGAGAATGTGAACAAGTTTGATTTCCTCATCCTTACCCAAATAATTTCTACCTAAGGAATATGTTAAAAACATTTTTAAGGCACTAGGTAGTGTTTATTGAGTTACAGAGGATATGTTAGACTCTTGGACCGCTTTAGTGGGAAGCGGCCCCCGCTTTTATCTCAGAAATTATTGATGCCTTTGCCTTAGGTGCAGTTGCTTGTGGAATGCCTAGGGGTGTGACTTATTATGCCATACTTGACATGATTGAAGGGACTATAAAGATACTGAAAAATAATTTGAATCACTCCCATGATGCTCAGGGATCAGGTTATTACTCCTGCAGCTACTATAATTAGAGGTTTGATGGTAATGGAGAGTGAGGGCGTTAAGCCGGCATTAACTAACACTATTGAGTCAGCATATCAGAGGAGATATGCAATAGGAGAGTAGATTGATGGGAAGTTGAGAGAAAATAGTGATGGTCAGAAGAGGAGGATTTCTACTACTTTTTCTAGACCTTGTCTACCGCTCCATAAACTGACTTTCTTCCTGCCCTAAAGGGTGAAGTTTTCCTGATTTTGTAATTTGAACAAAGTTTAAGTTAAGATAGGGCACTATAAGAAACCTAAAACTTGAACTATTAGAAATCACCTTCAATGTTCTTCATGATTATCTCATCGAACTCCTTAGGTCTAGGAAGTTTTATTGAATTTAGCGAATTGATAAATTCCTCTTTATTGTTTATATTAAATAACTTGTTGTACTTTTTCTCAAAACCTATTGTGGACGAAGGTTTTCCACTTATCCCAAATCCACAAGCAGAACCAGAAGTGTGAGCTGGGAAAACTTCAACGTAATCCGGTAATACCTTAATTTTTTGTAAACTATAAAAGAGTTGTTCAGCGGAGTTCTCACCTACTATATCTATTCTACCAATTCCACCTACAAATAACGTGTCTCCAGTTAATACCGCCCAAGGTTCTTCTCCTCTCCTTAAGTCAGTTATAATTATAGAAACGCTGTCCGGAGTATGCCCCGGGGTATAAAGAAACTTTATTTTAACGTTACCCACTTTAATTTCTTCATTATCCTTAACTTTTTGCGCAAATTTAACCTTCGTGCTCTCATGCATATAAACGTTAGCTCTAGTCATTTCACTTAACTTCTTAGCTCCAGATAAATGATCAGCGTGAGTATGAGTGTCTATAATATAAGATATCTTCATGTCGTATAACTCTGATAAGTTCATTAATTCTTCTATCAAATCTATTTTTGGGTCAATAATTATTAGTTCTCCAGCTTGAGTACATCCAATGACATAAGTTAAACACCCTCCACTTCTTGAGATCAATTGCCTAAATAACATATGTTAATATTATTGAGATACTAAATAAGAATTATTCACTATTTCCAGTTAAATATTCATTAGCCCACGTCTAAACCCTTTAAATTAAATTTTTCAACAAGCTCCTTAGGTGAAATGCGTAGTAATGTCTTATCATCTCTTCCACCACAATAGACGTAATCACTTTCACTAACTAAATCCAAACTTACAACAGTTTTCACTCCTTCTATAATGGTAAGGAACTCAGTAAATCTGATAATCTCTCAATTCCCTTACCTCCTTAACCTTTTCTATCCTGACCTCGCTAGCTCTTAAAACTCCTTTAACTTTATCTAAATTTTACTTTTTTATCACCTCTTATAAGCACCGCTATTGGCTTATTATCTGCAACAATAATTGAGGTCTTCGCTATTCTCCTTCCATCAACTCCTAAAGAGTTAGAAGCATCTTTCACTGTCTTAGCGTCTTTAACTTTGACAAAATGGTAATTAATTCCTTTATTTTTTAACATTTCTTCTACAGAAATCATTAGTTATCACTTTCCAATATTAACTTAAAGTGTTCCATTGAATGAACCATGCAACCTAGGCAAGACTCCACAGTAATATAAGATTCATCGGTAAAAATAGCAGTTACCTCGTCATTAAAAATTATAAACCTAGCATTGACTTTATCGCTGTATTTAATCTTTCCTTTCAAATCTTTAACCTTTTCCATATCTTCACTTCTTACTACTAAGTATAATTCGCCGTTGAATTCCCTTAATAACTTTGTCATCCAACTTGGTATTCTAGGGTAAACTACCCTAAGGATCTTAGCCTCACTGATCATATTTTTCATAAAGTTCATCACTTCTCTCTTTCCCTCAATCACAGCAGACCTTTCCTTACTCTTATCCTTAGTAATCGTGTTTACTTCAGTTATTATTTCATCTATCTGCTCTACAATGCTTTGCTTATAATTTTCAAAACTTATGTGAGGATCAACAAGTTTAACCCTCTTTGGTCTCCCATTTACTACTTTAACAAAACCTCTTTCTTCTCAAGTCTCGAAACTACATCATATACCTTTTGATATGGAACGCCAGAGAGTTCTGCTAATTCCCTCATTTTGGCGTTACATAGCCTAGTTAATGAGGAGTAGACTTTGCTCTCATAACTTGAAAAACCTATCTTAATTAATTTCTCCTCCAATTCACCACTCATAGTGAATAATACTAATTTATTGTTAATAAGACTTTATAGATATGAGTGGAAACAAAAACTTTCATCTCTTCACCTTGTTAGTCTTCTTCACGGGAATTTACTTAGGAATATTTAGGGTTAGCCTTTCCCGTATTAGAAATAAATGAGTATAATTTCGTACTGTACTCGATTATTATTTTTGGTTTTACTAAAGCTTTAATGAATTATATCTCTGGGCACTTATCTGACGTAATAGGTAGGAAAAAAGTGTTAATATTGGGCTGGTTAGTCTCGATTCCCTTACCATTAATAGCAATCATAATCAAATCTCCTATATTAGTTACATTATTTACATTGTGGTTAGGAGTAAATCAAGCTTTAACCTGGACCACTACAGTGACTTCTCAGATCGATATATCTGGCAAAAGAAGGGCAGGATTAGCAGCTGGGGTAAATGAAACTTTTGGATATCTAGGTGTCTCAATAGGGAGTTTTCTCTCTGGTTTAGTAATTTCTTCCTTCTTCTTCTCACCTTATTACTTAATGTTACTGATAGGGCTATTTGCTTTAGGATTCTCAAATATATCATCAGAAACTAAACCTACCACAGGTATAGGTAAAGGAGGTATCATATCCTCTTTACTTATAGGTATCGCTGGACTGTTGGAGAAGTTCGTAGACGCGTTCTTCTGGGTTCTAGTCCCACTATATTTATCGGTTAAAGGTCCGTTAGAGATTTCTATCATAGTAACGATATATACATTAACATGGGCATCATTACAAATCCCTTTTGGATATATAAGTGACTTAAAGGGCAGACTCTCACTATTAGTGTTAGGATTCATTGTCATGGGGATTGGAATTTCTATCTTCACTTTTCAGTATTACATTATTTCCGCCTTTATATCTGGATTGGGAATGGCAATGGTATACCCTATTCTTATAGCTTATGTAAATGACCACTGTAGCAATATGAATAGAGGGAAGTCATTAGGAATTTATAGGTTGTTGAGGGATTCAGGTTATGGATTCGCTGGGTTAATTTTCCTATTAATATATAAAGACTTATTTATAGCAGTGACGCTAGTAGTTCTCTTACAACTCGTTTCAATATTTCCCCTAGTATATGTTAAGAGTAGAGTTTAGATTTTCCTGAGTGTGACGAGATATTTAACCTTAAAACATCATTTTTTCAAACAACGTTTTTTGTGAAAATCTCTAGAACAATATTATACGGTTATATTAATCATCAAGCTTATTCACGGATTTAGTTTCAATACTTATATATTTATTTCCACCTTTTCATCTTCCTAGACGTTTTTACTTCTTTGTATAATCTATTGGAGGTTAGTATCACTGATTGGTCTATAAATGAGTAGAAAAGGACATAAACGAGAAAAAGTTTTGTTTTCAAACCGCACTCTCAGCTGTTGTTCTAATCTTTTGTTTTAAAACATAATTCCTGGTAAGTAGTGCAACCAGTAAGTTAACAAACATTAAGCAAATTCCTACAACATATATATAATGGAATGCTTCAGACGACGGAACTGACGCTATAGGCAAATATTGATTATTAAATAAATAACCTATCCATGCTGTATAAGTATCCATAAATACGGTAGATATAACTGGTCCTACTGAACTTCCTATTGACCTTATTAAAGTATTCATCCCAATCCCAACTCCTCTTTGATCTTCTGGTAAGGATACTGCTACCATATTCACTAACGGTATCATCAGGGATATTATGCCAACTGATGCTACTACAGTATCTAGTAGGACTTGAATATTAGTTGAGTTGAAAGCATTTAACAATAAAAAGCCTAGAATCCCCACCATTGAGCCAAATATAAGCAAAGGCTTAGGACCGGTACTATTGATTAGCCTTCCTACAATGGGACCTACTACCATCATTGTGAGTGCTACAGGAGCCATTAGTAACCCAGAGTCAATTATACTTAAGCCAAGACCGTAAGGCTTGGGTAACTGGGCATAATAAGTCAAGCCAATAAACATGAGGAACATCGCAGTACCTGCTATTAAACCAGATATATTAGCTACCATAATATTCCTTATTCTAAACAGGTCTAATTTCATGAGAGGTTCTGCTACTCTTCTCTCCACAAAGATAAACGCACCAAAACCTATAATTGAAGTTAGAAGAAGTGAGAATTGAGTTGCTGACAACCAACCGATAGATGGTCCCTCTGTTAAGTAAACTAATAGTGATATTACAGCCAACATTAAGAATACAGCCCCTAAATAGTCAATCTTCTCCTTGGTTTTTGATGGTATCTCTTGGATAAACCTTATGGATATAAACATAAGGATTAGCGAGAGTATGAATGCAGTATGAAAGGCATACTGCCAACCTAAGTCTTGAACTATGTATGCACCAATTAATAGACCTAGGGCTGGACCTAATGCCAAGGTTGCACTTAGTATACTTTGAGCCCATGCTACTCTTTCCCTTGGAAATAAATCAGTGATTATTGCGATCGCAATTGGAAAAACTGCAAAGCCTAGACCCTGAATAGCTCTAGCAAATATAAGCATATAGATATTCGTTGAAAATCCTGCAATTAACACCGCCAAGGAATAGAAGGCTATAGCTAAAAGATATATTTTCTTTTTACCGTACTTATCTCCTAATTTTCCGAAAACTGGTGACGCAACCGCCCCGACAATTAGATATGCTGAAGTGATCCATGCAACGGTAGTAGCTGAAGTGGAAAACTGGTCCTCTATTTTTGGAAGTGCCGGTATAACCATAGTCTCTACATAATTCACCAGCACTAACATGAGAGAAAGGGTAACTAGAGTGGTTGTTGCTCCCTTATGATCCATGGATACTATTAAAAATTTTCGTATAAATAAAGTTTTCGATATATCTGTAGTACTGAATATTATTCAATTAGGGTATATATAGTATCGATAGAATATACTATTATAAGTCACCCAATTTACTAATATGTGGTTTGCTTAAGTTATTTTATTAAAAACTTTTAACATTTTTGCGTGGCTAAAGATCAAGTTTTACCTTTTATCATGAAAATTGTGAATAAGCAAGAATTATAAGATATAAATTAGATTATCGATATCGATAATTTCCTAGAAGGGGCTTTATTATTTTTTAATATCTAATTAAGAATTGAAAATGGTCTTACTTATGAACCACATATTGGGTTCTCTTCAATTAGGTTATTGCTTATATACGAATATTTTAAATATCCCGATATATCGGTATAGTATAGATATGTATGAAGAAAAGGGTTTCCCTAATATTATTGATACTATCAGTAATTTTTATCTCTACTTTCTTTAGTTACGTTATATCGACTGCTACACCAAACATTCAAGGATACTCGTCTTCCCCTGAGCTTATAACACCAGGAGAACAAGAGATACCTATAACATTTCACCTGATAAATTCAAACCCCTATGCCCTATATAATGTACAAATTTCACCGACAGATACATATCCTTTCTACTTATTCAACTACTATAATGTTAACCCAACAGTCACTATACCAGAATGGACTCCAGGACAAATGATAAATGTCACATATATCTTCAATGTGGCAAATGGAGTTAAGGACGGAATTTATGAAGAGTTATTAAATATCCAGGCAATAGCCAATAACCAGAGCATATATACTCAAGTATCAGTAGGAGTTCCAGTTTTGGGTTATGTTAACTTCACAGCATCATCAGTATGGGGAACACCATCAAACCCAACAGTAGTAGGACCAGGACAAACAAACACACCACTAACAATAATACTACAAAATCTTGGAAACGCATTAGTTACTAACGTTACTTTAGAGTTTAGCTCCCAGTTCCCCGTTAAATTCCTACAAAACAACGCAACAATTTCAGCCATAGAGCCGGGATATTATGGGGAGGCAACAGTCTTTGCAACTGTATATCCTAACGCTACAGAAGGAGTATATTACATAAAACTTAAGGTGAATTATTACCAGAATAGTGTTCAGTATGTCACGGTCCCTATCGATATAGGCGGAAATAATAATGTATCGTTAACAGCTGTATGGGGAACACCATCAAATCCTCAACTGGCTGCGCCTGGTTCCTCACTTTTACCCCTCACAATCTATGTGGAGAATTTGGGAGAAAACCTACTATCAAACGTAACACTAACACTAAAATCACACTACCCAATACAATTCCTACAAAACAACGCAACAATAGGCTTCGTACCAGCAGGACAATACAACTACGCAACAGTAATAGCCGATATATATCCCAATGCGTCCTCTGGAGTTTACTACATACCAGTTACAGTAAACATGTACAATGGGTACAAAGAGACTGTGATGCTTCCTGTTGAAATACTAGGTTACGTGTCAATACAAGCTCAGTCTTTATGGGGTAGTGTAAATTCACCCATAACAGTAAGTCCTGGAGAGACACAGGTGCCATTGACTATTCTCCTTAAGAACACAGGAGATGTAAACGTACTTAATGCGACATTAACCTTCTCTAGCAACGAGTACCCATTAAAATTCTCTCAAACTAATGCACAAGTAGGCATTATACCAGCAGGGCAAGAGAACTACGCTACTGTAACAGTCAGTGTTTACCCAAACGCAACTCCTGGAGTATATTACATACCAGCTACACTAAACTATTATAATTATAAGACCGAAATAACGGTGCCAGTGGACATTTACAGTCCAAACGTTTCCATAAATGTAGTTACCCTTCCTCCACAGGTATTCCCAGGTTATTATGATGTGAGATTGCTAACAATATTGACGAACTACGGAAATGGAATAGCTGAAAACGCCAGTATAAGTATGTCATCGCCATTCCAAGTGATCTCATCACCTGAGATTAAGATTGGAGCACTACCTATAGGATCACCTGTAAATGTTACTTTCTTAATTAACATTCCAAATAGCACTATTCCAAAGACTTATACAGTAAACTTTACCGTAACATTTGACGGAGGTAAGGCAAATTACCAGTACGCATTAAATGTATATCCCAAAGCTAATATCATAATCACCAATGTCAAGTACTCCACAATAAACCCAGGAGATAGTAATGTGCCCATAACCATTACATTAAAGAACGCAGGTAATGCAACAGCCAAAAATGTAATAGCCAGACTAGGGACGTCAGATGTAATATATCCTCATGTTAGTTCCTCTAACCCACTACAAGCGCTTACCGCATCAGAGGTATTTGTAGGGGACATTAATCCACAACAGACTGTAAATGTGACATTTGTTGTTGACATAAGTGGAGGAGCTTCTCCAGGTGTTTATCCATTAGCAATTGCAGCAACATGGAACCAAACAGGAGCTATATTTCCATTTGAGCAATCTGACACATTCTATGTGACAATATCCCAGCCGTTCATCTCGCAACTATTTAGCTCTCCGCTAATCTACGTCATAATAGCTATAATTATCATCGTAATAATAATAGTGGTTGTCTTAGCAAGATTTAGAAGGAAAAAGTGAGCCTTTTTCAAAATAATCAATGTTTTATATTCTTTTTAGTTTTATTATAATAATCCATGTTTAGTGCTTTTAAACTATTGAAAAATCTCCTTCCTACCTCAAGAAGGAGTATTAGATATCATGCTTCTCTCACTGATTTTAATGCAGAGTTAACTGGACTTCTATCAGATTTTCATTTTTTTAAGGATTGTTTAAACTCCTCAATTGCTCTCTTTATTTCCTCCATAGATGTCTCATCTTCTATCGTAGAAATATCTCCTGTAGATTGACCTAACATTACCGCTTTTATTACTCTCCTCATAACTTTACCTGACCTCGTCTTGGGTAACTTCTCTACGAAGTGTATTTCAGGAGTAACTATGACGCCCATATGACCTCTCACATATCCTTGTATTTCCGTTGCTAGTTCTGGTGAAGGATTATATCCTGTCTTTAATACAATGAAAATATGTATATTCTCGCCCTTTACTGGGTCAGGTAACCCTATAGCAGCGGCTTCAGCAACGACATGGTGTGAGGTAGTTATTGATTCAACTTCTCCAGCTCCAATTCTGTGCGCAGCAACTTTAATAGTTTCGTCTGCTCTTCCCATTACCCAGATATATCCCTCCTCGTCAATCATGGCATAGTCTCCACTGTAATATATCCCAGGGAATTTACTGAAATATGACTTTTTTAGTCTCTCATTTCCAGGATCATTCCACATTCCTATCATCATTGATGGGGGATATGGTGGTAACATTACTAAATAACCCCTATCCCTAGGCTTAGTGGTGTTGCCATTTTCATCAAGTATTTGTATTTTGTTACCTGGTAAGGGAAATCCGCATGTAGGACCTGATTTCATTGGCAAGTAAATTAGACCAGGCATATAGCCTAAATTTGGAGATCCTGTCTCGGTCTGCCACCATTGATGAGACATGTAAATTCTACCATTACCTATTACCTCGAGACCCCATTTCCAAGGTGCATAATTTAATGGTTCGCCCGCGGTAACTATTACTCTGAGAGAGGAAAGGTCGTGTCTTTTAACTACCTCGTCTCCATATTTCATGAAAGATCTAAGTGCAGTCGCTGAAGTGCCAAAAACAGTGACTCTATTTTTCTCTATAATTTCCGCCCACTTATCTACATAAGGATAGTCTGGCGCATCCTCATATATAACAACTGACCTACCCATCACTAGAGGTGCATACGTTATATAGGAATGTCCCACTACCCAACCTATATCAGAAGTATTAAACAATGTGTCATTCTCTTCACTCATACCATAGGACCAAAGTAGCATAATCGAAGTTCCAACTAAGTATCCAGCAGTACTATGAACTATACCCTTTGGTTTTCCTGTAGTTCCGGATGTGTAAAGTATATAAAGAGGATGCGTTGATTCGACAGGCTCAGGCTCGATAGGTTTATATTTAGATATTTCTTCAAAATACAAATCCCTTTTGTCGTCAAAAGGAATTTCAGAACCAGTCCTCTTATAAATGATAACTTTCTCTACTGGGCTGTTTTTACCAAGTAACCTTATGGACTCGTCTACAGCTTTTTTTAATTCTACTAACTTTCCCCTCCTATAATACGCATCTGCAGTAATAATGACCTTGGAACCTGCATCAGCTATCCTATCTGCAAGGGCTTGAACTCCGAAACCTGCGAATACAACGTTGTGAATTGCGCCTAATCTGGCTACAGCCAGCATAGAGATCACCCCTTCCGGAGTTAATGGCATATATATCGTTACTCGGTCGCCTTTTCGTACTCCTATTTCCCTTAGTGCATTAGCCCATCTATTTACTTCATAGTACAAGTCTTGATAAGTCAAAACTTTCCTTTCATACCTTCCGCTTTCCCAAATTATGGCAGCTTTAAATTTCCTATTAGAAAAAGCATGTCTATCTACAGCATTATACGAGGCATTTAGCTTTCCGTCAACAAACCACTTTGTGAGCAAGCCTTCCTCTTGAATAAAGGTTTTTTTCCAGGGTTCGAACCAATATATTAGATTCTCTGCTATTCTATCCCAAAACTTACTTGGCTCTTCTATGCTTTGCTTATAAATATTCTTATATACCCGTAAATTATAATCAGCTTTCTCCTCCAATTGCTGAAGTTCATCAGTTGGTTTCTCTGTCATACTACTCAGTATAAATAATTTAAACTATATTAAAAAATTTTTACTCTATCGTTATATTTTAACAGGAATCAAGAAAGTAAATTAGGATGCAAATTCAGTAAACTCTATGAATAGAGTAGCACTACTATCTGCAAGCTGGTTCATATGGGGAATTGCTTACTACTTATATTATCCTTATACTTCTATATACGCTTCAGAATTCATTAGAGAGAGATTAATACCATTAATCTACATAGCATATACACTAATAGGGATTCCCTCAGCGTTATTGAGCGCTAAAGTATCTAGATTTCTAGGGATGAAAAGATCTATCTTAATATTCATGGCTCTATCTGGAATAGGTCTTGTGATTGTTGCCATAGCCACAACTCTACCAGTATTAATTCTAGGGTTTACAATATCCTCCTCTTCCCTATTAATCGCCTTACCTAACTATTACTATTACATGAATAATTTGGGAAAAGGTGTCATTTCAAAAGTGTGGGCTATATCCATTTTACCTGCAGTCTTTACGCCTGTAATAGGAGGGACCATTGCCCAGTTACTGGGAATTAGGTATGTTTTCTTAACTGCAGGGTTATTCATGACTCTTTCAGGGTTACCTGTTCTAGGCTTAAAATATGAAGAACAGAGTGTTGTTTTTTACCAGAGTACTAAAAAACTGAATCCTTTGCCTGGTCTCGTAATTATCCCTATCTCATTGGCATCTCCTTTCGTATTCCTTGTCACTAAGGACATGTACAATTTGTCTTATATAACATTAGGAGTGTTAGCTACAATGAGTGAAGTCATAGGCATGATAGTGGTGTTCTTTTCTGCGGGCAAGAATAAGTTGCTTCCGATTTATCTTATATTGTTTTCACTTGTTTACCTAGTGTTTTTTAACCCCCTATTTTCCCTAGCATTTGGTCTATGGGAAGTTCTCATCCCATTAGCTATAGAGGAAGTAAATGGAAATAGTGTCAGTGCTTATTCAAGAATGATCTCTATTCAACAGACCTTCTGGCTTATAGGATATTTTGCCTCCCTTCTTGCGTTATCTGTAAAATTCTCCCTACTAATATCAGCTATCTCGTCCTTAGTTCTTGCATTCATAGCCTGGAAAACGCGGAACTTTAAAATATTCCTAGATAAATAATAGTAATGTGGACATCTTAGAATTAGCTATACTTACATTGCTGTCAGACCAAGAGGAACTAAGTATAAGGGAAATTGGAAATTATCTAGGAGTAAGGAATATCAGGTTATCAAAATCACTTAAAGAGTTAGAGAAGAAGGGGTTGATATTCACTAAAGCTCTCATAGGAAATGGAGATATGATAATTGGTATTACTGAGGAGGGTGTAAAAGAATTATATAAGAATTATATTGTATTGAGAGATTTGGTTAAAGAAATGGAATACAGCTTATGCACTAAATTTGACTGTTAGAACCACTTGAGTAAATCGTATAAGAGCTTTAAAAATTCCCCCTTATTTATTTCATAAATTACCTCTGTGTTAGGATCTTTCTTCCAGATAGAGAGATAATCTATGACCACCATACCTCTTGTCAAACAATCACAATTCTCTACATCTACAAAGTGCTTGTCTGATCTTTTAACTACACTCTCGTAGTCTAAAGCTACTGCTGTAGTAATTAAATCAGGATGAGGCGTACCTCCGATTTTTTCATTTTTCATTGAATACTCTCTATAATGAGTGTAAATATCTATATAGAACTTAGACATTTTAGTATTCATGTTCCTAATCTCCTCCCACTCCCTATTTTCCACGGGATAGTTCACTATAACGTCCCAAGGCACCATTGTTATATCAAATCCTGCATTAAATACTATCTTAGCAGCATCGGGATCAACCCAAATATTGTATTCAGCAACTGGAGTTATATTGCCTCTACCCCAAGCTGTTCCACCCATTACCCAAACTTTACTTATCTTTTCGGTTAACGTCTTATCTTTCAAATATGCCAACGCTAAATTTGTGAGTGGGGATATAGCCAAAATTTCCAGTTCCCCAGGGTATCTGTCAGCAATATCAACAATAGCGTCTAATGCCTTTTTGTTCTCAGGTTTGAGTTTTTGTGGCTTTACAATTTTATCCCCTATTCCTCCTTTACCATGAACTTCTTCTACACTCCTAAAGTCCTTGACTAAAGGCTTGTCACTGCCAGGATAAACTCTCACATTTTCCTCTCCTATATACTCCAAAGCCCATAACGCATTGTTAACCTCCTGTTGGTAAGAAATGTTTCCCTCGACAATCGTTACCCCTTCCACACTTATTCTGTGTTTTAAAAGCATGAATAAACTCATTATATCATCCTCTGCAGTGTCACAGTCAATAATGAAGTGTCTTACCATAATAGTAATTTAAGTAATGATCTTATATTTGTTGTCTCTAACGTACTTCATAATTTCACTTAGAAATTTTTATTTTTAATAAAAACACAGATTGTTTTGATATGTTAAACGAATTCCTAGAGAAAGTTAGTGATCAAGGTATATTAGTTCTAAATGATTCTGAAGGTTTTAAAAGGGATTGGACGCCGTTATTAGCCTTGAGGGAATTTTTAGGACAAACAATTGGAAAGCCGAGTGCGGTTATTAAACCTAAATCTGTGGAGGAGATCGCTAAAGTAATAAAACTAGCTAATAATTACAACGCATGTGTTGTTCCTTATGCTGGAGGATCTAGTGTTGTAGGAGGTGCTTATCATAACTCTTGCACGATTTTAGATCTATCTGAATTAAATAAGGTATTAGAACTTAATGAGGACGATCTAACAGTAACAGTTGAAGCCGGAATCAAAATTAAGGATCTAGAGGACAAGTTAAATTCCAAGGGTTATACATTAGACTATCACCCACAATCGTTTTTCCTGGCAACTATAGGAGGAGCTATAGCCCATAAAGGGTCTGGCTCCCATAGTAGTAGCAATATAGAAGAGTTATTGTTGTGGATTGAGGTAGTTTTACCCAACGGAGAAATTGTCAGAATAGGTCCAGATAAATCAGTCAGGAACTCTATGGGACCAGGAATGCTAAGTCTTTTTATAGGTTCTGAAGGTACATTGGGAGTTATCACCAAAGCAAAGCTGAAAATTAAACCCTTAGCAAATTATCACAAGGATTTAGCATTTTACTTCAATTCAATAGACGACGCCATAAAATTTGCAAAAGAATATACAGTAAGATTACCACCACCATATAGAGTTGTAGTTCATGACAGTGAAAGCGCTAATTACATGTTAGGTCTTCCGTATTTCATCTCCCTGGTTAGAGTCAGGGGCTATGACCAAGAGCTCGTCGATGTAGAAGAGAGACTCATAAAAAATATTGCGTTAAAGTATGGTGGCAAAGAGGGAGAGAAAGAAACTGTAAGGAAATGGAGGGACGTCTTTGCAAGGAACTATGAGGCGAATTTTTTGAGTCTGGTTCAGTCTGGATATTTCACCGATACTCTTGACTTAGCTGGAAGTTGGAGTATAATTCCGAAAATTTACAAGGAGTTAAGGGAGAATTTGTACTCGATTAATGGAGTTAAAAGTGTGCTTTCAAGATTTACTCATCTATATACAAATGGCACATGTTTATACGTTATGGTTATTTTGAGACAGGACCCTGAAGTACTTTTGAAAGTCTGGGAGACTGCAGCTAAGGTGGTCATAAAGTGGGGAGGAACTACATCTCATCACCATGGTGTAGGGTTCCTGAAAAAACCATGGATTTTGAGAGAAAAGGAGGATGAAGTGAGACTATATAAAATGTTTAAGCTATTACTAGATAGTAAGGGGATTATGAACCCCGGTAAGTTAGTAGATTAATTAAAGATATTTTTAACGTCCAATAATTTCTTTAACTTTAGGTAGATTTCTTTTGGTCTATCCCTTGAATAATACTTAAACTGGCTTAACTTCTCCACGTCAGCATCAAATATTACAAAGACTTTAGAATTATATATCCAATAGGCATAGCTAGGATTTGAGAGCTCTATTATCTTCTTAAAACTTTCAAAAGTGTCGTCTCCTTCAACAATTATTTCATCTCTTTCCCTGTCAACCTCCACCATAGGGACACCCTCGTCTACGCTGAATCCCTGTAATAGCACTTCTTCGGAAAAAGATGCATGGACATTAAATCTCCCGTCATATTCTACCAGTAATACTAATGGTCTAAATGAGGAAACTTTCATAATTTCCTCTTCAGTTGCATCGTTTTTGTCATATGTCAATATTCTTCTGGGCTTTTCAAATAATTTTAATTCAGCACGCGAAATAGCCCCCAAAAGACCCATGGAACCAACAAAGACTTTCCATTTCATCCCACCATAAGGTGTTAGAAACCTAGTCCATAGTGTGAAATCTGATGGTCTCCCATAAGATGTGGTCAGTGGAGATATCGGATTAATAGCTAATAGCCCGCCTATTGTACCATCATAAAGTGTTGGAAGTAGTAGCCCATTCTCGCTAGCTTCCTTCCTAATCTTTGTTACATCAGCACCAGCTAATGCTTGAACTTTTCCATCCTTAATCTCATACCAATTCATGTTTTTAGTGTAGACATATTCATCAACTTTAGATATCCTACCATGTCTACCATAGCCTAAGACCTGGATCTTCTTATTGTCAAGGTATGCTGACCGTATAATTCTAAATAATTCTTCTTCACTGTGAATATCCATTTGAAAATTATATGTTTATAAAAAGTTTAAATACCATATCTCTACATCAGAAAGTCTTAATGTTTTTATTTTATCTTGTCTCAATTAACCTATGCCCAAAGTTGCGGTAATTATGGGAAGTAAGAACGATTGGGAATATATGAAAGATGCAGTGGACATTCTGAAAGAGTTTGGAGTGGAGGTTGAGGTAAGGGTTGTTTCAGCCCACAGAACCCCAGAGTTTATGATGGAGTTTGCGAAAACTGCATCCCAAAAGGGTATTGAAGTAATAATTGCTGGAGCAGGAGGAGCAGCCCATTTACCAGGAATGACAGCTTCCTTAACTCACCTACCTGTTATAGGTGTTCCTGTGCCTTCTAAGAACCTAAATGGACTTGACTCACTGTTATCTATAGTTCAGATGCCTTATGGGGTTCCAGTAGCTACAGTTGCTATAGGAAATAGTAAAAACGCAGCATTGCTAGCATTAAGAATATTAGGAATTAAGTATCCTGAGATCAGCGAGAAAATTAAAAAGTTTATGGAGGACATGAAGAATGAAGTCCTTAACACAAAACTCCCTTAGAATTGGGATATTAGGTGGAGGACAATTAGGATGGATGATGATATTAGAGGGAAGAAAATATCCCTTCAGTTTCTATGTTTTAGATGAACCAAATGCGCCTGCATGTAGAATAGCAGATAAGTGTTTTCCACCAGAAAAGTACAAAGAAATGATAGATGAAGTTGACGTGGTTACTTTCGAATTTGAGCATGTGTCAGATAAAGCCTTAGAATATGCACAAGGTAAGGAGAAACTATTCCCTGAAATTAATAGCGTGGAGTTGAAAAGAGAAAGATACAAGGAGAAATTGTACTATAAAGAACATAATTTACCTACACCTAGGTTTCTTGTCGCGGAAGACGGGGAAGAAGCATTGAAAATACTTAAAGAGGAGTTTAACGGTATTGGTGTACTTAAGGAAAGCTTAGGTGGATATGATGGGAAAGGACAATATTTCATTAAAGGTGACGTTAATAAATATGAGAATTTAAAGAGTAAGAAAGTTAAATTTGTAGTTGAAGAGTTCGTAAACTTTGACTATGAAGCCTCAATAGTTGCTATGAGAGATAAGAACGGTAATTTTAAGGCATATCCACCCACCTTTAACTATAACGAAAAAGGAATCTTGGTCTATAATTATGGACCGTTATACGATAATAGGTTCGAGGAGATTGCTAAAAGACTTGCAGACTCTTTGAACTATGTAGGTACCATGGGCATAGAATTCTTTGTTAGGGATGGTGAAATTTTAATAAATGAATTTGCCCCCAGAGTTCATAACACAGGTCATTATACACTAGACTCAGCTTACATTTCTCAGTTCGAACAACACATTAGAGCAATTACAGGGATAGAACTAGGTAGTACTGAATTACTTACTTTTGGAGGAATGGTTAATATACTGGGGACAGACGATGTCCCTCCAGAGGTACTAAGGTACGGTAAAGTTTACTGGTATGGAAAATCAGAAGTTAAAAAGAGGAGAAAGATGGGTCACGTAAATGTAATAGGAAAAGATTTAGAGGAAGTAAAACAAAAAATTGATATTATTATGAAACTAATATATAAACAAGGTTTAGATTTATGAAAATCAGATTCAAGCTATGGCTAGAGACAGATGATGGAAGACCAGTATTAGGAAAGGGTGGTATAAATCTTTTGAAGGAAATTACACTTACTGGATCTATTTCTAAATCTGCGAAATCAATGAATGTATCTTACAAGTTCGCTTGGGAGTACTTAAAGAAAGTAAATGAAATTTTAGGTGGGATTGACATGAAGAAAGGTGGTAAAGGAGCTGGCGGAACAATACTGTCAGAGAAACTTGTGGATATAGTAAATTTGTATGAAGAAGCCCAAAAGGAAGTCCAAAATGTACTTGACAAGTACGAAAAGAGACTTAACGAGATTTTAGAGAAGTCAGATTAAATCTCTGAGTAGTTTAGAGGTAAATTATACCCATACTCTGTCCTAGTTATCTGCTTAAGTTCTCTGCTTATTCCCTCTATCGTAATCTCACCTCTAAGACCTCTAAGTATTAGGTCATGAAACTCTGAAGGGACATAATCTAATCTCGGATCCATATTGTAGAAATCTTTTATCACATTTTCCCTCTTGGATGGATCTATAACAGCCTCCTCAATTTCCCTTTCTAACCATTCTGGGAATGGGAAATTATTCGTTAATGCAACGTAAAGGGATATGGTAAGCGAATAAACATCGAAATTGTACTCAGCTCTTCCACCGAATCTTTGTAGAGGGTGCGCATAATATGGAGTATAATGTATCACGGGAGTTCCCACTTTCACTGAGGAACCTAGGTCGGAAATCTTTGGAGTAATTTTCTCCTCAAGAAGTGCTTGTACAGCTTGTTCACCATACTTCGGTAATTTTCCATTAAGCAATATATTGGAGGGCTTTATGTCACAATGCACATATCCGTTTTTATTAACGTGGATAATTGCATCAGCTATTTTGGAAAACATTATTGACACTATCTCTGGCCATCTAGAGGAATGTCTCAACGTCGAATATTCATTATTGGTTATAATTTGTCTAAGATCTCCTCCCTCCATATATTCCATCACAATTGCTGGGGGAGAAGAATAATAATCGGTGAAATTCTCGTCCACAAAACTTGCAAATATCCTCACTATGTACTTGGAACCCTTAGATATCTCCTGTAATTTTGCAATTTCGTATAACATCTCGTCGTACCTAAACTCTTTCTTCACTATCTTCATAGCGAACTTTCTCATGCCCTTCTCTACCAACAAGACATAACCCATTCCTCCACTTCCTATTACTTTTTCCACCTTATACCCATAGAGTACATAACCAATCCATGAATTAGGGTCAAACTCATTTTGAGGTGTATATAACTCATAAACCTTGATCTTCCCACACGCATCAACTAAACCCTCCCTACAAGCGAAAAAGAATTCCTTCTGCGCCTCCATGGGGGCATTCAGGTACTCCAGAGCAATTCCCTTAAGGTAAGCCGTAGAAGAGTTTCTCCTAATCTTTTCAGCTTCTTGTATTGTATCTAGAGCCTCCTTGAACAGTTGGTTCTGTATGTAAGCGTTAGCCAGAGATAAAATGTTTGTGAAGTCTCTTCTTCTCCTTACAGCCTCCTCAAAGTATTTAACAGCTTCCTTATGATTTTTCTTCCTCATGAAATACCAGCCTAACTTTATTGCAGGTGCATCATAAGTAGGCAGTATGGACAGAGCCTCGAATAAAGACTTGACATTGTATGTCCTCTCAAACTCATCAATCAACAAATTCACTTTATCCCTTAATCTTTTCTCTAGTTCTCTGTACTTCTGCTCAGAGAAGAATGAGTATATTTTAAGTGCCTCTAGATATTCCTCTCTTCTCTCATAGCATTCAGCCACAGCTAATGATTCCTCAGGATACTTTTTCTCAAGCGAATTGTATAATGTGATTGCCTCATCACATTTATTCATGCCTACAAGGGATATTATTGACCTCCTCACTACCTCTCCATACTTAGGAAACTCCTTGAGTAAGTATTTCACCAACTCATAATTACCTTTCATTAAATCGAATAACTGGGGTAAGTTAGTTTTCAAAATAGGCTTTCCGTTTACGAAAACGTAAGTGTTATCCTTCTTTACCTCATCTATCGAGCCGAAATGGATTATCAGAAAATCTTTGGCGTCAAAGACACATGCGTTTAGGTTCTTTATCTCTTCAACTAGTTTAGCCTCAATTATTTCCTTAACTTTAGATGACTCATGGACTGGTATCGAGGAAAGTTTAGGTTTTCCTTCCCTATACTCTTTCAGTACATAGCCAATAACATTATCCTTCACCTTGAATTCGCTAGTTCTTATCAACGAACCATTCATGTAAAGGTAATAAACTCCGTCCTTAACGAATGCTAAATCCATCCTAATTGTTGGGTATTATCCTAAAACTGTATTTAATAAAACTGTAAATAATACATATCAAATCACTTCGTCTCTGAAATTATGGGTTTAACAGATTTGGCTTGACTTGTATTAATAGGGATAAAGCTTATATGGAAGTGATGCGTATGTATATGAAAAAAGTCGACAAATAGGTGATATAAAATGCAACAGTACAGAGTTGTTTTCGAAGGGGCGTTCTACAAAATAGTTCAGGACGATATGGCTGAAATATTACTTTTCGAGGGTAAGCCTGTGTCAGCGACTTGCGTTGAACATGGAACACATAGAGATCTAAATTGTCCCCATATAGAAAGCCTTTTAAAAAAGATTTTTTATTAACTTAACCTTTCGAACAAATTACACTTATTTCTATTAATGAATCTCTGGGTAATTTGGCTACCTGCACAGTGACTCGAGCGGGAGGTTTGTTTAGAAAATATGTTGAGTATACTTCATTAAAGTCATTGAACATATTCAAATCTTTTAGGTAAACGTTAGACATTACCACATCTTGTAGAGTGAATCCGGCTGATTCAATTATCGCCTTTAGATTCTCCATCACAGCTTTAGTCTGTTCTTTTATTCCACCCTTTACAAGTTCGCCTGTCTTTGGGTCTATTGGTATTTGACCTGAAACGAATAGGAAATTTCCTACCTTAATAGCTTGAGAATATGGACCTATGGGTCTTGGAGCCTTTTCTGTATATATTACATCCATAATTTATACTCGATAGAGAGGAATAATATAGTTTTCACTTTCAACGAGCTAGATGTAGCTGGTAGTGAAGGGCTATAATCAGGTCTCTTTCAGTTACAATAGCAGTAGGTACATTATCGTTATCAACAACTATCAATGAACCTATTCTCTCTAACAACATCTTTGCCGCTGCCTCATTTATAGACTTATTAGGATCTATAGTATGTACATGAGGAGTTTTAATATCCTTTATTTTTTCATAGTAAAATGTATCTAAGTTGTTTTTTGAGAGATGTTTCAAGAAGTTCTTAAGTATATCTGCGGCGGTAATTACACCTACTAGTTTACCTTCAGTATCGACTACTGGTAGTCTCCTAAACCCTCTCTTAACCATTAATTTTGCTCCCTCTACAACAGGCATATCCTCATAAATAGTTGTGACCCTTTTTGTCATAAACTTACTAACCGGATAAACGTGATCTAGATCCTGAAAAATTAGCATCATCTCCCTTTCCGTCACTATCCCTTTCACCTTTTTCTCCACATCAATCACAGGTAAGGAGCCTAGATTTCTGGCAACCATTATGGTTAATGCGTCTATCACATCATCATCCTCATAAACATAAGCAGGCTTTGGTGACATCACTTTACTGATTTCCTTATTCAATAATTCATATAATTGAGCCTGGTTACAAGTTTTCTCACATGCGTCCACAATACATGAAATTAAATCACGAGTTGAAACTATACCCTCAAGACTCTTATCGACAATTATGACTCTTCCGATCCCCCTTGTATTAATTCGTTTAAAGGCATCATATAGTTTATCATATAAGCTTAACACTGGAGGATCTTGTAACATTATTGTTTTTATTTGCATTATAATAAATTATGATTCACCTTTTATAAAGATATGAGTTTATTCATGGCTCTGTATACCTCAGCTACACTCCAAGCTTGAGCAATAGCTCCTCCGTTGGAATAAGGTGGAACGTCCTCAAATAACTCAGGGATAAAACCATTGTGCAGCTTCGCATATTCCAACAAAGGTTTGAAAGTATCCAATAGAAGTTTAGATCTCACTATATCAGTCTCATACCTCAGCTTAGCATCGACATAAGCTCCTATTAACCATGGCCACACTAGACCATTATGATAAGCTTCATCCCTTTTTGCTCTTTCTCCTCTATAAACTGGTTTATATTTAGGGTCTTTAGACGATAGTGTACTTAACCCGTATGATCTTAAAAGCTCCTTTTCTATGGTTACCATTACACTCTTTCCCTTTTCAATAGGCAATATATTAAATGGAAGGGATATGGCGAAAATCTGGTTAGGTCTTATTGTGTTATCCGGTGTAAATGAGGGAGTAAGGTAATCATAAAGACCCCAATTTGTGACAAACCTCTCCATGAAGGACCTTTTGACCTTTTCGGCAACTTCCCTATACAGTGAGCTTGAGTCCCCCAAGATCTTAGAGAAATAATCAAGTATCATCAATGCATTGTACCACAAGGCATTGATCTCAACAGCTGCTCCCTCTCTGGGGGTTACAATTCTACCATTATAGCTGGCATCCATCCACGTTCTTGGCGCACCCCTGTGAAATAGAATTTCCCCCATTGTATATACAATTCCGTTCCCCTTCATATAGGACTCAACGATATCCTGAAGTATCGGGTAAATCTTTCTTATAAACTGAGTATCACGGGAATAACTGTACAGTTTATATATCGCATTGATCGCCCATAAGCTCACGTCAACCCCGAGGTAAATCGGTTCTCCGGATGGGGTAATATGATTAGGCAAGAGACCCTTATTATTGTATTGTAGGTATCTATTAATTATTTCCTTTGCTTGATCGTATAGTCCCTGTAATAGTAGTATTCCCTCAAGAGATATGAATGTATCTCTACCCCATTCATCAAACCAATGGTATCCTGTTACTATGGAATAGCCCTCATGACCCTTTACAAGAAAGTTTAATGATGACTCCCCGAGCAATTTAATAATGTCTGAAGGAGTCTCCTTGATCTCAGACTTATCGAAAGAATTATGGTATGCATGGATTGTCAGTTCATTCTTTTCACTTGTT
This sequence comes from Sulfolobus acidocaldarius SUSAZ, assembly GCA_000508305.1. Classification (NCBI taxonomy): domain Archaea; kingdom Thermoproteati; phylum Thermoproteota; class Thermoprotei; order Sulfolobales; family Sulfolobaceae; genus Sulfolobus; species Sulfolobus acidocaldarius. The sequence continues at coordinate 984,944 of CP006977.1, forward strand.
AAGAAAAATGGATTGTATAGGTTCTCCTTGCTATTATTCCCTAATTCATAGTCTATTACGTAAAAGAAGTCATAGTATGAGTAACCAGTGTTGGTAAGTTTAAACTTATTTTCCACGACGAAATTTAGAGCTAACGACCCATCGTATCTGTAAAGGCTGACCAAATTATCCTTTACTTTTTGCGTGAATATAAGGTTCTCAGGCTGAGAGACTAGGTGATGACTCCTAAATGTCATCAGCGGATAGACCTTTATTGAACCATCTGTAGCCTTATATTTTATTGTTACACCATTGGTACCTTGGCTTGCGATGAGTAGCTTTTCAACAATAATTCCGTTAACATCGTAAATCCACTTTACGTAATTTCTCCCCCAATGGAAGTGCTTAAGATATTTATAACCATCAGGATAATAGGCATTAGAATAATGATTTGTTGAGAGCGGAAAGTCCTCTCTATTTAAAACTAGAAAGTCCTCAAATTTTGAGAGAATTAAATATCTCTTATGTGGAGGATTAAGAGGGACTACTAGATAACCATGGTAGGTTCTTGAGTTAATACCACATATCGTCGAAGAAGAATACCCGCCAGTGCCAAAAGTCAGCAACCACTCTTTTCTCTCGCATTCTTCGGGTGTATGCATTCATATCGAGATTAGAATGAGTAGTAATTAAAACTATTTACTTAGATTTCTGTGATTCTATACACAGTGTATAAAAACGTACTTATTCAGTGAAATGTTAAACTGTTGAGATGGTAATGATTTGTTTACGGGATGAGGCTTAAGATCATTACATGGACTCTTAGTTAGTCTTATCAAATTGCTTCTTTCATCTGATGAGATGCAATGACCAATTCGGAATGAGACCAGACCAATGGTAAGACAGACGTGCTTTGAAGATTATCAGGATCAACTTGTTCAGGAAGTAGACCAGTAGGAACGGCTCTATCTAAAACCCAACTTATGTACTCATTAGCTTTCTGAACATTGCCCACTCTTAAATAATACTCTGCTACCCAAAGAGTAGTTATTAACCATGGATTTGGTCTACTCTTATTTCTCCTATATGTATCACCTTCATATCTTATAATACCGCCATTGACCTTTAACGCAGACTCAATTGCATTGATAGTTGATACCATTATTGGGTCTTTAGGATCAATAACGCTGAAGAAAAATGGAGAATACATACTGGCATCAATCGTAGTATCCACATTTCCGTTCTCATCCAATCGTCTAATAAATCTCCCATTATATGTCATCTTCCTCAAGATCATACTTTTCATGTACTCTGCGATCGAAACCATGTCACTTGCCATTACCTCATCTCCCATGTCATAAACTAGTTTAGACGCCTCAGTTAACGCGCCATACACAGTTGACACTGTATATATATGAATGCCGTAACGTTCCTCCCAGAGGTCAAAACTAGGTTTAGGCAGACCGTCTTCTATGAATTTCATCAGAAACTTTAAGGCTGGCTTGATGAAACTTCTGTATATTTCTACTAGCTCATCAATGTCTTTATAAATCCTGTAATGATTTGCTATAGCCCACACCTCTAGTGCGGTCTCATCTTCCTGAATTGGGAGTATTCTTTTTCCTTTGTAAATCCAAGGATGCCAAGAGCTAGCTAGTGTTGAATCAGGATTATATTTGTGGTAAAGAAAACCCTCTTCACTGATAAGTTTAGATATGAATTTATAGTGTTTTAAGGCAAGTTCTCCATAACCTGCAATATCTAAAGCGTAGGCTGAGATAGCCGAGTCCCTTGGCCAACAGTAGGTGTAAGCGTCACCATAAATTCCCATGAAGGAATAGTCTGAGGATGCAATTATAGATCCGTTTTCATTCATGTGGTCTCTTATAGTCAGCAGGCTAATTTTATATAGATCATTCATCTTTTGTAAGCTAAATTTCCTTTCTGACTTCAACAACCAGTTGGACCAAAATGAATGATTGGCAACGAATGAGGATTCTATCTCAGTGGAATTTGCCCTTCTCAATAAGGTTTTTATCTCTGATAGACTTCTACCAAAGGCTAAGGCTAAATATGCCTTCTCACTGTTGGAAGGGTTGATTTCAAGCTCTAATGCTAAGGCCGACTGTACATCCCCATTTTCTATTGGTCGATTGCTAAGATAACCACGTCTTATCTCGTCCGCGATCTCCTCCTTGCCTACTGAGTATTCTTGCATGTCTTTCAGAATACTAAATAGTTCAATACCGATGTATCGTCTAGACTTGTAATGAACAATGGAGTTCGTCTCAGGTTCTATGAATGCTGTATCGCCAAAGGGAGTTGAGTAAAGATCTAGATCGAAATTAAATATCAACTTAATTTTTAATGGTGAGTCAGTTGTGTTATAAACTTTTAATATCCTATAGTACAATGGCGCATAAATATCTGAAAAATCATATGCTAATAATCGTATATCTGAATTTATAGATGCATTTATTTCTGCAATGTTCGTATTGTGGAAGTAATTTAGTGATACTCGCCACTCCTCATCAGGAATTAATTTTCCCTGCGTGAAAATGTATTGTCTAACTGGTTTCCCATTAGTGTGGTTTTCCATTCCAGCATGTGGGTAGTAAATATCTATTATTCTCCCTAGCTGATCCAAATTAATCAATGTCCGTTCGTTACCAATACTGACGTATCTCATGTGAGTATCGTATCATATAGCTTACTATCCGCATTAATAACCTTATGTGGATAAATCTTTGAGTTCACTATTTCTGTTCCTTCATCCACTACTGCACCATCAGCTATTACACTATTTACTACCACTGTTGGCTTTTTAGGTGAAGATCTAATCTCTACATGTCTACCCACTATTGATCTTTCAACAATTGCGTTATCTCCAATATATACTCTGTCCATAACAGCACTCTTTATTACCTTAACCCTTCTACCGATTATTGTAAAATTATCTATTGATGATTCCTCTATATAAGTATCCTTACCTATCTGACAGTGCCTGCCAATTAAGATATTTCCCTCAAGTTTCAATTCCCCGTTCCTATACATCCTTTTAATTTTGGCTCTCCTTTTTCTCGAGTCGTAACTAGTACCTTGTACAAATATTCTCCTATTGCTTACGATTCTTACCCCATGGACATCCCTTTCATCCAATTCCCTAAGTAAAGTATAAACTGCATCTAGGTATCTACCAGGTGTTCCAACGTCAAACCATAAACCATCCATCTTATACGCGTATACAGGATAACCTTTTCTTATTAAATAAGGTATGATATCCTTGCCAAAGTCCATCTTACCCATTTCATACATCTCTCTGACCTCCTCGCTCTCGAATATTTTCCTGATTTCTGCGCTCAATACATATATTCCTGTGTTAACCAGATTTGATGGAGCCTCCTCTCTCCTTGGCTTCTCAACGAATCTCCTTATCTTGTTATCACTCTCCAATTCCGCAACACCAAACTCCTCAACATTTTCCATAGGTTTGATCACTATTGTCATCATTGCTCTCTTTTCTTCATGATATTCTAATAATTTCTTAACGTCCAATTTGAAGAGATTATCGCCCTGTACAACAAGCACAGGATCATTGATATTATAGTATTCCATGTTTATCCTTACAGAGTCAGCATTCCCTATACTATCTACTCTTGGTTGGTATTTGAAGTGTACTCTAGGTTTTATATGATACCTAGCTGAGAAACCTATGCCTTCCTGATAAATGTCAAATAAAGATCTATAGTTTACGTACCCTCTCACTCCAAAGATTATTTCTTTAATACCCTGTCTGGCTAACTCAATCAAGGTATATTCAATCAGTGGTCTATTCAGAAGCCTCACTGTAGCTTTCGATGTTTCAATAGTTAATGGTCTTAGCCTAGTAGCCTCACCGCCAATTGGTATAATCACTTTTATATCTTCTATTCTAGTCATCAGTAATAGTTTTTACTTATGAGACTATAAATATTCCCATATGAGAAATGTCATCTTAGGGTTCGAAGTTCACCAACCCTTTAGAATAAAAGGAAGCTACTTTTGGAACCCACAATTTAGAGATAATCCGATCGAAAAATATTTTGATAACCAGTTAAATAGGGATGTATTTCTTAGAGCTAAGCAAAAATGCTATATACCTGCAACTAAAATAATTCTAGATGAAATTGAGAGAGGAGAAAATGAAGGATACGACGTCAAGGTATTCTATTCGATATCAGGAACCTTCATGGAGCAGGCAGAAAAGTGGGGAAGAGAAGTAATAGACTTACTTCAACAACTCTCATATACAAAGAAGGTGGAGTTTTTATCTCAAACCTATTACCACTCGATAACAGGTTTGTGGGATGACTTAGATGAATGGAAAGAACAAGTTAAACAGCACTCAGAGTTAATAAAGGAATACTTTAATCAAACACCGACAACTTTTGAGAACACTGAACTACTAGTTACTCCCAGAATATTAAAGGAAGTTGAGAACTTAGGTTTCAAATCAATTATAATGGAAGGAAAAGAGAGCGTACTGAACGGTAGATCACCAAATTATGTCTACAGAATAAAGAACAGTAAATTAGTAGGCTTACTGAGAAACTATAGGCTAAGTGATGATATTGCCTTCAGGTTTTCGAACAGGAATTGGGACCAATACCCACTAACTGCACAAAAACTCTCTGACTGGTTACTGTGGTCAGAGGGTGATGTTGGATTAATCTTCGTTGATTATGAAACATTTGGGGAGCATCATTGGCCTGAAAGTGGAATCCTAGACTTCTTGAGGTGGTTACCAAGAGAACTTTCAAGAAGGGAAATAAAAATGAGATTGCCTAAAGAGGTATATGATAGGGCTGTTCAAGAGATAGAAATAACTCAAACATCATCTTGGGCTGATATAAACAAGGATGAATCAAGTTGGTTAGGAAATATAATGCAATGGGCTTATGATGAAATGGTCAGAAGAACCGAAATGTTGGCAAAAGAGTTGGGTAAAGAGTATCTTAAAGCCTGGAAGTATTTCACAACTAGTGATCATTATTATTACCTGTTTTTAGGTAGTAGTAGCCCAGCAGAGGTCCACTCATATTTTAGCTCCTTTAACTCACCCATTGATGCTTTCATAAACGAGATTTACGCTATCTCAATGTTTCAAGAGGAAATGAGAAAGAAGTTAAAGATAGAAAATGAACCGTTTATATTTTACAAGGGTTTGAAGAGAGGTAAGGAAGTTTGGACGATAGACCAGTATAAGGAGCTAATAAAACAAAAGCCAGAATATAAAGACTTCGAAAAGTATATTCAAGAGTGGATTAAGCAATGAAGAGATATGAAAGCCTATGGTTTGAGGACGAACTAAAGCACGCCTGGATGATAAGCGCTGAGCTAGAGAAAGTAGCTAGTCTAGGGGGATTGGGGCCAGTAGTATATAATCTTAGTAAAGAATTAGTTAAGCAGGGCATAAAAGTAACTGTAATCATGCCAAGCCACGGTCGTCATCTTAATGACTATTATAGGTCACTTCTTAAATTGAACGAAATATCTTTAGTTGCAGAAGGAGATAGAATAGGTATTGATGGTAAATCTTACCACTACAAGCTAGGGTTTGAACATGGAAATTTGGATGGAATTAACGTGGTTTTAATTAAAGGACTGGATTACAACACAGGAAGGATAATTGATTCCTGGAACATTTACGATAACGCCATGGAGAAATCTTCACTCCTAGCTAGGGCTGTCGAGAAGTATGCAAAGTTCTCAATACCTAATGACATACCGTCCATAATACACGTACATGATTGGCACTCTGTAATTGCAGGTGTAATTGCTAAATTTACATTTGAGGCTAGGAGAGTAATAGTTCCTCTAGTATTTACAATTCACCTGTTAAACAAGGTTAGTGCACCTTGGCATTACGCATCAGAGGATTGGAGTGGACTGATAAATTATCCTCATTACATTTGGAGAATAATAAAACATGACTTGTACACAACTAGAGAAGTCTGGGATTTCTTCTCTTCTGGTTCCATAGAAAAGTTTGGCTCTTATGAGGCTGATCTAATAACATCAGTTAGTAAAAGCTACCTTACATATGATATATTTAACTTCATAGGAAACTGGATAGAGAATAAGAGTTGTATTCATTATAACGGTACTGATTGGGAAATAGAGGAGACTAAAAAGTACGCTTACAGCAAGTTTGGGACTGAGGATAAGGCTGAAATAAGAAAAAGATTATTTGACGAACTAGAGGTCCTAAAAATAACCCCTGAGGATTACACTACACGTAACATACTTTGGAATAACAGATTCAATATAGGTATAAAGGATGACTGGACATATAGTAGACTAGAAAACGGTCCTCTAATTCTATTTGCAGGAAGAATGGTTTATCAGAAGGGAATAGATTCATTACTTATAGCATTTGATGAAGTACTTAAGACCATTAACAATGCCCGTCTAATAATATTAGGATTACCCTCCTCAGACTATGGATTACTACAAAATGTGGTATCTAATATATCTAGACACGGTAGTAACATTAGGATAATCCTAGGCAAAATGAGTAAGGAATTGTACAGGCTCTTCTACTATAGTGCCTCAGTATTTGTGATACCGTCAAGATGGGAACCATTTGGGTTAGTTGCAGTAGAGTCAATGGCTGTAGGAACACCTGTAGTTGCATACTCAGTAGGAGGACTAAGAGAGAGCGTATTAGACATCAGGGTTGACCAAGAACAGGGAACAGGACTATTGGTAGAACCGGAAAACGTCTGGGAACTATCGAAAGCGTTAATCTCTGCCTTGTCATTGTCCATCGCTTCAGAAACAAACAATGGAGATTTTCTAAAATACTCTGAAGTTAAAACGAATGATGTGAAGTTATGGGACAAAATAAGGCAAAATTGTGTAAGGAGAGTTAATGAGAATTTCAGATGGTCAGCAGGTGCTAAGCAGTTACAGGAGTGCTATTCTAAGGCTCAAACTATGGCAAAATATAGACTGTTAGCATCATTTTAACGCTATTTTAAATACTTACTATACAAGTTATAAACAATGCAGAAAGAAGTTCCACCAGGACAAAAATATGTAAAACGATTCATTTATTATGCAGCTTTAGGTGTACCCAAAGTAAACTTAAATGAGTATAGGCTCAAAATTTTTGGAGAGGTACAGAATAAAATAGAGATTACTTATGAAGAAATGCTGAAAATGATCGACGTAAAATATACTAAAGATTTTCATTGTGTCACAGGCTGGAGTGTAGAAAACGTTGAATGGGAGGGAATAAAGATGAAGACAATAGCTGAGAAGGCAAAAGTAAAGCCAGGAGCAAAATGGGTTATTTTCTACTCATTAGATGGTTACACTGCCGTAGTGCCATTAGAAGATGCCTTGAATGAGGATTCCATAATAGCCCTTATGATGAATGGTAAACCCCTAGATATTAAGTCAGGATTTCCCGCTAGACCGTTTATCCCTCACCTATATGGCTGGAAAAGTGCCAAATGGTTAACAGCAATACAGTTCTCGAGAGAATATATTGACGGATTCTGGGAGGAAAGAGGTTATCATGAAAGAGGAAATGTTTGGGATGAAGAAAGGTTTAAGGGACAAGGAGTAAGTCATGAAGGGAAGAAAAGAAATCCTATACTTTAACTTTTTATCCCATAGGATATTGAGGCATTTGTTGTTCTCCAGCACCTCTCTGCTGTGTTGGTGAAGCTGCAATATAGTCATCTATTTTTAGTAATGCTGTGACAGCTTCTGTGGCACTCTTTAGTACACTCTCCTTAACTATCAATGGATCAATGATGTTCTCCTTGGTTACGTCTTCTTCAACCTTACCCTTTAGTACATTAATTCCAGCAAATTTCATTCCACTCGCATGTAGATTCCTCAACTTCACAACAGTATCTATCTCATCCATACCTGCAGTTCCTGCTAAGGTTGAGGTAATCTCCTCTAGAGCATTTGCGAAAGCCTCTATCGCCAATTGTTCTTTTCCACCAACCTTCTTTGACTCTTCTCTGATCTTCATTGCTAACTCAACTTCATAAGATCCGCCACCACCAACTATGTATGGGCTCTCTATAACGTTCTTAATTGCGTTCAATGAATCTTGAAAACTCCTCTCTAGCTCATCCATTATGATTTCACTTGAACCCCTAATCAGAACCGTTACAGCTTTAGTGTCTTTGGAATCTTCTATGAGGATAACCTTTGAGTTACCAATTTTTCTCTCCTCCACTAATTCTGCTTGACCAAGATCTTCTGAAGAAACGTCTTTTAGTGAGGATATTATCTTAGCACCTGTAGCCTTAGCAACTTTCTCCACATCGCTCCTACTGACATTCTTTATCCCCATTATTCCTTTCTTAGCCAAGAAGTGTAACGCTATGTCGTCCATTCCTTTTTGAGTTATAACAACCTTTGCACCAATTTTTTCAAGGGTATCAATCATAGATCTTATGTACTTTGCCTGTTCCTCTAATGCTAACTTGATCTGAGAAGGATCATTAAAGCTCATCTTAGCAGAAATCTCAGGTTTCTCCACTTCCAGGGGGAAGTCTAGTATTGCTATTTTAGCTTTCTCAACTCTTCTTGGCATATTCTCATGTGCAACTTCCTTGTCCAAAATATATCCTCTGACTAAAGTTGTCTCGTCTACGCTTTCTCCCTTCTTCTTTATGAATTTAATATTAGATAAATCCACCTTATAAGCATTGTCCACTTTTTCCACAACGGATAATATTGCATCTATAGAGACATCTATTATTCTGTTTAAGGTTTCTGAATTTGCAAAGAATTTACTTGATAATGCGGTAAAGGCGACATTCTTTAGCGATTTCCTATCCTGTGGGTTCACACTTAAACCTACTGATTTACCAGTTTCTAAAGCGATTTGAAGCGCTTTCTTATATCCTTCAATAATAACGATTGGATGTATTTTTTGATCAATTAGTTTATCAGCTTCATCTGCCAAGAATCCACTTAATACTACTGCTGAAGTAGTACCGTCTCCTACCTGAGCGTCTTGAGCTTTAGCAGCTTCCACAACTAATTTTGCTGCGGGATGCTGTATATCCATTTCCTTTACTATTGTTACACCATCGTTTGTTATTGTAACATCTGACGTTCCTGAAATCAACATCTTATCCATTCCCTTTGGTCCTAAACTACTCTTCAACATTTCAGCCAAAGTTCTTACTGCTAATATGTTGTTCTTTATTACTGTGACACCACTTTGCTCTTTCGTTCCCTCTTTATATAGCGAGTACATGCATTTAAAAAGAACACCATAATATTTAAAACTACATGATGTGACTCTGCGGAACTGACGTTTTGATGAGAGAAACAGGGTCTGAGAATTGCTTAATCGAACTCAGCCTGAATCTTCTTTTTACCTTCTAGTAACTTAATGTTAAATGGAGGATTCTTCACTTCCTCTATACTTATGCCCATCCTCCTTAGCTCATTTACTGCTTTATCAATGTCATCTTCATGCGTCGCATACTTTATTCTCTCCTTTATCTGAATTAAAGAGCCATTCTGAGAATTGAATCTCTCTGCACTAACTGTGACCCATGTATTACCGTTTTTATAAATAAATAACACATCTTGCAGGTATCCGGGAATTACATGACTTACTCCGGCAAAGTAATAATCATTATACTTGTATACCTTAACCATATTTAACGATTCGCTTAGCGTTTTAATAAGATTTACTTACCCATGTTATCTACGCAAATCATCTTACCTTTACTCCCTCTATTATCCAATACTTATTTACTTCGCTAGCTGAAATTATTCTGAATTTTATAGAAAGTACCTTCAACGCGTCAACGGCGTTATTTTGTGGAACAATTATCATTCCCTTTCCTCCCCTTTTAGTTACTCTATGTGCCTCCCTAACAACATCATAATCCATGACTTCAGAGATTAGAACATTATCAAAAACAGAGTCCTTGAAAGGCAACGGAATTATCGCTCTTATCATTTCATCCTTACTGTCGAGCTTGTATGTGATCCCAGTTACGGTAATTGCGTCTTTTATTAATGGTGATCCTATTTGTAGTGTCCTCCCTTTTAATCTTAGATTAAGGTTGTTCTCGTAAATTTTAGGTGAGAAGAAATGTGAATTGACTATAATGAAGCCTTCAAAAGCAGATAACAGGCACAGTTCTCCGTCCAAAAGGTTTGGGGATATTATGAAGTCATATGTATGTTCAGTAAGTGGTAGTATTTTTCCGTATGAAAGATTAATGCTCTTTGACTCTGTACAGTTTTTAAGCTCGGCATTTAACACTTCTTTCAAGTTACTGGACTTCTCAGGTAGTAGGCGTAATAGTATCATTTATATGAGGTAATATTTATAGGCATTAATATTTTTATATGTAGATATTTCAGTCCTTATTCATCATATTTAATATCATTAATAGATATCATGAAGTACCTTTGAAATATCAGTTATCGCAAACATACCAATTATGTTACCCTTCTTGTCTTTAACTGGCAGATGTCTTATTTTATTCTTAGTCATGAGGTCTATGGCAGTAAATGGATCTGTGTCTTCCTCAATTATTATTAAATTGCCCATAGTAGCTGCTAATCTCACCTCATCATTAGGATTAAGACCACTAGAGAAAGCCTTTACAGCGTCTCTATCGGTAAAAATTCCCTTTGGAGCCCCATTTTCTGTTATTATTACAGACCCTACACCCTTCTCAAGCATTAATTTACAGGTTTCTTGTATTGATGTATTTAACTCTACTTGAAATATAGGTGTAGACATGTAAGTTTTTACACTTTTCATAATATAAAACTTAATCTTTTTCCCAATAAGCTTTTAATTTCACTTTAGTGGGCTGTTTATTTTGAAGCAAATCTATAATAACGTCCCTATAATACTCCTCTGATTGAACTCCCCTAACCAGCCACTCGTCATTAATTAATATCGCTGGTACGCCCTTGATTCCCATAGCTTTAGCCTCCTCTTCGTCTTGAATCACAGATAATCTAGTCTTCTTAGACTTTATATCCTCTCTAAATTTGTTTAAATCTAGATTTAACTCTTTCGCAATGCTTATCAAAACCTGTTCATCAGTTATATCTTCGCCCTGAAGAAAGAATCTATCTTGAGCTTTGTCGTAGAACTCCCAATGCCCTTCATCTCCCTTCTGAAACTCTGCAGCTTTACATGCAACTAAAGGTGGAATAGACCATACATAAGTGAATTTACTTTTCTCAATTATCTTATCTAGATCATAATCTGGAAAATATTTCTTCACTATTTGGAATTCGTTGAAGAATAATTTCTTAGCCTCTTCCGGTGTAAATGCAACTTCTTTTAGATCTTCTAACGATGATATTATAGCAAAAGCCTTATGTTTCACAACTACTTGATCCTTAAATTCAGTTATAACTCTCCTTAGACGCTTTGACGTAACATAGCAGAACGGGCATATTACATCATGAAAGAATGTTATCTTAATCATTGTGGTGAATATCTGTTGCAAATATTTTTAAAATCAACTCATGTCCTCATTGTTTTTGTAACTTCAGATAAATCAACTTTAGGGTCATTTACCAATTTCTTAGTTCTTTCTATTAATTCAACCCTTTTAGTTCTCTCTGCGGCTGTCAATAGTTCTGGCACAACTCTGGTAGCTTCTTCAGACTTTCCTTCCGATATAAGGTTACCATAATACCTGAGCAACATGTAATAACTTACCTCATTAATTACTGTACGATCAAAATTACTTCTAACTTCATCGTCTGGAGCTCTCTTTACAGCTAGACTTTCATCAATTTGTACGTTTTTATTGTTAACACTGTCTACATAATTCCCCGTGACTTTCAAGATATAATCAGTCTCTCCTGGAGGGATATTTCCAACAGCGTAGACATTCACATCCCTGTCTACGACTGGAATATTCACAGGCATCTCATAGTTTATTACTTCAAGACCTTCTGAGAAATTCAGAGTAAGATTATAAGCAGCTACCTTATCAGATTTCTGCTCCACAAGAGTGGTTGGTAGTTGTGAAGGGTCATTAATATGATAAAACACTCCTGAACCCTTATCTGCGAGTATCTTCATAATCGCCTCATTATAGTCCTCGCCTAACCCTATAGTAATAAGTTGTACATTCTTAGGGATTTGTAAGGACTCATAGTCTCTGGAATATCGTTTATCGGTAGGCTTTCCATCAGATAACAGGATTATTTTAACTGGTATCTCAGAACTCCTAAATTTTTCAAGAACTTTAGTAATTGCCTTATGTAAATTAGTAGTATAACCCATATTAATACTCTTTAAATCTATTTCTTTGCCAGATTCACCCTCATATAGTGTTTCTATATTATTGGAAAATAAGTATATTGATATGAAATTTCCAGGGATTATATCTTGAACTAATCTACTTGCTGCAGCTAGCGCCAAATTTATTTTATTCTCCTTCTTCATGGATGGGCTATTGTCTATCATAACAACATAATGTATACCTGAGAGGGAGGCAAATGAAGTAGGGCTTACCCTAACTATCAAACTGACCTGTGTGGGCTTCCCTGTAAACGCCAAATTAGTTGAAGATTTTAAAGAAACGCTAACTGTCATTTGTAATAATATATTATAGGGGTAAAACTATATATACTTTAATACAGAATATTACGTGTATGACGTGGAAATGTAATTTATGCGGTTATGAAAACGATGATGATGCATTATTTTGCATTAAATGTGGAGCTCAAAAGAGTTCAGAAGCACAACAATTACCACAGCAACAACCAAGTGAACCACAGGCACAAGGAGTAGTAACACAGCAACAGGTAGTTACAAACCCTCCTGTACAGGCACCAGTAACAACACCTCAACAGCCCGTTCAACAGCCCGTTTTACCACAACCAGAACCTGCTCAACCTCAGCCGGTCTCATCGACTCCAGCACCTCAACAGGCATCACAACCTACAAACAGATATTACATTTACTTTATACAAACACCAAATGAGAATTTAGTAAACAAAAAAGTCCTACTTAATTTCGATCTATTTCCTAGTGTATCAATGGGTAGGAGTCCTGAAAACATTGTCATAGTTCCTGATTCGGAAGTATCTAGAAAACATGCCGTTATATATCTTGATAATAGTGAGCTTTACATTGAAGATCTGAATAGTACGAATGGGACTTATGTTTACGATGGAAAGCAGTTTACTCCAATTAAGGGGAAACAGAAGATAGAGCCTAACTCAATTATTAAACTTGGTAATCAGACAATAGTACGAGTATTAAAGGAGTGAGTTTATGACCATATCAGTTAAAGCCGAATTAAGTCACAAGTACTCTTTTACCTCCCCCCTGAAAGGAGTGTTTAGATTAATTATAGTTCCGGAAAAAGTTTCGACTGCACGTGGGTTTCATTACATAATACTCCTAGATACATCAGGCTCCATGTATGGTGTGAAAATAGAGACAGCAAAACAGGGAGCAATGGAACTATTGAGCAGGATACCTGAAGGGAATAAGATATCCTTCTTGACGTTCTCAAATAATGTTAATATATTAAGCGAGTACGCGGATGCACCATCATTAGTTCAACAAATTAAACAGATAAGGTCAGGTGGACAGACAGTCCTATTTAGAGCTTTAGAGAGAGCAATTGAAATAGCCAAAAAACACGATTTACCGGGATACATAATATTATTAACAGATGGACAGCCTACAGATGTGCCTGAGATAGAAGCTTATGAAAAACTGAATTACCCTGAGGCTTATAAGGTAATAGCTTTTGGTATAGGTGACGACTACAACGAAAGATTACTTAAGGTAATAACGGATAAGACTGCAGGAGTACTGTATCACGTAGAGGACGCTAAGGAAATAGCTGAAATGTTGCCACAGTCAGCGGTTACAGAAATAGGAGCTAAGAATGCTAGTATAGATATAGTTTCAGAGACTCAGGTAAAACTGTTAAATTACCCTGGACCACCAGTAAAGCTAGGTGCAGTGGAATCAGTGGTAAGAGTATATGGTGAGATAATAATTCCACCTAATTTCTCTGGAAGGCTTGCAACAGTTAAAATATCTTATGAGGATCCCTTGTCAAGTAGGATTAATAGATTAGAGGTCAACTTTGATATAACAAGAGCAAATGATGTAAAGCGTTTCCTAGATGGTATAAATAATGATTTGGTTAATGAATATCGTTATTATGAGTTAATGAGCAAGTTAGCTAATCAATTGAACTCCAACAATTTATCAGATGCAACCAGAACGGTAGAACAAATGCAGATGATAGCACAGCAGACTAGAAGAATGGAGTTAATAGAGACAACTAGAAGAATAAGTGAAAGTATAGAGACAACTAGAAGAATAGGTACAGTAGAGCAAACTAGAAAGATATCTAAGGAAATAACTAGTGAAGTTACTAAGAAATTGAGATCTTAAACAAAGATCAAATTTACCTTAGTTCTTCCTCAGATATCTTAACTATTCTAACTGTGTTATCCATCTCATCATATATTACTTTCACTAAATCTCCTTCTTTAATCGGAAATTTCCTTCTTATTCTAACCGGTATGGTTATCTGAAAATTCCTAGAGACCTTAACAATATCTTCTACCATCAAATAATAAATTAAAAACTGAAAATATAAAGTTTTTGTTTCTTTTTTTATTCAAATTTTATCCTCATTCAATTTGTCTTTAATATTTTGAGCAATCTCCAGAGCTTTCTTGTACAAAAATTCACCTAGTATAGGCTTATTTGTCTCCAGCTCTTCCAGGTCAATAATGTTGACCGTATTATTTACTTTTACCACGTCAACCTCCAAGTCTAAGTATCTTATTCTATTTTTAAGTAATTCAGGAGGAGTGGAAATATTTACATATAAACCCTTTAGATTATTGTTTCTGTCATGATACCTGTGAATTTGATACCAGTTTCGGGAGTCTAGTTCGACTAAATCATAATCACCATCTTCAATCTTCAGATTTAAACCATCATAAATTCCTCCACTCTTGAATTCCCTCCTTATTTTAAGCCAATAATAATCTCTACCGATCTCCTTCTGAACAATTGTACCACCCTTCAAGAGTATACGTTTACCATTTGGCTTTACATGTTCAATGGCTTCAATCATATTATCTCCAATTAATGATGTCAACAATTTCTCAGGAGAAGGATTTACTTTACCTTCTTCAATATCTACTTCGTTTGAATAGGTCATTTTGAGCATATGATGAAACTTAATGGTGTTAATTACCAAACTCCTAATGTCATCTAAGAATAGTTTATCCTCTAATGATAAGGTAACTTTCAGGAAGTACTCTCCCTGTTCTCTAAAGTCATTATAACTATATCTCATTGTTAAATTTTCCAATTCCTCCTTAAGCTCTGCAGTAGTCGCCATTGGTGCGTTACTTCTCCATTTTACATTATACCCTTTCTTATTAAATGGAATACTAATAGACAAAAGCCGTTGGCTATCTCTCTCATCAATATGCTCTGAGAAAAATGTTCTCCCATCTCCTTTCCAAACCATAGCAAATTTTCCTACTGCTCGGGGAGAGGAGAGTATTATCTTCCCTTCAACTGGAGGTTTTATCACTAGACCTTCAGATAGGCAAGGCTCTACGACAAAATTCATGAATTTACAATCTTCAGTGCTTATTACTGAATATAACTTAATTGGAGACCTCCATATGGGAGAATATTTAAAAATAGACCTCATAAAGTTGTATATATCTTCACCTACGCTTACTATCTCCCCCTTGTCTATACCATCTTTTACAGTAACATCTGCAGGTGACCTAACAATATCCATAAAAAAACGCTCCGCTATTTGCGGAGTTTGTTGAACTATCTCGAAGCCATTCTTTAAAAAGAGGTAAGTAAGAGCAGTAGCATAAATGCCTCTAATTCTGACTCTCATGTATTAATTTATTAAATACATACTTTAAAATTCCACCCTGTTTAGTGTACTCTAGCTCTACGTTGGTATCAACTCTAGCTAATCCTTGTACTTCAACTTTACTACCATCCTGTTTTATGAACTCCACCTTAACCTTAGACTTCGGCTTCAAATCCTTCAGATATACATTTACTATCTCATCTCCCTTAATACCTAAACTCTTCCAGTCTGGTATTTCTATTGGTACAACACCCATAGCCACTAGGTTACTTCTGTGGATTCTCTCAAAACTCTCAGCCAATACAGCCTTAACCCCTAGTAGTGCAGTGACCTTGGCAGCCCAATCTCTTGAACTTCCAGATCCATATTGTTTACCTGCAACTATGACTAAAGGAACACCTTCC
Source organism: Sulfolobus acidocaldarius SUSAZ (assembly GCA_000508305.1). Taxonomy (NCBI): domain Archaea; kingdom Thermoproteati; phylum Thermoproteota; class Thermoprotei; order Sulfolobales; family Sulfolobaceae; genus Sulfolobus; species Sulfolobus acidocaldarius. The sequence continues at coordinate 1,001,229 of CP006977.1, forward strand.
TTCTTATACTGTTGTGAGGCTTCGTACACACTCATTACTTTACCATCAGGGAAATGTTTAGTAAAACCACCTTGAACATCTACTAGTAAATTCTTCAACTTAGAGTTTGCAAATCCCCCTCTAAGCATAACCTCATGGTCTCCTCTTCTAGCTCCGTATGTGTTAAGATCCTGTTCACCTAATTCTGAAAGATATTTTCCTGCAACAGAATCCTTGTCGATTGGGCCGGCTGGTGATATATGATCTGTTGTAATTTTATCCCCTAAGAGTAGTAAGATCCTAGCATTCTTCACGTCATCAAGTTTAAGATCTAGAGATATCCATGGAGGCATCCTTATATACGTGGACTTTTCATCCCAGCTATATAATTCGCTTTCTTTGACCTGTAATTTATTCCAGTTTTCATCTCCCTCTAAAATATGCGAATAGACAGCCTTGTAGAACTCAGGATTCATTCCCAGCTTAATGTATTCTGAAATTTCCTTAGTAGTAGGCCATATGTCCCTGAGATATACAGGATTACCATTAGGATCATAATCAATTGGCTCATTGAAGAAATCAATATCTATTCTCCCTGCGAGTGAAAATGCAACCACTAGAACTGGTGAAGCCAGAAATACTCCACTGAGATAGGGATTTATTCTGCCCTCATAATTCCTATTTCCGCTAATTACACCATAAACCTCTAACTTGTTTGATTTAACGTCCTCCTCTATCTTTTTGGGTAGAGGACCAGCATTACCTATACATGTTGTACATCCAAAACCAACAACGTGGAAACCTAGAGCTTCCAGATAAGGTAGCAAGCCAGACTCTTTAAGGTACTCAACAACAACAGGAGAACCAGGAGCCATACTGGTTTTTACATAGGATTTGCTTCTTATGCCGTGCTGAATAGCCTTCTTAGCTAAAATTCCAGCTCCTATCATAACTGTTGGATTTGATGTGTTAGTACAGCTGGTTATGGCAGTAAGTACTACATCGAGGTCTTTAACTAGACTTCCCTTTTTCTTATCCTTCCTCTCCTGAAATAGTTTTTTCAGGTCCTTCAGGGGAACTCTCTCATCTGGATTTTTAGGACCAGCTATTGCAGGTTCCACTTCAGACAGATCTATTGTAACTACTTCAGAATATTTTGGCTGACTCTCATAGAATAATCCCTGCGCTTTAGCATACTTTTCGACCAACTTGTACTCCCTAGCAGTTGCAGCCAAATAGTTTAAGGTCTGATAGTCAATTGGGAAGTAACTTGCAGTAGCCCCATACTCTGGAGCCATATTTGCTATCGTAGCCCTATCAGGTACTGTTAGATTTCCAAGAGATGGACCAAAGAACTCAACAAACTTTCCAACAACTCCTTTCTTTCTTAGCTTCTCCGTTATATATAGTACTATATCTGTTGGTGTTACCCCTTCTCTTATCTCTCCTACAAGCCTCACTCCCACTACTTCAGGAACTGCCATGGTATAAGGTTCTCCAAGCATTACAGCTTCAGCTTCAAGTCCACCAACTCCCCATGAAAGCACACCTAAACCGTTGGTCATTGGCGTGTGAGAGTCTGTACCTATCACAATCTCTGGGTAAGCTGTTAACTGACCTCTAAATTCCTTAACATCTACTACTTTGCTCAGATACTCTAGGTTTATCTGATGGATTATACCCTTTCCTGGGGGAAATATCCTCAAATTCTTAAAGCTTCTCTGAGCCCATTTAAGGAACTTATACCTCTCAACATTCCTTTCAAATTCCTTCTCCTTATTCAGGAGTAATGAAGAAGCAGTCCCATAGTAGTCAACTTGTACTGAGTGATCTATAATTAAATCAGACTGAACTATAGGGTTTATCTTTAGGGGATCCTCTCCCCTCTTAGACATCTCATCTCTCATTGCAGCTAAATCCACAAGAAGGGGAATACCAGTATAGTCCTGTAAAACAACTCTAGTAGGCAGGAAAGAAAATTCCTTACCTGTTTTCCATGAAGCTATTGCGTCTAAGTCCTCCTCAGTTATTTTTACGTTATCAAGGTTCCTAAATGTGTTCTCCACCAGGATTTTTAGAGAATATGGCAAGGAGTCTACGTCATACCCTCTATCTTTCAACTGCTTTATTGGATAATACCTTATATTAGACTCTAGGATTTGACTCATCGAATATATATTGTAAGCGCTGAGAATAAGAATTTTACCATATACAGAGTATTACTCACTCTCTTTACCCAGACTCTTTATCCAATTCGTGATGTCTTTTAAACACTCCTGTGCATAACTTATCTTAATCTTACCGTCCTTATCCCTATTGACTATAGTGAAGTATCTACCCATACCGGCATGGGATATCATCTCATATTCTGAGATCTCACAATCTATTTTACTTTCCCCAATAGGTACATTTTCTAACCAATCTAGTACCCTGCTGTTTCCCAATCTTATTAAGTAATCAAGAATATACTCACCGTCATCCTTAAGCCCAGCTAATCTCTTCAATATTTCTAATTCCCTTTTAATCAGAGACCTAGCTGGCTCATTATATACATCTATTAGCTTTAGTAAATCGTCTAAAGTGTACTCACCGGTCTCCGATTTAACCTTGTAAGCTTCGATAAAGTGATATCCCATAAAGTAATAGGGAGCTGTATTGTATGCTCTGACCCCAGAACTGACAAGATATTCCTTTTCCTGCTCCTTCTTGGAAACAGTAATACTCTCTTCTATTTTTTGCATAAAGTCCTCAGGTTTAGTCAATTCTTCTACACCGTTCAAAAGATACAATAATGCCAATGGAAACCCCAACTGTAAAGCTCTCCCTATAGCGAATAACTCCGATTTGCTTAAAGTTGGCATTCCCTTAGCTAACTTTATCTCCTGTAATGTCAAATAGTCAGATATATCGATATTCCTTATCGTTGATTTCTTTAGAGTAATTATTTTATTAGCGAAGTCAGTAGAGAACTCAATTAGAGGAATATCAGCTTTTCTTTTTGTTATATAATAATCTTGAATAGCTAGTTTAGCCGCGTCTGACGTGTAATAAGTGAGGTAAGATGTTGTTTCACTTAAATCCAGCATCACAGTGTCGGGATTGTATCTAGTCAATGCATTATAAACCGAATAGTATACTGAGAAATTGAAATTACCTAAACTGTTATCATGAATATGCATAAAACCATCAGCGTCAATAGTTCCAGATGAAGGGATTACCTCAACATCAATCCCCTGAAATCTCTTTAGAACCTCCTCTTGTATACGCTTCTTAAGATCTACATATGTATCCGGTAAGTCTTGAGTTTTCAGATATGCAGATAAAAATGAGGGAAGTAAAACTAACATGTCTACTTGTTCCTCTGATTCCCTTAGGAATTTGAGCTCAGCTAGTGATGGTTTGCTCTCAACAACTTCACGTTCTGTCTCCTCTCCTCTCTCATTAATTATCTCGTATTTATTTTCTCTATTATTCAAATTTGTCCATATTGAAATTAGTAATATCTTCATCTGTTTAATATCTTACTTCTCGTTATTAACTTTTATGATAATAGTGAGGTAGAAACACTCTAAAAAAATAGCAATAAGGAGAGACTATGAATTTTTTCATCATTAACTTTTTTACCTTTAAACTCTATAATTATATTATGTCAACTGAAGAGGAAAAAAGAGATTTAGAGAGAGCTGAGGAGTATGAACATATTACCGCAAGAGCTACTGTAATAGGAAAAAATAAGATAGAATTAAGCACGGGTCTTATAATAGCAGCAAGGTATGCAGATAAGTTAAGGAGGGTCGCTCTCGTAGCATTCAGTAGAGTTGCCCCTAAAGAGGTAATTGTAAGGGATGTAGCTGAACTTAACAAGAAACTTTATGACATGATAGCAAAGGAAATGAAACTTAACAAGCTATCTGTGATAAGAATACTAGTTGATGCTGAATATAACGAAAAGGACAACAAACTTGAATTCGATAACATTAGGGTAATTAGATATCTCTCTCAAGAGGAATGTGGTAACCAGTTAAAGCAATTGAATGAAAAAATCAAAGATCTCGAAAAAGAACTCCAAACATATAAGGAAAAAATTAAGAAAATTGAACAACTATTATCTTCTGGTTAACAAAAAATCTTAATCTATTTTTGTTAGCCTTTTACTAAGCCTATAACAAATCCTATTATGAACAATATAGAATTATATGGCAGATAATTTATTATTCTTGATACATATTGCTCAGCCTGCGTTGCATACACACCCATACTTTGAAGACCAGAAACTACTGTATGGGGTGAAACTACTCCGATGGCTATTAGTATAACTATTATAGCTAGCACTATTATGCCGATCTTTATTACATTTTTTATCAGATAGCCTACTAGAAAACCCAGCACAAATGCTACTATAGCCGTTACTATTTCAGTATAAGGAATACCTGCTATTGCCATTAATAGAATATAATAAAGGAGAAGTTTATATGATTAACCGTAATAAGAAAATTCAATAGAAAATTTTTAGGTACCACATTTTTCTTAAAAAATAGAAATATATGGTTTATTTTCTTATGTCGTTACGGATTATACTTACAAAATAAAGAATGAAATATACTCCTAATAAAATACTATTAATTAGAGCTTAAACTATCTGTTAACTTGAATATTACTAAAAATTATGAAACAAGAAGTCAGCTTTATATGATTAACCCATAATTAAATCATATGAAAGTTGTAAAATATGTGCTAACAGCAAAAATTGATTATGATGGAAAAGAAATAGAGATAAAAAGATCTTTTAGACATAGAAAGAATATATTTGAATTTCTTAAGAATGCTGATTCTAATTTAAAGGGAGCACTGAGTGAGTATGCTAAGCAGAATAAGGTTAAAAGCACAGACTTACCCCTTAATGAGTTCATCACCTGTGGCGAGGTTGAAGAAGAACAAGGTATTATGAGAGCTGAATGCAAAGGTAAAGAAAAAGTTAGTATGAAGATTGAAGTACAGACACAGAAAATAAAGAAGAAGAAAAAGGAGGAAAGTAAGGAAGAAAAGAAGGGACAGAAGAAGGAGGAAAAGCAAGAAGAAAGTAAAAGTTAGATACTTTAGTTTAGATACTTTGCATTCTTTCCTCTAACTCTTTCTTTATCTGAGAGGCTAACGTCTCTAGATCTCTCTCCAGTTTCTCGTAAAGTCTCTCTCCATCTACCCAATATATATAACTTGGTCTTCCCTTCTTTTTCTCTTCTCCTGCTTCCTCTTTCTCTCTTAAAATTAACCCTTTATCATACAGGTTATTAAGTGATTTATTTATAGATGCCTTACTGACCTTCAATACATCTGCAATTTCATCACTACTCATCCTTCTCTTTTGTGAGATAAGAACCTGTAATACATCAATATCACTTTTAGGCAAACCGTAGATAAATGATATTAGGTCACCCATGGTTACTTCTTTTCCACCTGGGAAAGACACTTTCATCTCTTTGCTCATAAGCAATATAAAGTTATTAAAAATAAAAAAACTTTACCTTCGATTTTTATAAAACTATACGTCAATTAATTAAATCGGCTTACGTTAATAATAGAGATAATTGAAACGAAGAGAAAAACTTTAAATAATATGGATAGCCTATCCTACTACACATGAAAACATCAAGTTTAGTCTCAATCCTTTTAATTATAGTTATTTTGGTTGGGATTTCTTTAACACTAATACATATTAACAACACAAACCAAACACAAAAATCAGGCAGTACTAACACAACAACTAACATTGAAAAGCCGCGAATAGTTAGTTTAGCACCATCAGATACTCAGATACTAGTCTCACTAGGTTTAGGAAAGGATATAGTAGGAATGGACATATATTCTTATCAGTTACTCCAGACCTTGAATATGACTTCAATGATCCCCTCTAATGTAACCGTGATATCCTCTGTTATTAACCTAAATATAACAGGAATTATAGCATTACAGCCTACTGTCGTTGTTTTAGAGTACGGATTAAGTGGAAGCTATATCCCTCAACTGGAGAATGCAGGTTTGAAAGTACTTGTGACAAACAGTGACTATGCCTCGAACTTGGAAAACGTAATGAATACCATTTCTCAAATAGCAACTTTCTTCAATGTTACAACTCAAGCAAATCAGTTAATTAAGTGGATGAACGAAAACATAGTGAGCTACCCACAAACAAATGTGTCTGTTGCATATTTTGACTGGATAGATAGCGATGGAACGGCTTACAGCATAGGTAATAACGTGTTTATTAATGATTTAATAAACAGAGCCGGTGGATTCAACTCATTTTTTAACTTTACAGGATATATTACAGTTACACCATCTCAAGTTTTACTTGCTAATCCACATGTAATAGTCGCACAGGAAATTTACAATTATTCCTATACCATTTACTTAATACACAAATATTTTAACGACACATATGCTGTCAAAAATAATCAAGTATACGTCATAACCGGTCTGGCTACTGATGTTATTGACGAGCCATCCATCTTATCTGTTTATGCTATTCCCTTATTTCATGATATAATAACTGGTGTACCTGTACCACACTACATTAACACCAACTGGTTTATGATTAAATTAAATATAACGTTGCCAATTTTTGACCAAAATTAAACGAAAAACTTAATAAAAATTATAATATTTTTTCACACGTCCCACCTCTCTCTTATGAATGAGCCATCTACATAAAAAATCAGTATTAACTTGACTTACGTAGTGCTCAAGTACTATTTCGCATAATATGTTGAAAACTTACATTACATGGTTTATTAGCCTCAAGAGAAAACCGCTGAACTTAATAAAATGAGAAAATTTTATTATATGGATAAGCTATCCACATTATTGTGAAATCTACTAAATCAACGTATTTAAAGATCTTATTATTACTCATACTTCCTTTTACATCCCTTCTATTGTCACTGATATATGGAGACGTATATATTCCTCCTCATGAAATTCTACATCCCTCAAAGATTTACGGGGTAATACTTTATGATATTAGATTACCCACTATAATAACGGCAGTCCTTATAGGAATAATCTTATCAGTATCTGGAAGTATAATGCAACATCTTTTACGAAATCCCTTGATAGATCCTTATATAGCGGGGACATCGTCTGGAGGAGCATTCGGGGCAATATTAAGTTATTTCCTTTTGGGATTTAATTTACCTTTATCAGTAATGATATATTTCCAACCACTAGTAGCATTCTTCTTCTCATTTCTAGCCACAATAATAACTGTTCTAATGGGAAAAAGTAGAGGAGTATACGGGCTCATAATTGCAGGTGTAGTAGTATCATATATCTTCTCATCTGCCTATTCTATATTACTAGTATTACTTCAGGAAAAATACCCACAGATACCTCCAATCATTTTTTGGTTGATGGGGCAGATTACAGTTGTAGGCTGGTCACTAATTCCAGCCCTTACTACACTTACCCTAGTCCTTTTAATTTTAGCTTATAAAATGTCAAGAGCCTTAGATCTAGTATCGATAAGCGACGAAATAAGTTACACACATAGTATAAGACCAAATAGATTTAGAATATTTTGGCTAGGTTTGATTAGCTTTGTTGTTTCCTTCACTATACCCATAGCTGGAGTCATAGGGTTCATTGGAATTTTGGTTCCACATTTGGTTAGATTAAGTGTTGGAGGCGATATGAAAACATTACTCGTATACTCAAGTGGAGTAGGAATAACTGTTATGTTATTAAGCAACATAATTGCTAATGGAATGTTAGGAACTATAATCCCTTTAACCCCTATTCTCGCAGTAATCGCATCACCCTTTCTCATACTTTTCCTGGTGAGAAAAAATGATAGTGAAGGGGCTTAAAGTTAAGTTAGGTAAGAAAATTGTTCTCGATAACGTAAATATTGAGCTAAAACCAGGTATTACTGCAATATTAGGACCCAACGGGTCTGGCAAAACTACTCTGTTAAAGACAATAATCGGTATGATTGAACCAACTGAAGGCAAAGTAATAGTTAACGAGAATTTGTCATATTCTCCCGCAGAATTCTATACGGTAAATATGAAAACGATTGATGTTATCCTGGCTGGACGAAAGAAAGGGGAATACCAAAAATACATTGAACTATTTAACATAGCGGATCTTATGGAAAATGACTTTCAAAATTTAAGCTCTGGTCAAAAGAGACTGATCCTAATAGTAAAGGCTTTAGGCGAAGGAGACGTGGTAATAATGGATGAACCCTTTGCCAACTTAGATATGAAAAACAGGATAATTGTATTAGATGCCTTATTGAAATTGAAGAGTGAGAAGAATTTTATTATTACATCACATGAGCTAGAAGTTGTAAATTACGCAGATGAAATAATCTTGATAAAAAAAGGAAAAGTAGTATATTTAGGAAGTAAGGAGAATATTAGCGACTTGATTCTCTCTGAAGTTTATGATGTGAGAATAAGATCTTTAGTTATAGCTGGAAGGAGATTCTTTTTCCATGAGTAAAGGCTAGTTAAATAATAATTGGTAATTTAAGCTCTTGTCTCTATGTCAGAAATACCATTCTTTACGGAGCAAATAGTATATATTTTGTTTTTGACATAGTATAATATAGGGTAAGCGGTCAATCCGCGATAATATAGTAGGTAAGTGTTATTAGGGAGATCCTATTTCTTCTTATATAATTTTATATGTTAGTGGTTCTTTATGTACAAATGTACACATTTGCATATTTTTTAATATATCACTTTTTTTAGTTAGCAAAAACAAGTAATATTTGGAGTGATACAAAATGGAGACAGTACTTCAAATTCCATATCAAAAGAAAACACAAATTGAAAAACTACTTGAGTTCATATATGGACTCAATGAAAAGGAAGTACAACTAATATTCAGATTACTATACTCTGATACAAAACTAAATATAGAGGAATTAGCTGAGGAATTTAAGGTAAGTAAGGCGCTGATAAGTAAATCCCTAAGTGAATTAGCTAATAAAGGTCTTATAGAGAGAGAAAAAGTATCTAATGAGGGAAGAAAAGGAAGACCAATATATGTTTACTATGTTGATAGGGAACAACTATTTAAGAGAATAAACAGAGATCTTGAAGAACTAGTACAAGCTTCAATAGCGAAGTTAAAAGAGTATATTTTTAAATCTTAAACAGGAGACACTAAGATAACATTATCTCCTCTTATTACTATAGTACCTACTTTTCTTGTACTTCCGTCATTCATTATCTCTTCAGAATTCTCTAAGACTAGGTTCATATGCATATCATAACTTTTTAGAGTACCTCTTACTATTTTTTCTCCTTTCAGTTTAACTAGAACAGTCGAACCCAAAGATTCAGCTAAAACCTTATGAGCTGTTTCTGACACTATTACACCCATTATCATACATGATCTAAGGATATTTAACTTTAATGATATGCCAAACCTCATTAACAGAGTATCGAGAGTTTTAGTTTCAGGCTACAGTAAGACATTTAAAAATGCTGAAATAAACATGGATGAAATAGATCTGAGAACAATCGATAGTAAATTTGTGGAAATCCTTCTTGAAGAGTATTTTGCGGATAATAATTCAGTGATAAATGACTTTTACATTATAAAACTATCAGAAGATATTGAAAAGAAGGTGTTCCGATTTAAGGTATGGCTATCCAGACCCACAGATAATAAGATAGATGGATTTACAGGTTACCTTTTCTTTTATCGAAACAGAGTAAAGATAAAGCTACCTATGATAAAGGAGAAACAAATTGATGATGCTGTAATACTTAAAGCTGTCCAGTTATTCCAGAGAATTTACTTCACTAAACGTGTTTATTACTGACAATGAAGTCCTTTAACCACTGAATAGTCCTCACGTCATTATTATCGTTAAGAAATTTCAGAAGTTTAGTTATAAACTCGTCCCTAGTTGATGACTGTGTAGCTAGACTAATTAACGTTTTTATAACCTCATTTTTATTTATCTTATACTCCATTTCATTTTCTCCAACTTTTACTACGGTTCTATCATTATATAAGACAATTCTATCGTTAATGTAACCTCTCTCATCGATTATGTCATATTCTACACCGTATATCTCCTCAGACAGAAAAGTCCCGTCATCAAAAACCTTTAATTTCTTACCAGAGTAGTTACCTCCTTTTATAACGACTATGCCTAAGGACCTCAAATAGACCTTTACAGCTTGTATGAGCTCCCTTTCACTACACAGTAGTTTCTTCTCGTTTCCTATTAAACGTTTTAGCTCGTCCTCGTAAACTACCTTTCCATATATTAGGTTACTATTGAAAATGATGTCAATTATCCTAAGTGCTTCCTTATCACAATTCATATAATCTAACTCTGATTAGGAATTTATAACATTTCTTTATCCTTACAAAAGAGATTAGAATATAAAAATAGGAATAAAATGAGAGGATGTAAAAAGTTATTTAAATGGAGATTCAAATAATCAGTAAACGCTGGGATGCTGATAAGTGAAGAGAGACCACCGGTCTGAATGTATGATGTTTTAGAACAAAAGATTATTTAGTTGTAGTATAATCATTAGTGTGGATTGTGCAGTAATATTTAGAAGGGATTTGAGATTATTCGATAATACAGCACTTGTAAACGCTGTCTATCACTGTAATAAAATCTATCCCATTTTCATTGTTGATCCTAGACAAATGATAAACAATCCTTATAAATCAGAATTCGCAGCTACTTTCCTCATAAATTCCTTAGTTGAATTGGATAAAGAAGTAAATGGAAACTTAAACGTATATTACGGGTATCCTGAGAATATAGTCTCAAAACTAGATATGGTAAATGCGGTTTTCATCAACGAGGACTACACACCATTCGCCATTCAACGAGACGAGAAAATGAAGGAAAATGCCTTGGATAAAGGAATTAAATTCTTCTCGTATCCAGATGTCTTACTTTCAGCTGAAGAAAAGAAAATTAAAATAGGTAGGAGCTTTACACCATTTTACACTAAGGTAAGAGAACTAGAAGTGCCCAAACCACAATCTGTGGACAAAAGTATAAATGTGGAACGAATAAGCAATAGTTTATCAACAGATTTTCTATTGACTTTCAAAAAAGTTGAGTCACCCTTACTTAAGGGAGGAAGACCTGAAGGTTTGATGCTATTAGATAGGGAGATAGACTACTCCAGAAAGGATTACCCAGCTGAGAAGAACTACTCTATGTTATCACCTCATTTAAAATTTGGTACAGTATCTCCCAGAGAAGTATACCACAAAAAAATATCTGACCAAGCCTTCACTAGACAACTTTACTGGAGAGACTTTTACACATTATTAGCATATCAAAATCCTTACGTATTTGGTCATTCATTCAAAACAGAGTATGACAAGATAAAGTGGGAAAATAGTGAACAATACTTTAATGCGTGGAAGAATGGGATGACGGGTTATCCAATAATAGATGCAGGAATGAGAGCACTAAATACCACAGGTTTCATAAATGGAAGAGTGAGAATGTTGGTTGCGTTCTTCCTTACAAAAGTACTTTTTGTTGACTGGAGACTGGGAGAGAGGTATTTTGCGACAAAATTAGTGGATTATGACCCAGCTGTAAATAATGGGAACTGGCAATGGGTAGCATCAACAGGCACAGATTACATTTTCAGAGTATTTGACCCTTGGAAACAACAGGAAAAATATGACCCAGAAGCTAAGTTCATAAAGGATTATGTAAAGGAGTTAAGAGACTATCCACCATCAGTAATTCATAAAGTATACTTACATAAAATAACAGGTTACCCGTCACCGATTCTGAATTGGCGAGAAAGAGTGGAAATGGTCAAACAAACATACTTTAGCACAAAGGCATGACCACAGAAGAAAAAGTATAAAGAAAAAATTACTACGTTGCCACTGCATTAAAATTATTTTGCACGTTACTAGTCTGGTCATCAGACACTAACTCTTTTAGAATGCTTCGTGTCCTCTCCTCAAGTATTAATGAATCACCTCTTATAATTCGTATAACCTCTAATGTAGGTATCTCCACCACATCAACACCTTGGACATTAATCTTGGTATTAGTTATTATGAACTTCTTCCTTATCTTGTAGATTTTCTTGTCATTTTCAACCTGCTCCACATAAGGTAGCAACGAAATCTCGTCCCCTGATATCTCATTTCCATTAGATAACTTAACAATACCTAGATACCCGTAATCGTCCTTAGCGAAGAATATACCTACAGTTATGTTCTTACCCTTGACCTCGACTCTCTTTCCCCTCTGATGTACATAAGATACTCTAAACTCTTTAGATAGTGACGAGATTGTCTCTCTAAGCATTTTCTCTAGTGTCGTGGAATTCTCCTCTACGTTCTTTAACGTATATGAGGATTGAATACTGTCCTTTATACACTCCACATTTCCTTCACAATCAGTTTCAATCCTTTCTACCTCTGATTTTATGAACTGTAGGATAGAGCTTACGGTGGTTAATTCTCTACCATTCCACATTGCCAAAATTATCGGAAATAACACGTCAGATATTGGCTTGCAATAAGCTTCCACTATCTCTTTAATATCATCAGATGTGAGAGCACTGTCTAAACTTATCCTGCTCTCATCTAGTCTTCTCCTTATGGCTAAATCGGTAACTTTATTGTAAGCATCAGTTGGAATTGCCATTAAAATAGGCACATTTAGACCAGAATTTATCAGTCTATGTATTTTAGATAGATGACCGTCCCTAATCTCATCAACTAAAATTATGACATCCATGACGTTTTTCAAATCATTTACAAACTTCAGTATACCGTCAAAGTCCCTACCGTAGTCTAAACAATATAACCTCAGTAAGAAATCATCCAGTTTACCGCACATGGAGTAAAGGTGATTTTCAAAACTTACTCCAGTTAGCTTCTTCAGGAAGCCGTACTTGTACTTTTTCCTATCCATTTTGCCTATTACAATGTTCTTCACCATGAATGTATCAATCTTGTCCCAGAATTCACTCTCTATATCTCCCTTGCTTGAAAGGTCTAGGAATAATGTGAACTTTTCTTTACTGACAACCTCCTCAACCTTCTTGAGAATGGTTGTCTTCCCCATACCAGGTTGCCCTATAATGGACGCAATATCCTTGTTCTTTATGACTTCTAACGATTTACTCAAATATTGCTTATATGTGGGTCCAGCTAAAATAACATTCTTAGCAGACCAAGTTGTAACTGTAACCTTGGGTATATTACATATCATACTTTTTCACCTCTTCTTTCTTTTCACTATTCCATATACAGCTCCTTTCCTTACGTATCCCTCATTTCCTCCTGCAATTAAATCATAATTAGATTCCACATAAGACCTAAATTTAGAATAAAATTCCTCTTTTGTCAGCCCAAGTTCAACCCTGATATTTTCTAATGACGCATATCCCAGGTTGTCTTTAACCTTATCATAGATCTCGTCAAAAGAACCAACGTTAAGTTTCCACTTCTCACCAACTATTTCCTCAAGTTTCTTTATCTCGTCCTTTATTTCTCTTAATAAACCTATTACAATAGCATTAGAATCAACTTTAACGAGCTCATATGATTTTCCACCGTTAACGTCATACTTCTTTACTAAACCCTCACTCTCCAATTCAGTTAATACTTTCTCTATGTCCTCAGGATCCTCCTTAATTCTTCTTTTTATTTTTGAAAAAGCTATCGGTTTTCCATCATAAAGTTCCTGAAGAACTGAAATAACCACGTCCTTATTAATCATGATTCTAAAAGTTTGACCAGAAGAATTTTAAACCAAAATGCTACATAATACCAATCGCTCTGACGTGCAGTCATCATTGTTCAGTAAAGACCAATTCGCTCACTAGTTACTATAAGAAACTCACGTTTTTAGATTTTATTCACATTAAAACAGAAGTAGGAACACTGGTTAACTCAATAGAAAAATAAATCTCCATAGTGGTATTAACTTAATCAGTAATACAACTAAAACAAACAAAAAAGAGATGTATCCTTTAAATCACAGTCTAAGGTAAAAGTCGGTGAAAATAGATCATGCTTTAATCTTAAAAGGAAACCTTTCTAATCTATAAGCCATATCCCAGAACATATACTCGAAAATTGATGCTAGTCTAAAGTGCTTAAACATCATTTTCTCTTGGCTATCAGTCAATTTAAAAGAATTTATTATATTTAATACGTTCTTAACTCCAACTTCGTACTCTTCTCCTCCATAAGTATCTATCCATCTTTTGTATAATGGATTTGGAGAGCCTTTCTTTGTTAACTCCCTGCCTACTTCCATATAAATCCAATAGCAAGGAAGAACAACAGCCACACCTTCATAGAAGGGTCTTGAATATACAGTAGATAATAAATAAGAAGTATACATAAGGTTAGACGGAGATTGTTCAAAATCTTCAGGATTTATCTTCCAGTTAGTGAAGAAATAATTATGAAGATCCCTTTCCACTTTTATAACATCTGAAACATGTGTAGCAAATAGAACTGATTGCTCTTGAGAGTCTGCTTTAGCCGACAAAACGGCTAGTGCTTTACTGAAATCTTTTAAGTAATGATAGTCCTGAATTATATAATATTTAAACCTTTCTTCTTCTAATTTTCCACTCACTAATCCTGTAATAAAAGGATGTGATAATATTGCAGAATAAACATCAGATATTGACTCCCATAGACGTTCAGAAAGCACGTTATAAAGTTTAATAAAACAGTTATATAAATTTACGTACCGTGTTCATATCGTAAGTTTATATCTTGAAAGCCTTGGTAAACTGAGTAATATGCATTTATCATCAATATTTTAGTGTCTGGGCTAATGTAGAGTTGAGGCAGAGGTGCAGATATATTAACTATTTCCCATTCTCCACTTTTGAGGTTGGTGGAATTCGATATCCAGACAAATCCATTAGGTGGACCTGCTGAATCAACAAGTATTCTGAACAACGGAGTGATTGGACTAGGACCATTATAGCTCACATTCAGGAGCATACTCATTATGTAACCCTGACTGTCATAATCTACCTTTAGTACGTCGATATGAATTGAATTGGAATATGAGAGAAAATTGTAATGGAAAAAGAATGCGAAGCCTAGTATAGCTAGAAGAAACATGGAAATTATTACTGTCTTACTCCCTCTGCCCAGTGAAATACTACTGTTATCGTTATTATTTAGAGTGTTTGTATAGCAGAACATTGGCCAATATATTAGATAATTCCACAGTACCCTGTACAAAAATAGAAAGGCGAAATATGCTATCCCATACCATTTATTTCTAAAGAGAATCAGACCCATTATGACTATCAGAATTGGGGCTACAGTGAAGAACAGTGGGTAAAGATAAAAGATATTGGTAAACGATAACAAATTATAACCATAACCTATCTGTAACAGGGAGCTATCCATAGGCGTTACTACACCTTGAATATAGTAACTAGGATTAATCAGAATGAAATAACCATTAAAGAGGAAAAATATCAACACTGCTGGGATAAGAAATTTCTTTAGATCCTTTCTATATGATATTAAGTAAAATGGCAAAATTACAAGGGGAGTCTGCTTATATGCTATTGATAGACCATAAAATACACCCTTCCATTTTACGTCTTTTACTAGCAAAGATAATAATAGAAAGAACACCCATACGATATCAGTAACTCCTCCTGTTGAATAAAATATGTATGAGGGTATTAGGTAGGCACTTATAAATAAAGCATATTCCTTTTCAGACAGGTAAAAGAATGTAATGATACCTATCAATAGATCAAATGTCAGATAAACGTAGTTTGGAGAAATCTTTAGCAGGACTGCAGGTATAAGAACGAGAAATGATAATGAAGGATAATTCAGGTTAGTCACAAAACCGCCAGTAAGTATGGGAGTTGGATAAGAGAGGTAAATATTTTGATGGTAAAACTGGTAGACATTAGCAGTATTTATAGGATTATAAGGGTTAAGACCATGCAAAAAAAGGTACGCAGAGTAGTAAGATATCATTGAAGAATCCGTACCGAAAAACACTCTTATTTGTAAAAAATAGATCATTGAAGCTAAGAAAAATATTAGGCTAAAGACTTTCAATTTTCTGAAATATATACCTAGACCCAAAATCACATACGTGAACAGAAATAACCATATATTCTGAGTAAGTATGATGTAAAAGATTGGAATTAGTGCCAGTTCGGTGTAAATTATATATGTAAGTATACGCTCATTTACCTCTTTGAAATCTAAGAACAAAACAATTCCAGCCAATGTCACTATTACGAGATCAGCAACAACTGTCCATGTGTTAAGATAAGCGTTTGCGCCCATTATACTGGTCGCAAGGAACAGGAGAAACTGGGAGATGTTAGCATTCAGAGACTCTTTGTACCTTAGTGCCACGGACTTTGGTATCCGTGACTCAAAATAAATTTTTTGGAAATAGAGAATAGATTAAGCATGATCTTTCGTTAAAAATCCCTTTTATAAAGAAACTCTAACAAAAAAAGAAAAGATAAAACATTACAGTACAGTTAAACCACCATCTACAACCACAGCATCTCCGTTTACAAAGTATGCCTCATCTGATGCTAAAAAGACTATTACATTAGCTATATCTTCTGGCTCAGCCAATCTTGAAGAAAGACTCATAAGTTTTGTAAGAGTCCTCATACCTAATTCACTAGGCTTAGAACTACCAAGCCCTATATTTGTCTTAACTGTACCAGGAAGAACAGCTACAGCCCTTATTCCCTGATCACCATAATGCGCAGCAATACTTCTGGTCAAACCTATCAAACCGTGTTTTGCGACTGTGTATGGAGCACCAGCAAAGCCTCCCCTTATACCAGCAATTGATGCAGTATTTATAATAACACCTTTACCCTGCTTGAGCATTATAGGGATTACAGCCCTCGAAGAGTAAAATGCTGAATATAGGTTTACAGCTAAAACCCTCTCCCATAACTCATCACTAACCTCAGCTACAGGAGTAGCTCCGTCCATTATTCCTGCGTTGTTACAAAGTACATCAATCCTAGAATATGTTTCAAAAGTCTTTCTCACAAATTCCTCTACGTCTTTTTTCTTTGAAACGTCAGCCTTTACCCCAAGTACTTCTTTGCCCATGCCCCTTAACTCCTGAACAATCTGATTTAACCTATCCTCTAACAGCTCAACTGCTACAACGATAGAATCGTTAAGAGCAAATTTCTTAGCTATAGCTTTACCTATTCCACTTCCTGCACCAGTTACAATTACAACTTTATTTTTCAAACTCTGATATGACATAGACTACTATGCATTTTGATAGATAATAAACTATACTAGACGCTCGTCTTATAAGTATTTTAGTTTTCCGTTTTCTATCCTAGCGCACTCTGTAAGCCTATGACTAATAGTCTTATTCTTTCCGAGTAAGTGAATAACTTCCACTGATTTGTAGTAGAGCCAATCAGATATTATCTTCCTATGGCAGTTCCACGGAAGGCTTTCAGCACACATTATAGCTACCGTGCTAGTTGAACATAAGTGCAAAAGGTCTTCCAGTGCTTTTTTAGCATCAACTGACTTGAGGATATACGTGGCAAAGGCTCTAAAGGTATCGTCCTTAAAACATCTTCCAATACCCTCGTCTTTGATGTCTTTGCCAACTCCTATACCCTCCTAAACTCTCAAACCAGATATATTGAATACCGTTATCCTCAAGAGTTATGGATAAATTCTCCTTAGTTAAAATGAGGGAAACTCTTATTCCTAGGCCATCTCCTAACATCAATTAAAACCTCTATTTTACAGGCTAAAAGAAGATTTAAGAACTCGCTAATGGTCCTGTTTGAATGCCCTATTGTATATGCTTTGATAGCTGCCATGCGTGGTCACTAGTTTCTGACTATAAAATAACTTCATGACTGTAGGTGAGATAAACTTGACTGCTTCAGCGCTAGGATACGAGAACATGATTAAATGTCAGGATTAAATGTTATGCTGTAGCGTTTTTATTCTCCCTTAATCCATCTAAGAGTCTTTCAGCGAGAAAATAGGATCAATTTGATTATTGCTCTCCAACAAATTCATATGGACTCTCAGTTGGCCAATTAGGTAACAAAGGAACAAACATAATTCCAGCTACTGCAACATACCTAAGCGTAGTCTTACCTGTATTAAAGACCCTGTGTGGAGTATTCTCCTTAATATAAACTGAATCGCTAGCCTTAATCTCGTATTTTACTCCATTAATTTCAACTACACCTTCTCCGTCTAGAATATAATATACTTCTTCGCAGTTATGTCTATGAAGAGGAGTTGAGTTATTTGGCTCTACCTCAACTACACCTAAAACTAAGGATTTAACAGGAAAACCAGTCTCTGGATATATTACTTTCCAATCCTTAACGCCACGTCTTATTTCCATCGCCGATCCTGGTTTCCACTGATCTCTTCTAATTACAACTTTTGTATCCATATATATCGTATTGTGAAGTCTCAATAAAAATCGATTACTCTCCCATTTTGTTATTTTAACTCTCATCATCTGGCTTCCTCCCCGCCATAAAGGGCGAGGCTTTCATTAATTTGTAATTTTAGGACTATGAGTCAGAAAACATGGAGAAATAAGGGAAAATTAATAAGTTATAATTTCTATTAACTATCACTGTATTTCACAGAAAAAGCTTCTAATTTGAGCCTTTCAACAAAAAAATAGCATATGCTACCGCAACACCTGACTTTTGAAATTTAGATAAAGAAATAAGCTATGTCAGTGGAGTTTTCCTTATGTGTAATACGTAAGTACCGTATTACTTTCAATTTATGTTATGATTAAAAAATCCTCTGTTTCCTCTCCATTTTAGGTTTTCTGCTTTCTCTAAATCAAGACAACATAATACAGTGTTAAGTTAACTTCAACTTAACTTGATAACTTTACACCCAGTTTTCAACCACCTTAGTAGCAACAAAAATAAGGATAAAACGTTGAAACAAGATAAAGTTTAAAGATTGCCAAGTTTCCACTCCACCAACAATTTTTCGCGGAAAATGATAGTATAAATCAATAAAACTATAGAGAAAGAAGATTAATGTTAAATTCTCCTAGAACTGAGAATTAATGAATAATTATTGACAACATAAAATTTAATCCCTAAAATTAACGTATGTAGACTCTAGAGATAGGATATAGATAGTTGTTATGAAAGATACTTTATTTAGTTAAAAGAAATTAAAATTATTTTAAAAAGATTAAGATAAATTGTATTGCACCTT
Organism: Sulfolobus acidocaldarius SUSAZ; assembly: GCA_000508305.1. NCBI lineage: Archaea > Thermoproteati > Thermoproteota > Thermoprotei > Sulfolobales > Sulfolobaceae > Sulfolobus > Sulfolobus acidocaldarius. The sequence goes on from CP006977.1 coordinate 1,020,465, forward strand.
GCTTCACATATTAGTAACTGGTATCAATATAATCTGTATAGCTATAACATGAGGTTGACTTCAAAACCTAGTTTCGAGACAAAGGTTGTGAAAAGCTTAATCAATTTGTTTGGGAAGGTTGTTAACAAAGTAAACTTTATTTATATCCTTAACTAACTATAACATATGAGTACACTTGTCAGAGTAGATGATGAAGTAAAAAGAAGCCTTATCAGAATATCGTCAGAACTGCAACAAAATAAGGGAGAAAAAGTAAGTATCAACGATACAATAAAATTCCTCATAGACTTTTATGACAAGAGTAAAGAGGTAAAAAAAGATCCTCAATTATTGCTCTCACTACTCGGTTCAATGAAAGGGATTAGGGAAGAATTAGAGAAGGCTAGGGAAGAAGATGAAAGCAATTATTGATACCGGCGTTCTAGTTGAAATTCTTGAGGGCTCAGATATAGGAGAAAAGATAACAAGATTAATTATCCAAAACCAAATTGAGCCCCTAATAACAGACCTTACCTTGACAGAGCTACAATATGTTACATGTAGAAAATATGGGAATAAGAGGTCAAGCGAAGTTATTCAAAAACTACTAAAAAGCGGATTTTTCGGAATAGTTGATAGTATGAGGTTTGCTAGGAAGGCTGCTGAAATAAAATGTGCCCACAGTCTTTCTATAGTGGATGCGTTTAATATAGGAGCTGCTCAAGAACTGAAAATCAACGCTATATTCAAAAAAGAGAAAGAGATAGATAAAAGCATATCAAACGTTGTCTTCGCGGATGAGCTATAACGTAGAATAGTTAATATGATTGGAATTAGTGTTTTGTCATAATTTCTAAAATTGGTAGAGAAGGACAGTGCTGTGAGGAGAGAAGGAAAAGGTGATGAAATATAAATTTGTATTCCTGTTATTGATTATCTCTTTTGGATAATCACTATTTCTTGAAGGGTTTTAACATAGACTTACTACAGGTAAGGAAATAGTTGTTTTTAACGACTATTTTTATTATTTCCACTCATTTTCATTAGTTAGGTCTCTTCATCTAGACCAGTAAATAACAGGAGATTAAAACTAGATCTAAACCCAGAGAGAAGGATATTACGAACATGGATATTACAACTCAAAGCAATCACCAAGGAGATATACCTTGGATGTAATTTCCTTATTGTATTTATATTTGGAAGGAAAGTATAACTCAGTATGCATTCAAAAAATAGATATCAAATGAATTCATTTAATAAAAATTAGCGGTATAGAACTAACTAAACTGGAATAAATTTCTATTTGTTCTATGTTTTTTTAAAGAAATTAAGCCAATAAAATTATCTCTAATATCTTGACATAGTGGTATTACTTGATTAGCGTAATACTCAATAACTTTGTTTCACAGAGCTATACTAATAATGTGTTTTCTCAATAGTAATATTTATTGTAATCAAAAATTTTTATTTTAGTAGGTAAAATGGCTTTAATGATAAATATTTTATTTAGACTTTAAAATTGATAAAATTGGTTAATTAATAAAACACTTTTTTTGTATTATAATTTAAAATCATTAAGTTTTTAGTATTTATAACTGATAATTAGCCCTCTCCTTTATTAATGTTGTGAAGGAAAAAGTAATAGGTGAAATGAATGAGCCCTTCTATTTTAAATCATATGATAAAGTAGTAGGAGTAGCCCATAACGAAAAAGAACTTGAAAGAGAGATTATGAGAATTGGTTCAGCTGATCCTCTATGTGTTAATTGGCATTTAGAGCAAGGTCATATAGTAGCATGGTTAAGATATATTGGAAATAACACCTTAGCGGAAATGTTGAAGGGTGTAAAAGATTACCGAGAGGCTCTTGCTAGAATAAGAGATTACTGGGTCTTATCTGAAAATAAGAAAGCTAAAGAGGTAGATAGAGCTACAGAGAAGAGGAAGGCGAGATATAGTTTAAGGAGATAAGTTGGAAGGCAATCCCAAATTCCCATCAGTATTATCACTGTTACATTATTCTATCTTTTTTCTCGGTAGTTCCCATTTTAGTTCCATTGCTAAAATCCGTAAAATCAAAGTTATTAGAAATGAGACAATTAAAGCTACATCTTCAGGCACAGAGAGATCAGAGGCTATGAAATACACAAAAGAACCTATTACAGCTGTGGTAGCATAAAACTCTCTAGTGAGGATTAAAGGCACTTCATTTGATAGTATGTCCCTAATAACTCCACCTCCTACTGCTGTTATAGCTCCCACTATTACAACTAGGATTACATTGTTGGAGACTGAGTAGGCTAATGAAGCACCTGAAGATGCAAAAGCGCCTAACCCAATTGCATCAGCGTACAGTAGAGGTTTTCCCATATTGGTGAATATCCTATAGAAAATGAAGGTAGCTAAACTAGCGAGAAATGCGATAATAGGATAAGGATAATAGATTAAATTTGTGGGGGGAGTTTTACCTAGCAATAAATTCGATATAATACCTCCTCCTAAGGCTGTTGAGAAACCTAATACTAGAACTCCTAAAAGATCCATGCCCCTCTTTACTGCTTTTATTGCCCCTGAGATTGCAAAGGCAACTATACCTATGTAATTAAATATATCAAATACTATTGATGACGAGACAATCACGTGTGTGATGAATTGAGTTTTGATTTAAAAAGTCTCTCTTCCCCTTATTACTTTGTCCTTTCAGAGCTAGGAATATGTTTTCTTACGGATTTTAGATGATGATAAAGGTTTTTTGATATTAAATAAAAAAAGGAGTTATAAGTTGAGTAATCATATTTTTAATATATGGAGGAAGTTGTAAGAGCTTACCAAGAGGGTAATTTAAACTATGCACTAAGAAAGATTAATGAAATTATTAAGAGTAGTCCATCCCCCGACATATATAACTTATTAGGAAAGATATTATTGGAGTTAGGTAAGGATGAAGAGGCACTTGAAGCCTTTAGACAGGCTAATAATAGGCTCGAAGTAGCTAGAATTTATATTCAAAAGGGTTTGTATCAAGACGCATTAAATGAAATAAAGGACGAAACAACTGATGAATCAAAGATATTGAGAGCATTAATTTACATTAAAATGGAGAATTTTGATAAGGCAAAAGAAGAGATAGCTAATATAAACTCCAACTCTCCTCTGTTCCACAAGGTAAAGGGAATAGTGGATTACCATACTGCAAATTATTATGGGGCACTGAGATCTATAACAATAGCCTTAAGAGAATACCCTATGGATGCTGAGCTATACTATTACAGAGCTCTAGTGAAAGCAGAGCTGGGGTTAGAATATGAGGATGACATAGATATGGCGATCAACCTAAACCCATATTATGCTGAGTTATACTTTAGTAAAGGCATAATATTGGAACAGAGAGGTAAATTGAATGAAGCCGTAAACTATTACAGTAAGGCGATAAAGTATAAGCCTGAACTAGTTAAGGCTTATTACAGGAGAGCTAAAGTTTACATGAAGCTAGGAATGGATCAAGAAGCAGAAAAAGACATAGAAAAAGTTAAGGAACTAACTGACAACAAAAGTTGACCTAGTAAAGTACTTCCTTAGTATTAAATTGGCTACATTCACTGCAGGAATGCCTGTAACTTGACCACCTGGATAAGTCCCTGCACTACATAAGTAAACATTATCATATTTTGTTTCATATCCAAGCCTCTTTTCAAGGATAAATTCCTCCCTCATTGGTAGATGGTTCAAATCGCCGTAAGGCAAGTTATAGATCTTTTCTGCGTTAAATGCATCCAATTCATCGACATACTTGACTTTACTTTTAAGATCTGGGAACATTTCGTAGAGATCTTCCAGGTCAGCCATGGTTTCCATCACTACACCGTTTCTACTTTTATCTAAGATAGATGGGAATAACAACTCACCAAATTCAGTGTCAAGAAGGGAATTCTCAAGACCCTTAAGCTTCTCAGGAAACCTAGGGTAGTCCGATAAAATAACATTGTATTTCTTCCATCCGGGGTAATACCCTCTCTTAGGGACATTGGGAACGAGCTCAGGAAATTGTAACGGACTAGTGGCTATCACAAATACATCACCGTCAACCACAGTGTTACCCAACCTTACACCAACCACCTTATCGTCTCTTACTATGAACTCTTCTACCTTGCTGTTCACTCTTACTTCCACTCCCCTATCGATAGCATACTCTGCAATTTTCTGACTTACTGTACCCATCCCACCCTCTACCAAAGACCATTCAGGGGAAAAGAAGTAGGCAATAACATACGCTGAAGTCCTCTCCATTCCTGGATATATAAAGAACTCATGGTACTCCTCAGATATGTACTCTGACAGTACTTTCTTAGCTGGTTCCTCAATGAATTCCTCTAAACCGTATTTCTTGGCTTCTTCAAGGATTGAATCCTTTGTTGGTGGTTTCTCTACAAAGGTAAATTTGTCATAGAGCATCTTCTTAAACTTCAACAATTTATCTTCAAATTCAGGATATCTAGTCTCACCAGCCTTTATCATTTCTTCTATTCTCTTCCTTGAATCTCTGTAGAATGGTATTACCTTATTGTTGACGTAGAAGACCTGAAAGACATCATTGTAAAGTAATGGAATTTTAAATTTATTGATAAGAAAACCTGGCATGAGACCCAATACATATGATGCTCTACTTAACTTCACACCCTTTATTTCGATAGTATCTGCCATTCCCCCTAACTTATTGTTAGCCTCTAAGAGTGTTACCTTAGCACCCTGTTCAGCGAGTAATGCAGAAAGTATTAATCCGTTATGACCTCCGCCTACAACAACTATTCTTTTCGTTGACATTATATCACTTTCTTAAGATATGCCAAGTTCCTAGAGCTTTTGCCCCTAGGACATTATTTGCGTCATATAGGCTTAAGTCAACTACGACTGTAGTTTTACCTGCTCTTATTACCTTACCTATACACTTGAAGGGACCATCTTTCATAGCTTCCAGAAAGTTAACCTTTAATTCCTGTGTAACTTGGTTGAACCCTTCATTAACTGTCATAGTGGCAATTCCACCTGTGTAATCTAATACTGTCATTATAACTCCGCCATGGAGAATACCGCCTAATCTTGTGACGTTTTCAGAGTAGTCAAAAGTGGTCTCTGCATATCCTTTACTTACCTTAACAACTTTGAGACCTATGTATGAGGCAAGTTTCTCTAGATTTAACATATATGTTATTTTTTCCTGATCAAAAAATCCGCTACTTTCATCGGTCATAAACATTACTATAAATATCTCATAAAAAACTCTTTCTTTTAAGATATTTGATTACAACACACTGTGTCCTAGTCATATGACGAATTACTATTTTATTACGACTAAGTAATCCTTATGTTGCTCTTAAAAATACTTAGTATATTGACAGTAAAATTTCTTGGCATCTAATATGTTTTAATCCGTTTGCTTAATCAAAAATAACCTTTATTTTTAAAGATTCATAAAGTTGCACATACCAAAAGTTTTATATTATGCTATGATTGGCAAAAAATTGCAATATCGCAATTAGTTATGTAATTGAATATAACATAGTATAAACTAGAGAAATTTTTATTAGGTTAAAAATTGAATATATTATGTGAGCCAAGAAAAAATGGGCTTAAATAAAGAAGTAATACGATGTTGTTATAAGATTTCGGACACTGATGTTGACTGTTTATTAAAATTGATAGAACTGAGGAAGTCTATAACGTCTGAAGAGCTATCTGACATGATGAAGGTTAGTAAAACAACAATAGAGAATAGTCTCAAAAAATTGATGGATATAGGTTTAATCACAAGGGAAAAGAAGACAGATAAAAGGATAGGAAGACCAAAGTATTACTACACTCTGATTATTAACTTTGAGGATAAAATGCGAAATGATTTACTGAATTGTTCTAAACTCATTGACCAAGTCATAAGTGAGGATATGGCTAGGATATAGAACTCATTGATTCTTGGCTGTCTCATGTTCTATTAGATCCTTCATTATCTGATAATCTTTTTCTCCTCTATACTTCTCTATAAGCTTAAGTATGTTATCTAGTTCCTCTTTAGAGTATGGAATCTCAACCATTTTAGCTAATTTCTCTAAAACGTCTACTAAAGGTTGAAGTGCCTCTATATATTCAGGTATTGTTGTTTCAGGTCTTTTCTCATATAAACTTAACAAACCTGTGGCTATTAACACGAAACCCCTACCTATGAGTTTTCTTAACTCCTCAGCCTGTTTTGACTTATCCTCAATCTTCAGTATTTCATCTTTCTTTTTACTCAGCTCTTTTAAGTACTCGACCAGTCTAACTTTCTGGATTTCTAACGTGAGTAATGAATCTCTAACGGTCTTGGATGCTATATACCTTACTTCTCCACCTGTATTAACTATAACCACATCTCCCTTTATGAACAAGTTTTCAATACTTCTCTGTATCGACTCAGCCGTTACGAATAATGACAAATTAGAGAATAGAGTTCTAGAATCTAAGCCGGAAGGACCCGCCTGAGCTATCGTAGTTAAGACTAGCCTATCTCTTTTTTGCTCAAACTCCATACACTGATTATGGTGAAAAAAGATAAAAAAAGTAGTAGCTAGTGCCCCAGGAAAAGTTTTATGGATAGGTAGTTACTCCGTTGTCTTTGGAGGAATATCTCATTCAATAGCAATCAATAAAAGAGTAAGAGCCGAATGTGAGTACTCTCCTTCAGATGATTCTTTATTTGAGACTAGTTACGGAGTCTTTAAGGGTAAAGGAAATTCCCTAATCGAAAGTGTCATATCACAGTTCCCTAATTTACCAAAAGTTCATGTTAAGCTAATAAACGACAAAGACTTCTTGCTTGAGGGTAGAAAAACAGGTCTAGGAAGCTCTTCCGCATCCACAGTTGCCTTAACTGCATGTTTGTATGCTCTAATAAACGAAAATGTAAACTTAAACGAGATACACAAAATATCGCAAGTAGCAAACTATCAAAGACAAAGAGGTATAGGTAGTGGATTTGACATAGCTACCGCAGTTTATGGCTCAATAGTTTACAAGAGATTCACCGATATACAAAGTTTAGACACTTACATCGAGCCTCTTAGATTAGGGGACAGATACCAAATGGCACTGGCATTCATTGGGGAAAGCTATGATACTGTGAACTCCGTGGCGAAATTCGTTGAAAAAAGAGATTTGGAACAGTTTAAGCAAATGATGAAATACATTGATGCTGAGAACTCATTTGCCATAAAGTTATTGAAAGATAACAAACTGGAACAGGCTGTAGAGCACTTAAAATTATCCAGAGTCATGTTAGAGCAATTAGCTGAAAATGTGATAGGTGTAAAAATAGAGAACGAAAAAACCATAGAGTTAAGGAGAATAGCTGAAAAGTATGATGCACTAATAGCTATGTCCCCCGGAGCTGGAGGCGAGTCAGTCTTCGCAATAGGTTATGATCTTTCAAGGGTTGTAGAGGAATGGAAGAAAATTAAAGGAATATATGTTATTAATTTGAAGGAAGACGAGGGGCTTAAGGTTGAAACTTGAAGGAGAGGCTATTGCTCCTTCCAATATAGCAATAGTAAAATATTGGGGTAAAAGAGACGATAAATTAAATCTCCCTTTGAATTCCTCATTGTCCATAAGCTTGGAGAAATTAGAAGTGAGGACTAGGGTAACTGTTTCAGCCGATTTACAAAAGGATGAAATATACGTAAATCAACAGAGGTTAAGAGAGGAAGAATTTGAAGAATACGGAGGGAGAGTTATTAATATTTTCAGAGATCTCTACGGTAAAAAATTCTACGTAAAAGTTGAGTCGTACATGAATTTCCCTAAATCAGTCGGTTTAGCCTCGTCTGCAGCAGGTATAGCTGCATTAGTTTATGCGTTAAATGATGCACTGGGTTTGGGTTTAAGCCAAAGGGAATTATCCAAAATAGCCAGAATTGGATCAGGTAGTGCTTGTAGAAGCACAATTGGTGGATTTGTAATATGGGAAAAGGGTAGTCAGGAAGATGGGGAAGATTCATATTGTTATCAAATTTTTCCTGAGGATCACTGGGAAGACCTAATAGATATTATTCCGCTAATTCAGCTGAAAGAGAAGAAGGTTTCCTCGAGGAAGGGGATGAAGAATACAGCCTTATCTTCTTCACTGATGGAGTGTAGACTTAAGTTTATTGAAGATACGTTACCTTTAGTCATAGATAGTATTAAGAAGAAGGACGAAAAAGAGTTCTATTATTGGACCATGAGGCATAGTAATAGTATGCATGCTGTTATCCTTGATTCATGGCCATCGTTCTTTTATCTAAATGACACATCTTTCAAGATAATGGAATGGATACAAGAATTTGGAAATGCTGCTTACACTTTTGACGCTGGACCAAATCCACATATATTCACGACAAAAAAGCACCTTGATGAAATTACTCAGTATCTAAATAGTATAGGAATAAAGGATTATATAATAACGAAAGTTGGAAGGGGACCTAGAGTTATTCGCAGTTAGACAGGATCTCTTTATACTTCTTAATTCTGTCCTCCTCGCTCACATGGTAAACTATTACAGCTTTTTTTAAATCCTTGACGGCAGTTATCAAGTTAGATACTTTAGATAACTCTTGGAGCTTACTTCCATCAAATATGTAGACAGCTTCCTTTTCTTCTTTATACGGAACATCAAAGAACTCATGATAAATGATCTTTCCGTCAGTTTCCCTGCTCAGATTTATTAGTTCATCTCTATCCACTCGATTTAGGCATTCGTTTATAACCTCTTTTTTTATCCTCCTATATCCTTCCCTGTAAAGAAGGGCTCGTTTATATCTTTCATCTAACTTATCGAGCTTTGATAACACATTTATATCCGTTATTTCCAAGAGTCTTGATAAATCTAATAACCCAGTTTGTATCATCTTAGCAATTGCATGAGATAGGATAGAATTATACATTCCTACAACGCTATGGAAGTATACGTTCTCGAACATATACATCCTTGCTAATAGAAATTGTTCAACAATAGGTATAGCCTTCCTCAGAACTGCTATTCTACCATCCACATAAACTAAAACTCTCTTAAGTCTTTCAATGTCATAGGAGCCATATCCAACACCTGCATAGTACGAATCTCTCAATAAATAATCTCCTCTGTCAGCGTCAATGAAGTTTGAGATTATTTGTAACGCAAAGCGTTCCTCTTCACTTCTTACATTCTCCTCAAGCACGTTTGTTAGAAATTTTATTGGGTCGGAAATAGTGGAATCTTTTATGGCTTCTAATATAGAAGATAGATTCTCCTGGATTATTTTAACTCCTATTTTAACGTGAGTCTTTTTGCCTTCATATAATACGTCTTTAACGCCATATATCTCGTTGGCAACTTGTAAAGCAGATTCAAAGGTGTGGGAAAAGGCTAAATGACCTATATCATGAAGTAACCCTGCTATTTTAACCAATCTTTCATAACCAGGGGTGAAAAAAGGGGGTTTAACAAAACGTGCAAACTCTCCAGCTAACTGCATTACACCAAGACTATGTTCAAATCTGGAGTGTCTCATACCAGGATAGACTAAATGTGCCATAGCATTCTGAGAGATTAATCTTAGCCTCTGAAATACTCTAGAGGAAACTATCTTTAGTATTTCGTCATCTATTTCTATGTAACCATGTATTGGATCTCTTATTAATTTCACGATATATTATTTTGTTAAACTAATATTAATGCGTCTAGTACAGCATATACTCCTTCCTTAACTTTGTTTTCTAACTCCTCTTTTGATATCCATCCCCCTTTAACTAAATTGTCTGAAACAACTAACACTGCCCCACTTCTCACTTTTCTCGATCTGCTCAGTATAAACAGTGTAGAGCATTCCATCTCTACTGCGATATTACCCCTCTCATACCATCTTTTCGCAAATTCGGCATCCTCAGCATAAAATGCATCACTACTGAAAACGTTACCCACATGAAACTTTAACTTTCTGTTCTTGAAGGAGTTGTAAAGTGCTGAACTTAATTCAAAGTCTGGGGTTGCTGAAATGCAGACGTTTTCCTTGAAATATTGATATACTATACTACTGGGATTATAGGAAGCACCAGAAACTAGGATGTAGTCGCCTATTTCTATATCTGATGCTAGTGCTCCGGTAGTTCCAAACCTCACAAATGTCTTTCCTCCTAACATGATTAATTCCTCTAATACTATAGCTATGGAAGGACCACCTATACCATGAGTTGCAACTGAGATATCAATACCCTTATACTTGCCTGTATATACAAGAAATCCCCTGTTCTCGTTTACTGTCCTTACATCGTCTAAGAATTTAGCTATATACCTTACTCTGCCCGGATCACCTGCTATTATTACTCTTTCTGCCACATCTCCTTTCTTTGCAAGAATATGTACGGGATTCATGAGATATCAGACATTAGAAGGTTTTTATATCATTTGGTCAATACAGCCAGTGTTCATCATCTGTAAACAGAGTTCATATAGGCTTATATAAGTATTAGAA